>JBGSQB010000240.1:0-17031 GCA_041738285.1 Pseudomonadales bacterium | reverse complement strand
CGCGCGCTGGCGCTCGGCGCGAACGGGGGTTGCGCTGGCGCCCGCTATCGACGCGCTCGCGCGCAATGTGATGAATGCGCCGAGGAAAATTGCCACGGCAGTCAACGCCCACAGCGCGAAATAGGCATCGAGGAACAGGCGGAAGTGGACTTCGGTGACGACCGCGGCAAGCAGAATGGCGACGGCCGCGGCAACGAGTGTTGTCTTCATGAATGGTCTCTGTGAACGGATGAAAAAAAGCGGGCAATCATACCCATGCATGACGCAGGGTGTCTAAACGCGCGTCCAATGCGGCCCTCAACCTGATTCGGCAGCGTCGTCGAGCAGCGTGATTTGCAGAATGACAATGGGCGTGATCGGCACGCCCGCCATGCCTTGCGCTATGCCGGTGTCCGACAGCTCGATCATCTCGGCGACATCCATCCCTTTGATGACGCGACCAAACACCGCGTAGCCGGGTCGGCCAGGCGCGGCATCCAGATGCGGGTTGGTGCGTACGTTGATGAAGAACTGGGAGTCAGCTGAATCAGGATCCGACATCCTCGCCATGGCGAGCGTGCCACGTTCGTTACGCAGCCCGTTGTTCGATTCATTCACGACCGTGCCGAGGGGTTCGCGTGGTTTCATCTGCGCATCGTAGCCGCCGCCCTGGATCATGAAATTGGGGATGACGCGGTGGAAGATCAGGCCGTCGTAGTACTTGGCCTGTACGTGTTTGATGAAATTCGCGACGGTTGCGGGTGCCTGTTGCGGAAAGAGCTGCACCACGATCGAACCGGAGCTGGTGTCGATCTGGACGCGATCCTGAGCGAGGCTCTGGGCGCCCGCCAGCAGCACGAGTGTGAGAAGTGCGAAGCGGATCTGCATGATTATCCTTGTGGCTGATTCATGGATTTCGCGCGAGTGCGGCAAGATACGCGCGCACCGCAGCGTCGAGTCCGAGGTCCAGCGCATCGGCGATCAGTGCGTGACCGATCGACACTTCCAGGATCCCGTCGATACGCGCGAACAGTGGCAGGTTGTCGAGATCGAGATCGTGGCCGGCATTGACGCCAAGGCCGATGCCGGCCGCATGTTTTGCAGCGCGGGCGAAGGCTGCAAGGCTGGTCTGCGCCGCTGTGCTGTCAGCACCGTGTGTGGACACCGCAGCAGCAAACGGTCCCGTGTACAGCTCGATCCGGTCGGCACCGATCCCAGCCGCACGATCGATCTGATCGAGATCGGTGCCCATGAACAGGCTCACCCGCGCGCCGCCGGCCTGGTAGCGGCTGATGGCTTCTCGCAGCGCGCCCGTGTCGCCCGTCAGATCCCAGCCGTGATCCGAGGTGAGCTGCCCGTCGTCGTCGGGCACCAGCGTGCACTGATGCGGCCGTGCCTGGGCCACGAGTGTCGAAAAGCCGGGATAGCCGTTGGGGCGGGCGTCCGCGTAGGGATTTCCTTCGATGTTGTATTCCGTGCCGGGGAAGTCGTCGGCGAGCAGCGTGGCAATGTTGTCGACGTCGCTCGGTGTGATGTGACGCTGATCCGGGCGAGGATGCACGGTAATGCCGTACGCACCGGCCTCGATTACCGTGCGGGCCGCGGCGACCACGCTTGGACGGCCGCCGCCGCGTGCGTTGCGCAGCCAAGCGACCTTGTTCAGATTGACCGACAGTGCGATCACGACCAGCCGCTGCGCCGTGGCCGAGCCTTGATCAAGGCACCGCCAATGAGCCCCGCGAGCACGAGCGCCGCACCAATCCACATACCTCGTTGCTGGACATCACTGCGCAAGGCATGTGTGTCGTCGATCAGTTCGTTGACTTCACCCTGCAGTCGATCGTTGAGTCGTTTCAATTCTTCATTGCGGGCACGCGTTGCGATCGCGTCTGCGGACACACGCTTGAGTTCCGACAGTTCGGCGTCCAGTCGCTGGACCTGGGCATTGAGCTCTTCGTTGAGTGCGGCGACGTCGCTGCCGCTCGAGGCAAGTTCAGATACGCGCTTGGCACGATCGGCGAGTTCTCGTTCCAGGCTGGCCAACCGTCGCTTTGCAGCCTCGAGTTGCTCGCGTGCAATCGGTTCTTTGACGAGGTACTGCGCGGTGATCCAGCCCTCGGTGCCATTGACGGTGCGAACCTGGGCGAAACCGCTGGCGTCATCGATGCTCAGCACTTCCAGCGGCGTGCCGCTCGGCAGTCCGCGATGCAGGATGCGGTGGGCGTTGGATGGGCCGCTGCGCAGCGGTACGGTGAATACGTCGGAGATCCATTGCGTGTCGGCGTAGGTCGGCGGACTCAGCGCGACCAATGCAAGCGTCAGGACGCAGCCCATCTCGATGAGCTTCACGGGTTCGACTCCCGGGTCTTGCCGGCCGCTTCCAGCGCGGTCAGATGGCCCGACGTGGCGAGATAAGCGTAGGTGATCACGATGTAGATCAGCGTGATGGCAAAGCCACCGATCAGTTTGTAGTTCACCCAGAAGGACTCGCTGAAGTTGTAGGCGACCACCAGATTCAACACGCCGGCAATGATGAAGCCCGTGGCCCAGCCAAGGTTGAGGGTCTTCCAGATCCGGGGCGGCAACTCCATTTGTCGGCCGAGCATCCGCTCGATGAGGTTCCGCTCACCGACGAATTGGCTGATCAGGAGTGCCGTGGCCAGCGCCCAGTTGACGATCGTCGGCTTCCATTGGATGAACAGCTTGTCCTGCAGCACGAGGGTCAGACCGCCGAAAATGAGCGTGAGCCAGAACGTCACCTTGAGCTGTTGGCTGATCGGGCGGCCCGCGAGTCGCGTTGCGGCCATCTGCAGGCCCACCGCGATCATGATCGCTGCGGTGGCCGCAAAGATGTCGGCAAAGTAATAGACGGCGACGAAGACTAGAATGGGGACGAATTCGAGAAATTGCATGAGGTCGGGTATCTGGTGGTGCGCGAATCATAAGAGATTCGCGACCCGTGCTGAAGGAAGCGCGGTCCAGGTTCTGAGAAAAATCTTCCGTGAGCCAGTACTTTTCGATCCATCCGACGCACCCGCAGATGCGGCTGCTCAAACAGGCCGCTGACATCGTTCGAGGGGGCGGCGTGATCGTCTATCCAACGGATTCGACCTATGCGCTTGCGTGCCAGATCGGCGACAAGGCAGGACTGGAGCGTATCCGGGCCATTCGTCGACTCGACAAACTGCATCACTTCACCCTCGTCTGCCGAGATCTGTCGGAACTGTCGAACTACGCGCGCGTAGACAACTGGAGCTATCGAATCCTGAAGCGACTGACGCCCGGCCCATTCACCTTTCTGTTGCAGGCGAGTCGCGAGGTGCCGCGGCGCCTGGTGCATCCCCGGCGCAAGACCATCGGGCTACGGGTGCCGGCCCATCCCATTGCCCAGGCACTGCTCGAGGCCGTGGGTGAGCCGCTCATGTCGACAAGCCTGATCATGCCCGGCGAGACGACACCCCTTTCGCAACCCGAGGAATTCCGGGCGCGCTTGGAGCGTCAGGTCGATCTGATCATCGATGGCGGTGCCGGTGGGTTCATCCCCACCACCGTGGTGGACCTGACGGATTCCGAGCCGACCGTGGTGCGTCAGGGCCTCGGAACCTTCCAATGAAGCACATCGCCCGCCGTGGGTATAATGCGCGGGCATTTTGCCCCGAGGATCAGGATTGAGTAGTAGCGACTCCGACCAGCGGGTCGTGTCTGGCATGCGACCCACTGGCCGTCTGCATCTCGGCCACTATCACGGTGTTCTGAAAAACTGGATTCAGTTGCAGCACGAATACGAGTGCTTCTTCTTCGTGGCCGACTGGCATGCACTGACCACCCACTACGATGAGCCCTATGACATCGAGCAGTTCACTTTCGATACGGTGGTGGACTGGTTGGCCGCGGGCGTGAATCCGGGCTCGTCGACGTTGTTTGTCCAGTCGAAAGTACCCGAGCACGCGGAGCTACACCTGCTACTGTCGATGATCACGCCGGTGAGCTGGCTGGAGCGTGTGCCCAGTTACAAGGATCAGCAGCTGAAGCTGAACGACAAGGATCTCGCCACCTACGGCTTTCTGGGATATCCGCTGTTGCAGTCCGCCGACATCCTGGCCTATCGCGCAGGGCATGTACCAGTGGGGTCCGATCAGGTCGCTCACGTCGAGTTGACGCGGGAGGTGGCGCGACGCTTCAACCACATCTACGGACGGGAGCCCGGGTTCGAACAGCATGCCGAGGCGGCGGTGAAGAAGATGGGCAAGAAGGTTGCTCGCATCTACACGACGCTGCGCGACGCCTATCTGACCGGCGGTGACGTGGAGAGCCTCGAGCGCGCACGCGCGCTCCTCGCGGAGCAGCAGAACCTGTCGATCGGTGACCGCGAACGTCTGTACGGGTACCTCGAAGGCGGCGGACGGATCGTGCTGCCGGAACCCAAACCGCTGCTGACACAGACACCGAAGGTGGTTGGCCTCGACGGTGAAAAGATGTCGAAGTCCTACAACAACACGATCCGGCTGCGTGAAGAACCCGATGTCGTGGCACAGAAGATCCGCACGATGACGACGGACCCAGCGCGCGTGCGCCGCACGGATCCAGGGGAGCCTGCGCGATGTCCCGTGTTTTCGCTGCACGAAATCTACTCCGACGATGATCGGCGCAGTTGGGTGACCCAAGGTTGTCGATCGGCCGGTATCGGCTGCCTCGAATGCAAGGCACCATTGATCGAGGCGATCAACGAAGAACAGGCGTCGATGCGCGATCGGGCGCGCCAGTTCGAGAGTGATCCTGACCTCGTACGCTCGATTCTACTCGAAGGCTCGGAAAGCGCTCGCGACGTTGCGCGCGAGACGCTCGACGAAGTGCGTTCCGCCATCGGAATCAGCCACTGATGAATCCAAAAGCCGAATCGCTGGAACATCCCCCCGCAAACGTCGTGCGTCTAGGTGCCTTGCGGGAGCAGTCCGCCGATACCATCGCCGTCGTGAGCGGCGAGGCGGTGTCGGAGCTGCCGGTCGATCTCTACATTCCGCCGGATGCCCTCGAAGTCTTTCTCGACACCTTCGAAGGGCCGCTCGACCTTCTGCTCTATCTGATCAGGCGCCAGAACCTCGACATCCTCCAGGTGCGGGTCGCCGAAGTGACGCGTCAATACATGGAGTACATCGAGCTCATGCATTCAATGCAGCTCGAACTCGCCGCCGAGTACCTGGTGATGGCGGCGCTCCTGGCGGAGATCAAGTCCCGTATGTTGCTGCCGCGTCCGAGTTTCGACGAAGACGATGAAGAGGACCCTCGCGCTCAGCTGATCCGCCGCTTGCAGGAATACGAGCGCTTCAAGACCGCAGCCGAAGAGATCGATCAGTTGCCGCGTATGGAACGCGACATCTTCCGGGCCTACGCCGCGGCGCCGGACCTCGGGATCACGAAGGCGGCGCCCGAAGTCGATCTCAAGGAAGTGCTGATCGCGCTGGCTTCGGTGCTCAACCGCGTAGAGATGTTCCAGCGTCACTCTGTGCAGCTCGAGCCGTTGTCGGTCCGTGAACGGATGAGTGACGTGCTCGCGCAGATCAACGGCGCGCCGGAGGAATTCATGCCCTTTGTGGGTCTTTTCAACATGCGCGAGGGACGCATGGGCGTGATCGTGACATTTCTGGCGATCATGGAACTGCTCCGCGAGGGGCTCATCGACCTGGTGCAGAACGAGGCGTTCGCACCGATCTATCTACGTGCCGCAGTCAATTGACCGGCCCAACTTTTTACTGGGCGCAAACATGCTCGAACGCAACAACATCAAACAGATCGTGGAAGCCGCGCTATTGTGCGCGGATCAGCCGCTGTCGCTGGATCAGATCGTGGCGGTATTTGCCGACGATGAGTGTGATCGCGTCATAATCAGGGAAGTGATCGACGAGATCGAGCGCGAGTGCGAAGGTCGTGGCTACGAACTCAAGCGCGTGGCGTCGGGGTTCCGATTTCAGGTCAGACAGTCTTTGGCGCCCTGGATGAGTCGCATGTGGCAGGAGCGACCGCCACGCTACACACGGGCGTTGCTCGAGACGCTGGCGCTCATCGCCTACAAACAGCCCGTCACGCGCGGTGACATCGAGCAGGTGCGCGGCGTCAGCGTCGGCTCGAACATCATCCGCACGCTGATCGAACGCGACTGGATTCGAGTCGTTGGCTTTCGCGAGGTGCCGGGTCGACCCGCGATGTATGGCACGAGTAAGGCGTTCCTCGATTATTTCGGGCTCAAGGCGCTCGACGAGTTGCCGCCATTGCCGGAGATCAAGGCGTTGCTGGAACCGATCGAAGCGGAACTCGCCGGCGCCGGACCCGAATATGCGCCGCCGCTGGTTTCCTTCGAAGTCGATGATGAGGCCGACATCGAAGATGCAGTGGCAGATGCGGTCGATGAACATGGCGCGATCGACGTTCTGCCTGTGTCGGGAACCGAGCGCGGCTCGTGACACGATCTGCCGGCGGCGGGCGCAGGCGCGCGGAACGTGGTCAGGCGAGCAACGCGGCAACCGAGAAGTTGCAGAAGGTGCTGGCGGACCTCGGCCTCGGTTCGCGCCGCGAACTCGAGCGCTGGATTGCGGCCGGCCGGGTCGAGGTCAACGGCAGCGTCGCGACAATCGGCACCCGGGTCGGTGAATCCGACCGCATCCGCGTCGACGGCATCGAGCGACGACGCAGCGCTTCGGGTGCCAATCAGGGGGGTGCACGGGTGCTGCTCCTGAACAAGGCGGAAGGCGTAATCTGCACCCGCAACGATCCCGAGGGCCGGCCCACGTGCTTCGACAGTCTGCCGCGGCTGTCGCGCGGTCGCTGGGTTTCCGTTGGCAGGCTCGACATCAATTCGAGTGGGCTTCTACTGTTTACCAACGACGGCGCCCTGGCCAACAGACTCATGCATCCGGGCGCGGGTGTGGAGCGGGAATACGTCGTCAGGGTAGATGCCAACCTCGATTCTGCGACGATGGCCATGTTGCGTGACGGCGTGCTGCTCGAAGATGGCGACCTGGCTCGCTTTGCCGACATTCGCTACGGTGGCGGTACGGCCCGCAACCACTGGTATCACGTCACGCTGCTCGAAGGTCGCAACCGCGAGGTGCGGCGCTTGTTCGAATCTCAAGGGATTCGGGTATCGCGCCTGAAGCGAGTGCGTTACGGCTCGGTGGGATTGCCCGCGGCGGTGAAGCGCGGAACCTGGACGGAGCTATCGGCCTCGGACGTCGGGTCGCTGTATCGGCTGGTCGATCTACCCGTCCCTAAGCTGGCAGTGCTGCGTCCGAGCGCCGCCAAACGTCGTCGCACCAAGAGCGCACTCATCGAACGCCCGAAAAACTGATCACGCGATTGCGTCCACGGCGCATTGCGTCGATGGCGGCACTGCGTTGGTCGCGCAGTTGATCGGCAGTTGCGATCGCGACCGTGACCGTTGGCGCGTGTAGCGCGGCCGACGTCGCAGCCACCATCAATCTGATGCGTTCCGCGAGAAACCCCTCATCGACAGTATCACGACCACCCAACGGGACCGCTATGGTGCGCGAGTCGAAATTGAACATCCAATCAGGATGCGGGATCAGCGCCGCGATCAACAGCGTAATTCGACTGCGCGTGCGATCAGTCAATACCTCGTCATCGATGCGTACCAGCAGGATCGGGTCCATCGAAGTGGGAGCGATGCGCTTTGGGGGCGCGCTGGCGCGCGAACGAGTGATTGGGTGTTCTGGATTGCTTCGCGGGCAAGCCCGCTCCCACGAGATTGATTCGCGGTTGGTGCGAAGAACGGAAGCTGGCTGCATGTCGATTTTCCGGCGCTGCTGGGTGACGTTGGAGTCAATGCAGCTTCCATGCCGGCGGAACTGCGTCACAGAACACCGCACTTTGACGACAAAACGGCGCCGGGCGCGCCGGAGAACGGTCGCCGCGTCAATGTTCTGACGTATTTTTCCGGCGGTACACCCAGTCGCGCGCATCGAACGCATCACCACTGGTGTCCGTCGACAGACTCGAGAGCAGATAGAGATAGAGATCGAGTCGAGACTCGGGTGCGGCTACGGTGGTCGGGTCCTCGCCCGGATACGCGGTCGCCCGCATGGCGGTTCGGGTCGCGCCAGGATTGATGCTGTTGCAGCGGATGCGTTCGTGCTCGAGTTCGTCGGCGAGCAGTTGCATGAGGCCTTCGGTGGCGAACTTCGACACCGCGTACGCGCCCCAGTACGCGCGTGCCTTGCGGCCGACACTGGAACTCGTGAAAACGATCGACGCATCGGTCGATTGCCGCAACACCGGCAGCACCGCGCGTGTCAGCTCGGCGGCCGCGTCGACGTTCACACGCATGACACGGCGCCATGCCGCTGCATCGTAGTGCTCGAAGGGCACGCGCGGACCCAGCGCGCTTGCGTTGTGTAGCAGGCCATCGAGGCGGCCATAGTGTTTGCGGATCGAGTCGTTGAGCTCTGCGAAGTGCGCTGGAGTCGCATGTTCGAGGTCGCAAGGCACGATCGTGGGATCCGTGGTGGTGGACGCAAGGATGTCGTCGAACACTGCTTCGAGCTTCGCCTGCGTGCGACCGAGTAGCACGACATTGGCGCCAAAGTGGGCGAAACACCGCGCGGCAGCGCGGCCGATGCCTGCGCCTGCGCCGGTTACCAGCACGACTCGGTCCGCCAGCAAGTCGTGCGGTGGCTCGAAGCGCCAATGGCGCATCGCCTCGAGCAGATCAGCGTAGGGGCTTTCTGGCATACAGCAGGTAGTTCACATCCACGTCGCTACCGAGTGAGGCAGAGCGCGTGAAGGGGTTGTAGGACATGCCGCGAATGTCGACGACATTGAGTTGCGCATCGCGTGCGCACCGGGCCAGTTCCGCGGGCTTGATGAACTTGTCGTACTCGTGGGTACCGCGCGGCAGTAGTCCCAGCACGTACTCGGCGCCGACCACGGCCAGCGCCCATGCCTTCGGATTGCGATTGATGGTCGAGAACACGAGGTGGCCGCCGGGACGCGCGAGTCGCGCGCAGGCAGCAACGACGGAGGCGGGGTCTGGCACGTGTTCGAGCATCTCGAGACAGGTAACCAGGTCGAAGGATTCGGCCATCGATTCGGCCAGTTCTTCCGCCGTGGTCTGCCGATAGTCCACCTCGACACCCGATTCGAGCGCATGTAGACGGGCAACCGCGAGCGGTGCTTCACCCATGTCGATTCCCATCACGTCGGCGCCTGCGGCTGCAAGCGCCTCGCTGAGGATACCGCCACCACAGCCGATATCGACCGCGCGCGCACCTTCTGGCGCACAGCGCTCGGTGATGTATGCGATGCGCACGGGGTTGATGTCGTGGAGCGGACGAAAGTCGCCCGTCGGATCCCACCAGCGATGCGCCAGCGCTTCGAACTTGGCGATCTCGTCGCGATCGACGTTTACCTGCACGCGTAGTTCCCCGCTCGATGTCGGCCGTCAGTTTTCAGCATTGATTCGTCGACCCCAATGAGCCGCTCGTTCGAGTGCAGCGCGCTCATCGATCGTCGTCAGCACCCTGTCATTCATGATGCACCGTCCGTTGACCCATACATGCGTCACGAAGTGTGCGGAGCCACCATACACCAGTGCGGCTTCGATGCGGTTGATCGGCACCGCACCGGCACCCGTCAGATCGAGGGCGATGAGGTCGGCACACTTGCCGACCTCGATTGACCCGATCAGGTGATCGAGGCCAAGCGCGCGCGCGCCGCCGAGGGTTGCCAGTTCGAGTGCGGCGTGGGCGGGCAGCGCTGTCGGATCGGCAGTGATGCCTTTGGCCAGGAGCGCAGCGGTGTGCAACTCGTCGAACAGATCCAGGTCATTGCCGCTGGCTGCCCCGTCAGTGCCGATTCCCACACGCACGCCGGCCTCGAGCAAGCGGGTCAGTGGGCAGAGACCGTTGCCAAGCTTGAGATTCGACTGTGGACAATGAATCACGCTCGCGCCGCGGGACGTCATCCGTTCGAGGTCGGCATCATCGACCACCGTCATGTGGGCGGCCTGGAGTCGCGGCGTCAACAGGCCGATAGCGTCCAGCCGGGCTACGGGCGTCGCACCGTGCAGGCGACGGGAATCTGCCACTTCCTGCGCGTTCTCGTGCAGATGGATGTGCACGGGTGCATCGAGTTCATCAGCAAACATGCAGACACGTTCGAGTTCCGCCGTGCTGAGCGCGTAGGTCGAGTGCGGGCCGAAGGCGATGCGCACGAGGTCATCGTCACGACACCCATCGTGCAGTTCGAGCCCGCGACGAATCGCGTCGGAAGCGTCGGTTGCCCACGGCGTTGGCGCGCCGACGATCGGAAAGGCGAGCTGCACGCGAAACTGTACCTGGCGGGCGATCGCCGCCACCTGTTCGGGAAAGAAGTACATGTCGCAGGCTGTCGTGGTGCCGGCGCGCAGCATCTCGATAATGGCAAGGGCCGAGCCATCGGCGACGAACTGCGCATCGACCCAACGCGACTCGAGCGGCCAGATGCGCTGTTCCAACCACGCCTTCAGCGGCAGATCTTCGGCCAGCCCACGCAGCAGCGTCATCGCAAAATGGCCGTGTCCATTGACGAGGCCCGGCATCAGCACGTGACCTGGCAGGGGCGTGCGAGCGGCGGCTGGATAGGTGTGACGCAGGGTGTCACGGGGGCCGATTGCAGTGATGCGGCCCGCATCGATGGCAACGCTGAACGCTTCGTGGACGACGCCCGCGGGCACGATGGGCAATAGCCAGTCGGGTTCGAGAAGCTGTGTCACGGCGGTGTCGGTTGTCATCACGCCAGTATATCGGAGACCCCTTCCCAGGCGCGCTCCCGGGCAGCGTTCGGCGGGGTCAGCGTGTTAGACTGGCGCGCTTTTCTACCTAGCGATCACATGGCCGAATTCGGAAAGGAAATACTCCCCGTCGCCATCGAGGACGAGCTGCGGCAGTCCTACCTCGATTACGCGATGAGCGTCATCGTTGGTCGTGCGTTGCCCGATGTTCGCGATGGCCTGAAGCCCGTGCATCGCCGGGTGTTGTTTGCGATGAGCGAACTCAACAACACGTACAACCGCGCGTACGTGAAATCCGCGCGGGTGGTCGGCGAGGTGATCGGTAAGTACCACCCCCACGGTGACGTTGCCGTGTACGACACCATCGTGCGAATGGCGCAGGACTTTTCCATGCGCTATCCCTTGGTCGATGGTCAAGGCAACTTCGGATCGATCGATGGCGACCCGCCGGCAGCGATGCGTTACACAGAAGTGCGGATGAGCCGCATCGCCAGCGAGTTGTTGGAAGACCTCGACAAGGAAACGGTGAACTTCGTCGCCAACTACGACGAGACGCTCACCATGCCGCTGGTGCTGCCGAATCGCGTGCCCAATCTGCTGGTAAACGGCTCGTCAGGCATCGCGGTGGGCATGGCGACCAACATTCCGCCGCACAACCTGCGCGAAGTGATCGATGGCTGCCTGGCGTTGATGGACAACCCGGACATTACGATCGACGGCCTGATGGAGTTCATTACCGGCCCCGACTTCCCAACGGCGGGCATCATCAACGGACGCGCTGGCATCGTTGAGGCGTACAAGACTGGTCGCGGGCGCATCTACGTGCGTGCGCGCGCTGTCGTTGAAACCGACGCGAAGACCGGGCGCGACACGATCATCGTCACCGAGATTCCCTATCAGCTGAACAAAGCGCGGCTGATCGAACGAATCGCCGAACTCGTCAAGGACAAGCAGATCGAAGGCATCACCGAGCTGCGTGATGAATCCGACAAGGACGGTCTGCGCGTGGTGATGGAGCTACGCCGCGGTGAGTCCGGTGAAGTCGTGCTCAACAATCTGTACTCCCAGACCCAGCTGCAGTCGGTGTTCGGCATCAACTGTGTGGCCTTGGTGGATGGTCAGCCGAAGGTGCTCGACCTCAAGGAAATGCTGGTTCAGTTCATCAAGCACCGTCGCGAAGTCGTCATTCGGCGCACCGTGTTCCTGCTGCGTCGGGCGCGGAGCCGCGGCCACATTCTCGAGGGTCAGGCGGTTGCGCTCGCCAACATCGACGCGGTCGTCGAGCTGATCAAGGCTTCGCCGGACGCGGCAGCTGCGCGCGAAGCGATGATGGCGCGCGGCTGGCAATCGACGAACGTCGAAGAGCTGCTCAAACGGGCGGGGGGCGATGCGTGTCGACCGGAGGGGCTCGCCCCGGAGTACGGTCTGCGCGACGGTCTCTACTACCTGTCCGCGGAACAGACCCAGGCGATTCTGGAACTGCGTCTGCATCGACTGACTGCCCTCGAACAGGGCAAGTTGATCGAGGACTACCAGACCATCCTCGACGAGATTGCGTCATTGCAGGACATTCTCGCCTCGGATGAGTTGCTGATGAACGTCATTCGCGAGGAGCTGCGCGAAGTCCGCGAGCGTTATGGCGATGAGCGCCGCACCGAAATCGTCAGCTCGCACCTCGATCTCACGATCGAAGATCTGATTACGCAGGAAGACGTCGTGGTGACGATTTCCCACAGCGGCTACGCGAAAACCCAGCCGATCGGCACCTACCAGGCGCAGCGGCGGGGCGGTCGCGGTAAAGCCGCAACTTCGGTCAAGGAAGAGGACTTCGTCGAGCACCTGCTGATCACGTCGAGCCACGACACGCTGTTGTGCTTTTCCGACTACGGCAAGGTGTACTGGCTGAAGGCGTATTTGATTCCTCAGGCCAGTCGGGGCGCGAAAGGCAGGCCTTTGGTGAACATGTTGATTCTGGAGGGTGACGAGCGGATCACCGCGGTGCTGCCGCTGCGTGATGCGGCGCCGGACAGTTTCGTGTTCATGGCGACTGCCAATGGGACGGTCAAGAAGACCCCGCTCGAGCAATTCAGTCGGCCTCGCAGCGCAGGCCTCATTGCGCTCGAGCTCGAAGAGGGCAATACGCTCGTTCACGTTGCGATCACCGACGGCAGTTGCGACGTGTTGCTCATCGCAAGCACCGGCAAAGCCGTTCGCTTCAAGGAGTCCGATGTGCGCGCCATGGGCCGCACCGCGCGCGGCGTGCGCGGGATCCGGTTGCGGCCGGGTCAGCGCGTGCTGTCTTTGATCGTGCCGGGTGAAGGTGGCTATGTCCTCACGGCGAGCGCTAACGGCTACGGCAAGCGCACTCACGTGGACGAATTCCCGGTAAAGGGCCGTGGCACGCAAGGCGTCATCGCCATGCAACTGAGTGAACGTAACGGCGACATGGTCGGTGCGCGCCAGGTGTTCGATGGTGACGAAGTGATGTTGATTTCCGATCAGGGTACGCTCGTGCGGACATCTGCCGACGAAGTGTCGCTGGTCGGGCGCAATACACAGGGTGTGCGACTGATCGCGCTTCGCGAGGGCGAGCGGCTTGTCAACATCGCCCGCATTGTCGAGACGGATGCCGGTAACGGCGATGACGCCGCGGCCACCGAAGGCGATGATTCGAACCCGGATGACGTGCCCGACGTGCCGGTCGAGTGAGAATCAGGCCAAACGAGTTTCTAGACGGAAGTAGTCGATGACACGTGCGTTCAACTTTTCTGCGGGTCCGGCCGCGCTGCCGACCGAAGTGCTCGAAATCGCGCAACGCGAGATGCTCGACTACCAGGGCAAGGGCCTGTCGGTCATGGAAATGAGTCACCGCAGCGACGAGTTCATTGCGATTGCCGCTACCGCGGAGGCCGATTGCCGCGAGCTGCTCGGCGTGTCGGATGACTACGCAGTGCTCTTTCTGCAGGGCGGCGCGACGGCCCAGTTTGCAGCCGTGCCGTTGAACCTGTTGGGCGCCAGGACCAGCGCCGACTACGTCAATACAGGCGCGTGGGCCAAGAAAGCCATCAGCGAATGCAAACGCTACGGGCGCGCCAACGTCGTAGCGAGTTCGGAGTCGACCAACTTCGATCGCATTCCAGTGCGCGAAGAGTGGCGACTCGATCCCAATGCCGCCTACGTTCACATCACCAGCAACGAGACCATCGGCGGCGTCGAGTTTCACGACATACCCGACGTCGGCGCGGTGACCCTAGTGGCCGACATGTCGAGCAACCTCTTGTCGCGACCGATGGATCTGTCACGCTTTGGGCTGATTTATTCCGGGGCGCAGAAGAATATCGGACCGGCGGGCATTACCGTCGTGGTGGTGCGTCGTGACCTCATGGGCCGCGCCCGCTCCGACATCCCCAGCGTGCTCGACTACAAGCTCGCGGCTGACAACGACTCGATGTACCACACGCCGCCAACCTACGCGTGGTATCTGTCCGGCCTCGTGTTCAAGTGGCTCAAACAGCAGGGCGGCGTGAAAGGCATTGGTGAGCGCAATCTGCGCAAGGCATCGAAGCTGTATCGCACGATCGATACCAGCAATTTCTATAGTTGTCCCGTGCTGAAAGAACACCGCTCACTGATGAACGTTGCCTTTACGTTGGCGGACGAAAAGTTCGATGCAGCATTTCTTGCGGGTGCCGAGACTCGGGGACTGTTGAACCTCAAGGGCCATCGCAGCGTCGGCGGCATGCGCGCAAGCCTGTACAACGCCGTGCCCGAAGCAGCGGTCGATGCTCTGATCGAATTCATGGGCGTGTTCGAGGCGGAGCACGCATGAGTGAGTCCGATCGCGAGCAAGCGCTTTCGGAAGTGCGCGTCCGCATCGACGCGATCGATAGAGATCTGCAGCGGCTGCTGAACGAGCGCGCCAAGTGCTGCGTACAAGTGGCGCAAATCAAGGCGGAAGATGCGGGCGGTGAGGCCCCTGTCTTCTACCGCCCGGAGCGGGAAGCGCAGATTCTTGCGCGCGTGAAGCGGGAGAATCAGGGCCCGTTGTCAGATAACAACATGGCCCAGCTGTTTCGCGAGATCATTTCCTGCTGCCTCGCGCTCGAACAGACATTGACGATTGCCTACCTGGGTCCGACCGGCACCTACACCGAGGCGGCCGCGGTGAAGCAGTTCGGGCATTTCGCATCGACACGATCGCTCTCTACCATCGACGAAGTCTTTCGCGAGGTCGACTCGGAGGCGGCTCACTATGGCGTCGTGCCGGTCGAGAACTCCACCGAAGGGATGGTCAATCACACACTCGATTGTTTCATGACGTCGCCGCTGCGTATCTGCGCCGAGGTCGAACTCGCCATCCATCACTGCCTGCTAGCGGCCCAGACGACCAGCCGGGAGTCGATTAACGAGATCTATTCCCATGAGCAGTCGCTCGCGCAGTGCAGGCGGTGGCTCGATGGGCATTTTCCCGGCGTGCCGCGGATTGCGGTAAACAGCAATGCCGAAGCAGCCCGCATCGCGTCACAGAAACCCGGCGCTGCGGCGGTCGCGGGTGAGATGGCGGCCGAACGTTATGGGCTGCGTGTGCTGACCGCGCGCATCGAAGATCAACCCGACAACAAGACGCGATTTCTCGTCATTGGCAAACAACGCGTCGGCCCCAGCGGCGACGACAAGACCTCGATTCTCGTCAACACGCGCAATGAGCCAGGCGCGCTGTACCGTGTGCTCGAACCGTTCCACCGGCATGGCATCAGCCTGACGCGAATCGAAACCCGGCCGTCAAAGACCGGCAGCTGGTCCTATGTATTCTTCATCGACTTCGATGGCCACGAGGGTGATGCCCTCACGCGGCGCGCGCTGGACGACGTCCGAGGCGTTGCCATGGAAGTGAAGTCGCTGGGTTCTTACCCACGCGCGGTGGTTTAGCCGATGCACCGTTTCGTGGAGCAGTACGGCAATCGCGATGTGTTGACGCTGCAACCCTACCAGCCGGGCAAGCCGGTGGAGGAACTGACTCGAGAGCTCGGTATCACCGACATCGTCAAGCTCGCGAGCAACGAAAATCCCAGGGGACCCGGCCAGGCCGTGCAGGACGCATTGAAGCGGGCCGGCGGTTCGCTGTCGCGCTATCCGGATGGCAGCGGCTATCGTTTGAAGCAGGCACTGTCGAAGCGACTGTCGGTACCAACGGCGGCGCTCAGTTTGGGCAACGGTTCCAACGATGTGCTCGAGCTCCTGGCTCGAATCGCCCTTTCGCCGGGTGCGGAAGCGATCGTCTCCGCCCACGCGTTCGTCGTCTATCCGCTCGCGGTGATCGCCCATGGCGGTGTCCTGGTTACGGTTCCCGCGCTTGACTGGGGTTGTGATCTGGCGGCGATGGCGCGCGCCATCACCAGCAAGACGCGACTCATCTTCATTGCCAATCCCAACAATCCGACCGGCACTTGGGTGTCGAGGCAGGCGTTGACGCAATTCCTCGACCGCGTTCCCGAACACGTCCTGGTCGTGCTCGACGAGGCGTACTTCGAATACGTTGAGCAGGCGGAGTTTCCCGATGGGATATCGCTCCTGCCGCTCTACCCCAACCTCGTCGTGACCCGAACGTTCAGCAAGATCCATGGTCTTGCGGCACTGCGTGTCGGCTACGCGGTGTCGGATGCGGCCATCGCGGACTTACTCAACCGGGTGCGGCAACCGTTCAATGTGTCCAGCATCGGTCTGGAATGTGCCGAGGCTGCGCTGGGTGACGAAGACTTCGTTGCGCAGTCGCGTCGGCTCAACCGGGAAGGCATGAAGCAGATGATCGGCGGTCTCGAGCAGCTGGGCATCCACTACATACCGTCGGTTGGGAATTTCCTGGCCATAGACCTTGGCAAACCCGCCGCCGCGGTTTACGACGCGCTGCTACGCCTGGGTGTCATCGTGCGGCCGATCGCAGGGTACGGTATGCCGAATCATCTGCGAGTGACCGTGGGCTTGGCTGCCGAAAATGCACGTTTCCTCGATGCGCTCGCGCAGGTGATTTAGTTGCCTACAGACGCCAGCCTGTTCGTCATTGGTACGGGCCTGATCGGTGCGTCCTTTGCGCTCGCAGTGCGCAGGGCGGGCGCGTTCTCGTCCATCATCGGCTTCGATCAGGATCCTGCAGCAGCGGAGAATGCCCGCCGCACGGGCGTCATCGACGCGGTCGTCACCAGCATCGAGGCGGGCGCCGCGGACGCGGCCGCAACGCTGATCTGCATCCCCACGGGCGAGATCGCGGCAGCAGT
>JBGSQB010000231.1:0-29213 GCA_041738285.1 Pseudomonadales bacterium | reverse complement strand
CCTGCTGCGAGCGCCGGGCTCGCGAGCGCCAACAGCACGATCAGTAACGCGTGCAGTTTCATCGACCACCGACGTGAGCGGAGAAGAACGTGCCTGCCTTGGCCAACGCTTCGGCGGCCTCGGGCAGTTGCGGGAATGCCTGAAAGACATGGAAGGCTTCATCGTAGATCTGCAGTTCATGCGCAACGCCTGCGAGCGTCGCGTTCGCCGCGATGCGCGTCGCATCATCCAGCAGTATCTCGGCGTCTCCGACCTGAATGAGCAGTGGTGGCAACCCGTCGAGGTCGGCGAACACCGGTGACACCATCGGATCACGCGCCGATGTCGTGCCGTGGTACAGCGCGGCCATGGCCGTCAGTCCCGATCCATCGATCATCGGGTCGACCTCGGCGCGACTGATGATGCTCGCACCCGCGCCGGTAAGGTCGGTCCACGGTGAGAACAGGATTGCGCCGGCCGGCAGCGGCCTGCCGGTATCGCGCGCCGCGAGCAGTAGAGACAGGGTGAGACCGCCGCCGGCAGAATCACCTGCGATCATCACATTCGCCGGACGCACGCCCTGATCGAGCAACCAGTCGTAGCCGGTGATGGCGTCGTTGACGGCAGCGGGGTAGGGGTGTTCGGGGGCGAGTCGGTAGTCGAGGCCGAGCACGCGGGCGCCGCATGCGCGCGACAGGCGCGCCATCAACTCCTGGTGCGTGTTGAGTGAACCCAATGCATAGCCACCGCCATGCAGATAGAGCACGACGCGGTCGGTATCGACGGAGTCGGCATGGATCCAACGCCCGCTCACCCCGTTGCAATCGACATCGTTGACCGCGACATCGGTGGGCGTCGGCAGACCCGACTGCATCGACTCCATGGCCGCGCGGCGCTCAGCGACGGTTGCCTCGGTACTCGTATGTGCACGCGCGGCCTTCAGCGCGGCGGCGACCGTTTTCATCTGCTGGCTGGCCATGTGGGGCGTCCGTGCTGCGTGAGGGGCGAGTCTACGCAGCGCAACAATGTGGCAGCAAGGCTCCGCTGAATAAGTTAGTGTGCGCTGCAGGAGGAGATGAACGATGTCAGAAGCTGCGCAGCCCATGGACCCTAAGCCGACGAGCGCACTTTCGTATGTATGGCGCGCGCTCACGTGGGTGCTGGCAGCGGGGTGCTTCTATCTCGTTTATTCGCGGCTCGAAGTCGCGGCGGCGCGCGACGGCCTCACGGCATGGACCTATCTCGTGCAGTTTTTCGCCAATGCCAACTGGTATGCGTGGCTTGCGATCATGGTGCCGTACTCGGTGTTCTTCTTCCTGGTCGACTCCCATGTCACCTGGCGGGTGGTGCGATGGTTCAACGCGCCGCGCCTGAAACTCACCGATGTGCTGCCCATCCGCGCGAGTGCCTACATTCTTTCGTTGGTCAACGAACAGGTCGGCAAGGGGGCGATGACATTGTATCTCCTGAAGCGCCATCGCGTGGCTGGCTGGGAGACACTGTCGAGCATGATTCTGCTGGGACTGATGGAGATCTATCAGCTGCTGTTCTTCTCCGCTGTCGGTATGTTCTTCTTCGCCGACCTGGTGAGTAAGGCTTCGACGCAACTGCCGCTCGATACGATCCTGCCATCGGTATTCATCGGCGCGCTCATCTACCTGCCGATTCATATCCTCTACTTCCGTGGCTATATCTTCAAAGGATTCAATCTGAGGGATAAACCTCTGCTGCGGGCGTTTCGCGAAGCCCGGCCGATGCACTATGCGCTGATCGTGCTGTTCAAGGCACCGAACCTGCTGGGTGGCGTACTTGTCTACACCGTAGCGCTCGCCTTGTTCAACGTGCCGGTGGAAGTGGGGTCGATGTTCGCACTGTTGCCGCTCATCTTCCTTGCCGCCGCGTTGCCGCTGCCGTTCCACGCGGGTGCGCTGGCGTTGTGGGCTGTGCTGTTTCCGGATTATCCGGAAGTGGGGGTCTTCAGCATGGTCATGCACACGTTCTTCGTATTGTTCAATGCGGCAATTGGCGTCGTCTTCCTGCCGCGCGCCAATCGGGAACTGTTTGGTGAGGTGAAACCGGAGAGCGGCTGATGAAGCACGATGTCGTTTCACGGGCGCAGTGGCAGCAGGCGCGGGCGGCGCTGCTGGTGAAGGAGAAGGCGTTCGATCGGCAACGCGACGCATTGACTGCTGCAGCACGTGCCTTGCCTTGGGTCGCGGTCGATGAACCGTATGTGTTCGATACGGGACAGGGACAGGCGACGCTGACGGATCTCTTCGCTGGTCGCAGTCAGCTGGTCGTGCAGCACTTCATGTTTCACGCGGACTGGACGCAAGGTTGCCCGCACTGTTCGTTCTGGGCCGATGGCTTCGCACCGATGATCCCGCACCTCAATGCGCGTGACGTGAGTTTCGCCGCGGTGTCACGGGCGCCCTGGCAGACGATCGATGCCTACCGCGCGCGAATGGGGTGGGACTTCCGCTGGGTGTCCAGCGGTGCCAGCACGTTCAATTCGGATTACCAGGTGACCATCGACGACGCCGAGGTGCCGGGCATCAGCGTCTTCGCGCTGCGCGACAGCCGCGTCTTTCACGCCTACTCGACTTATGCCCGTGGCCTTGATCACTTCAACGCGGCGTATCACCTGCTCGATGTGGTTCCCAGTGGACGCGACGAGGGCGCGCTACCCTATCCCCAGGCCTGGGTCAGGCGTCACGACGAGTACTGATCAGCGCAATGGCGCGATCGCTCATCGACAGCAGCGTTGTGACCACGAGCAGCCAAGCAAGCAGGGTGACGATGTCGCCGGATGGAAAGGTCAGACCAAGCGCATCGCGAATCACTGGAATACCGACCATCACGAAATAGCCGATACCGTTGTAGCGGCCGATTCGACTGGCGCGCAGGTGCCGCCCCTGGAGCGCGCGGGAGTCGAGGGTGTATTGCAGGAATGCTGCGACCACGAGCAGCGGCAGCAAGGGCGTGAGGATCGCCATCCAAGCGAGCGCGCCGAGGGCGATCGCGACGAATGTGGCATCCACGGCGTGGTCGAACAGCGCACCACTCGCGCTCGCTTCATTGCGGCGCCGGGCGAGCGGGCCGTCGGTGAGGTCGGTGATCACCGCCACCACGAACAGACAGCCGCCGAAGGCGTACAGCTGCTCGACGATGGCGTAGGCGATGACCGGCGCCAGCACGAGTCGCAGTGCGGTGAGTACGTTCGCCGGCGTCAGCCAGGCGAGGCGGGTGGATGTCATGGGGCGAGCTTACACGGACCGGCAGCGGGTCCATGGTAAGTTTGTGGAATTGGAGAAATGGGGGAGAAATGGGGGACAGTTGAGAAATGGGGGACAGTTGACCTAATTCGATTGTGAGGCCTACGCGTACCGACGAAGCGCGAATTAGGTCAACTGTCCCCCATTTCTCAACTGTCCCCCATTTCTGCCTTTCCACAATGAAGCCGAAATTGGAGTGTCATGATCGAAGGACGCATCGCCATCACCGGCGCCAATGGCCACCTCGGTCGGCGCCTGTTGTCGCGTCTGCCGAACGCCCGCGCAGTGGTCCGCTCGGCGGCTGCCGCCGAAGTGATTGCCGCCGGCCATCCAGGAACCGACACCGCGATCGTCGACTACACCGACGCGACCGCCATGCAGCGCGCGGTCGAGGGGTGCAGCGCGGTCATTCATCTGGTCGGCATTCTCAAAGAGACGCGCACGAACCGGTACGTCGATGCCCACGAAGCCACCTGCACCGCGCTCGCTGCGGCGACGCGTGCCAGTGGCCTGCAGCAGATCGTTTATCTCAGCATCCTCGGCTCACATGGACGAGCCGCGAATGCGTGTCTTGCATCCAAAGGGCGCGGCGAGGAGATCCTGCTCGCGTCCGGCACCCGGACGATCGTGCTGCAGGTGCCCATGGTGCTCGGTGAGTCGGACTTTGCCAGCCGTGCGTTGGCCGCGCGAGCGCGCAAGAAGCGGTGCTTTCTGCTGCGTGCCGAAAGCCGGGAGCAGCCGATCTATGCCGGCGACGTGATCGACGGCATTCTCGCGACATTCAATCCGGATCTACCGTCGGGCACGCTTGCGATCGCGGGCCCGGAGTCGCTCACGCGCGCGCAACTCACCTTGCGCGCTGCCAAGGTCTTGGGCACACGCCCGCAGATCGTCTCGCTGCCGCTGAAAATCGGCATGATGGCGGCATGGCTGCTCGAGCGGGTCAGCGCGAATCCACCGGTGACCCGAGCGATGCTCGAAGTGCTCGACCACGACGACGATATCGAGGCCGAACACGCGGCACGGGTGCTGGGCATCGGCCTGACGCCGCTGGATGCAATGTTGACAATGGTGTTGAGGGAGTCTTCCAGATGACGACATGTACCGATCTGCTGGTTGCCAAGTCCGACCTGCGCAGTACCAGGCTGGAAACGACCGAGCTGGCGTGCGGCGAGGGCCAAGCGTTGCTACGGATCGACCAGTTCGCACTCACGGCCAACAACGTGACCTACGCCGTGGCTGGCGATTCGATGGGCTATTGGGAGTTCTTTCCGGCGCCCGCCGGGTGGGGACGCGTGCCGGTGTGGGGCTTTGCCCAGGTGGTCGAGTCGCGGCATGCGGATATCAAGGTGGATGAGCGTGTGTACGGCTACGTACCGATGTCGACGCATCTGATTATCGAGCCTGGACGTGTGAAGCCCGAAAGCTTCATCGATGCGGCGGCACATCGTGCCAAGCTTCCGCCTGTGTACAACCAGCTTCAGCGCGTGCAGAAGCAGAGTACTTCGGACGAACAGGCGCGCATGCTGCTCAATCCGTTGTACACCACTTCCTTTCTGATCGATGACTTTCTTGCAGATAACAATTTCTTCGGCGCCAAGCGCGTCATTCTGTCGAGCGCATCGAGCAAGACCTCCCTCGGCCTTGCCTTCGAGCTGCATCGCAATCGTGGCGCATCGGTAGAAGTCGTGGGTCTGACGTCCACCGGCAATGTCGAGTTCACCGCATCCCTTGGATACTACGATCGCATCGTAACTTACGATGCGATCGAGACGATGGATGCCTCCGTGCCGACGGTGTTCGTCGATATGGCTGGCAACGGCGCAGTTCTGCGCCGCGTGCACGAGCACTTGGCCGATGCATTGCGCCATAGCGCGCTGGTTGGCGCGACCCATTGGCAAGGCCGTGGCGGTGCGGGTCGAGCGACCTTACCGGGACCGGAGCCAACGCTGTTTTTTGCCCCGTCGCAGATCCAGAAACGCAACAAAGACTGGGGCCCGGACGGTTTCCGCACTGCGTACGATCGCGCCTGGGCTGCGTTCCTGCCCGATGTGTCGCGATGGCTCGATGTGCGCTCGGTCAAGGGACTCGATGCGGCGCAGCGCACCTACCTCGAGCTACTGGATGGACGTATGCCGGCCAGCGCGGGGATCGTCATATCGCCGTAGGCCTGTCAAAACAGTCAGGGTTGACTGGATTTTGTCACTCGCATGAAATGAGGCGGAGTGCCGCATTGACGTAAGGAGAGCCGACATGGCCAAGCCGTTTCCGAACGATCCGTTTCTACAGGGCTACTTCGCACCGATGGGCGTGGAGTGCGATGCGCCGGACTTGGTGATCGAAGGTGAGTTGCCTGCCGACCTCGCAGGCGCCTATTACCGTAATGGTCCCGACCCGCTGCACGGACCGCGCGAGGGTGATACGTATCACTGGTTCGACGGCGACGGCATGATTCAGTGTTTCCAGATTGGCGGTGGGCGCGTGTCGTGGCGCAACCGGTGGGTCAAATCCGAGAAGTTCAAACGCGAACTTGCGGCCGGCAAACGCCTCTACGGCGTGTTCGGCAATCCGATGATGTCCGATCCGTCGGTGGTAGGCGCCGAATACAACACGGGCAATACCCACATCGTTCATCACCACGGCAAGATGCTGGCACTGATGGAAGGTGCATTGCCGACCGAGATCGAGCACGGCACGCTCGAGACGCTCGGCACGCGCAACTTCGACGGCCAGATCGATGGCCCGGTCACCGCGCACCCCAAGTTCGACGCCGATACGGGCGAGATGGTCTTCTTTGGTTACTCCGCGAAGGGCCCGGGCAGTCCGGCGCTGCGCTACAACGTGGCCGATCGCAGCGGAAAATTGACGCGCAACGAGTTCTTCGACGCGCCATTTTCCGCGATGGTGCATGACTTCTTCGTCACCGATACGCACGCCATCTTCCCGATCTTTCCGCTGACGACGGACATCGGTCGCGTCATGAGCGGCGGTCCGATGATGGCCTGGGAGCCCGACAAGGGAACCCACTTCGGGGTAATCCCCAGAAATGGCACCGCCAAGGACGTGAAGTGGTTCAGCATGGAGCCGCGCTTCATGTTTCACATGATGAATGCGTGGACGGAAGGCACCAAGCTGCACGCGGACGTGACTGCATCTAACGCAACGCAGTTCGCACCGAAGCTCGACGGCAAAATGGCGAAGGATTCCGATGGCGTCGTGCCGACCTTTCGCCGTTGGACGCTCGATCTCGCCGACAACACCGGCACCATCAAGGAAACCCTGCTCGACGATTGGCCCTGCGAGTTTCCACGCACCGACGACCGCGTGAGTACGAAGCTGTATCGTCATGGTTATGCGGTCGGCAGCGATGGCGGCAAGCTCGCGAGCTTCTCGCACCTGCTCCACTACGACACGCACAAGGGCAATGCGCGGCGCGCGTGGACCCCGGGCAAGGACTATTTCCTCGGCGAAGCCGTGTTCGCGCCGCGTGTTGGCGGCACCGGCGAAGGCGATGGCTACCTTATCGTGCTCGGATTCAATCAAGGCAGCGGCAAGAGCGAACTGTTCATCCTGAAGGCGGGGGACCTCGAGGGTGGACCGGTCGCCAAGGTGATGCTGCCGACGCGCATACCCGCGGGTTTTCACGGCAGCTGGGTACCCGCCTGACCTGACGGATCCCCTAAAGTGGCGGCCTTCGAGCCCTACGCAGTTGCACATTGGAGTGCACTTGCGCTGGTGCTTGCAGGCGCACTCGTCGTGTATCGGTTCGGTCGGCGCGATCGCGGCGCGGCTGCGAGGTGGGCCGCGTTGCTGCTGATCGCGCATGAAGTCGTCAACGTCGCGGTGCACGTCGGGCTCTACGACTACCCGTGGCGCAGCGCGATTCCGCTCAACTTCTGTCGCGCCAACATGCTGCTGTGCGCCTACATGCTGTGGCGGCGCAGCTATGGTGCGTTCGAGATTGCCTACTTCTGGGGTGTCGTTGGCGCGCCGGTTGCGCTGCTGGCACCCGCACTCGAAGAGCCGTTCCCGCACCCGCTGTTCTTCACGTTCTTTGTCGGCCACGCGTTGGCACTGTTTGCCGTTCTGTATGCAGTTGCGGCGATCCGCTTCGCGCCGGCTCTGCTATCGGTCGCCAAGTCCTTCGCGGCGGCGCTGCTGCTCGCAGCCGTCGCGATCCCCGTCAACTCGGTGCTGAACACGAACTACCTGTACCTGGCCGCGCCGCCGGAACAGTCGGGGCTGGTAACCCTGTTCGAACCCTGGCCCGGGTACCCGGTGGGATTTGCGCTGCTCGGGCTCGTCGCGGGCATACTTGCCTATCTATCGTTCGCCGTGAACATGCGTCGATCTATGTCAGAATCGAACGATCACTAACAGGGCGGAATGATATGGCCAACACACTGCCGACCTGGATCACGGACCACCTCAAGCTGTACGTCGACAGCAACGGGGCGCAGGGACACATCTGGAATGGTGTGCCGACGCTCTTGATCACGACCGTGGGACGCAAATCAAAACAGCCGCAGATGATCCCGCTGATCTACGGCAAAGATGGTGATCATCACGTCATCGTGGCATCACGCGGTGGCGACGCCCGTCATCCGGCGTGGTATCTGAACCTCGCAGCGAATCCGACGGTGAAGGTACAAGTGGGGCCGGATAAATTCGCTGCCACGGCGCGCACAGCCACTGCAGCGGAGAAAGAGAAGCTCTGGCCGATCATGACCAAGGTGTGGCCCGCCTACGACGAGTACCAGGCCAAGACCGATCGTGAGATTCCGGTGGTCATCCTCGAACGCAGCTAGCACGATTTTGCAACACCCTCCGATACGGCTCACATCGAGTTGGTCGCCGCAGTGGGGGAAACCGAGATTGACCTCGGATACAACCCTCAATACTGTCGCGCGGTCGCAAACTTGAGAGTCGCTTCGTGCAGGTTTTTCATCGTGCATCTGGGCTGGTTGCGTTCGTCGCGCTGGCGTCGACATCCGTACCAGCGGTGGTAGCCGCGGAGGTCGAGTCCGAGCCTGCCGCTCAGTTGGAGCTGATCGTGGTCACCGCAGCGCGTACGACCTCGCCGCTTGCGATTGTGACGGACGCCAAGGCGCCGCGTCAGCCGGTTCCCGCGCACGACGGCGCGGATTATCTGAAGACCATCGCCGGGTTCAATGTCATCAGGAAGGGCGGCGCCGATGCCGATCCATTGTTTCGTGGCATGGCCGGATCCCGAGTGAACATCCTGGCCGACGAAGCCAATCTCCTGGGCGGTTGCGGTATGCGCATGGACCCGCCCACTGCGTACATCTTTCCCCAGTCCTACGACACGATTCGAGTGCTCAAGGGCCCGCAGTCAGTGCTGTGGGGCGCGGGTGGTTCAGCGGCCACCGTGCTGTTCGAGCGCGATCCGTACGATGTCGCGACGGATAGCGATCACTTCAATGCGAGCGTGCTGCAGGGTCGCTGGGGACGGCAGGATGTCATGGCCGAGGGCCTGGCGGGCACGGCGCTCGGGTACGTTCGCGTGGATGGCAGTTACGCGCGCGCCGACGACTATGACGACGGTCACGGAGATCAAGTCCATTCCGAGTATGAGCGCTGGCACACCAAAGGTGCGCTCGGCTGGACGCCGGATGACGACACGCTCGTCGAGCTGAGCGCGGTGGTCAGTGATGGCGAGGCAGCCTACGCGGATCGGATGATGGACGGCGCGAAGTTTTCTCGGGAGGGTTTTGCGCTCAAAGCGTCGCGTAGTGCGGTATCGACGCTCATCGATACCCTGGAGTTGCAGCTCAACTACAGCTACATCGACCATGTCATGGACAACTATTCGCTGCGCGACTTTGTGCCGTCGATGATGATGCCGAACCGCTCGGCGTCCAATCCCGACCGTGAGACGATCGGTGGACGATTGAGCGCTGACCTGGTGATCGGTGAGCGCATCGATGTCGTGGTGGGAATCGACGCCGGGGACAACCGGCACAGCGTTCGGTCAACAATGAATCAGTCGCTCATGCCGTACCAATCGATGCGCAGGGTGGATGACGCGACGTTCGAGCAGCGAGGCGTGTTTACGGAAACCACCTGGCGCAGCACGGACGATCGATCCTGGATCGGCGGCGCCAGGGTCGACCATTGGGGCGTCCATGACGATCGGCAGACGATTCGTCAGGGCATGATGCTCGTTCCCAACACCACGGCCGGTGCAGAGGATGAGGACTGGCTGACCAGCGCTTTCGTGCGGGTCGAGCAATCGCTGCGATCGGGTACGCCTGCAGAGACGACGCTGTTTGCCGGCGTCGGCTACTCCGAGCGCGTGGCCGACTATTGGGAGCGGTTCGGCAACGACAAGCAGAGCCTCACATCGAACAGCGCTTTCTATACCGACCCCGAGCGAACCGCGCAGTTCGACACTGGCATCATTCGCGCTGCCGAGACCTATCGAGTCTCGGTGTCTGTGTTCGTCAACGACATTGGCGACTACGTGCTCATCGACACACGTGTGCCCGGCAAGCCGATGAACACCGTGGTGACGCGCAGTGTGGATGCGCGAACCTTTGGCGGTGAACTCGAAGCCGCACTGCGCGTTGCAGATCACTGGCAGCTCGAATCATCGCTGGCATGGACGCAGGGCGAGAACCGGACGGACGATGTTGCGCTCGCGCAAATGCCACCGGTCGAGGCCCGTGTCGCGTTGTCTTATGCACGCGAACGCTGGACCGCGGGTGGACTGCTGCGCTGGGTCGCAGCCCAAGATCGCGTCGATCCGGGTCGCGGCAATATTGTCGGCCAGGACATCGGGGAGTCCGACACGTTTACCGTTTTCTCGCTCAACGCGGGCTACTCGTTCGGTTCCGTGCGTGTGACCACCGGCATCGACAATCTGCTCGATGCCACGTATGCCGAACACCTGTCCCGGTCCGGGGCAATGGTCGCGGGCTATGTGCAGACCGAGCGCGTCAACGAGCCCGGGCGGTTGTGGTGGCTCAAGGCAGACCTCGCGCTATAGCGGGCGGCGGCGCCTTCAATAGCGGGCGGCGGCGCCTTCAATCGCGCCGATGCTGCTAGATTGACCGATCGCCACAGAGGCTTTGGATTTCGCCGTGAACGCGCCGACGATCGTTGCGCTACTGACCTATCCGCTGCGCGGCCAGGGCGGTGTATTGCTCGTTGCCTGGTCGGTTGTGTTTTACCTGCTGCAAATGCTGCTCGCGGCTACCGAAGGGGAAACCGCCGCGCGCTCGATCGCCCTCATAGTCGTGATCATTGCCGCCATCATCACGCTCGGGATGTTCCTGCTCTACGGCTGGCTGACCCTGCGTCACGCCACCGACGGAAACCTCGACCCCATCGCCTCGATCGAAGTCGGTGACGTGCATCCGTTCATGAACTACCTCGGCTTGCAGGTGGCGGTGCTGGCGATGGTCGTCGCCGCGATGACATCCGCCGCCATGGATTTGAATGTGGTGCTGGGCACAGTACTGATCACCCTTGGCGTGCTGGCATTACCTGCGGTACTGGGTGTGATGATCCTCGACCGCCGCTTCGTCGCCGGCCTCGATCCGACCCGCGTCGCCGCGTTTCTGCGCAGCCTCGGCACCGACTATGTTGGGTTCGCACTGCTACTGTATTCGGGCATGGCCGCGCTCTACGGTGCATGCCTGGTGTCGCCAAACATCATCGTCGACCTCGTTGCGAGCTATGGCTTCGTGCTTGGGCACGTGATGGCGGGACGCGTCTTGCACGGTCATGAAGATCCCGAGGTTGCGGCCGCGCCAGAACCCGATGATGTCACTGGGCGCATCGAAGTGCTGATGGTGGAACTGCATCGACTGTGCGGCGTTGATCGCATCGCGGACGCCGATCGCCGGCTCGAGGAGTTCCTCAGCGCAGAAGGGTATGTGCTCGATGATCAACTGCACACGCGGCTGGCCACGTTCCACGACCGACGTCTGCTGCTGGCCCATAGTTGGCGTTACATCGATCGGCTGCTGACCGCCAACAAGACGGGGCGGGCGTGGCGGCTGTTATGTGAATGCCTCGCGTTGGATGCACAGTTCCGTCCCAGCAGCGCGGATGCGCTGCTGCGCATGATCGCCGTCGCGCCGCTCGACGCGCTTGAGGCGTTCAGTTTGCTGGGCGATTTCGAGCGCGCCTATCCCGACAGCCCCTTACTGCCGAGTGCGCGGCTCGAACGTGCGCGGCGCCTCGGGTAAATTCTAGAATAGCCTAATAATAGTTATATCTATCAATTAGATATAACAGCTATCTCAGATCATGCATAGCGTTTGAGTTCGCGCCGCGCGATCACCATCTTGTGCACTTCATCAGGGCCATCGGCGATGCGCAGTGCACGGCCGTTGCGCCACATGGCCGCCACCGGTGTGTCGTCAGAGACACCGAGTGCGCCGAGACACTGAATCACGCGATCGAGCACGGTCATCATCATGTTCGGCACCACGACCTTGACCATGGAGAGTTCGGCGCGTGCTTCGCGCTTGCCGACGGTGTCCATCTTGTAGGCGGCGTACTGCGTCAACAGACGCGCCTGATCGAGTTCCATGCGCGAGGTGGCTATCCAGTCCTGCACGATCTGTTTGTCGCGCAGTTTCACGCCGCCGACTTCGCGCTCGTTGGCGTGCCGGCACATGATCTCGAAGCCGCGCTCGGCCATGCCGATGGCGCGCATGCAGTGGTGAATGCGACCGGGACCCAAACGCGCCTGAGCGATCATGAAGCCGCCGTTGAGCGGACCGAGTAGATTCGCTGCTGGCACGCGGCAGTTGTGGTACTGAATTTCGCAGTGACCGCCACCACTCGTGTGACCCATGACCGACACGGGTCGGATGATGTTGAAGCCCTTGGCGTCGGTTGGAACGATGATCATCGATGCGCGCTCATGTGGCGCGCCGCCTGGATTGGTTACTACCATGGCGATCGCGAACTTGGCGCCGATGGCACCGCTCGTGAACCACTTGTGGCCGTTGATCACCCACTCATCGCCATCGCGCACCGCCTGGGTACGAAGTCCCGTGGGGTCAGCACCAGATACGTCCGGTTCCGTCATGGAAAAGCAGGACCTGATCTCGCCTTCGAGCAGTGGCTTCAGCCACTTCTCCTTCTGCGCGTCGGTACCGAATTCGGCGAGGATCTCGATGTTGCCTGTGTCAGGCGCCTGACAGTTGAACACTCTCGGCGCGAGCATGCTGCGTCCCATATGCTCGCACAGCACAGAGTAGTCGTGGTTGGACACGCCGGGGCCCCATTCGGCATCGGGCAGGAAGAGATTCCACAATCCCAGGCCCTTTGCCTCCGCGCGCAGCGCCTTCATCGTTGGCGTGTCCTCGCCATTCGGCGTCTTGTGCGCCTGTTCGGCGTAGCCGGCTTCGGCCGGAATGATCTTCTCCGCGATGAATCGAAGTACCTGCTCTTCGATCAGCCGGCCTTCCTCCGAAATCTTGAATTCCATGGCGCCTGTCCGATGTGGTCAATCGCCTGACTGTAGTGAATGCGGGCGCGCTGACCCTATAGGGGGATTTACGTGGCTTCAGGGCAGGTGCCCTCGGGCGCTGGCAGCAAGGCGGTTGTGGCCAAGGCCCATGCGTGCTCATCGATGGCCGTGGGCGCAGGACCCCATTGGGGGTCGGCTCCGAGTGCGCACAGATGCTGATGGAGGATCACGAGCAGGCGTGTGGTCGCTGCAGTGATGGCGGGGCGGGTGACCTGCACCAGATCCGGCACCGCATCAAAGCTGCCGGCTGCACCCGCCTGCCACTGCGCAATGAGATGTTCCTGCTGGGCGCGGGCGGCAGCCATCTGGGCGCGCACCACGCGATCGGCATAGTCAGGGTCGAGCCCGACATCGACTGCGGCCTCGATCAAGAGCGGCAGCAGTGATGCTTCCCGGTCGAGGTCCGTTACCGGCAGCTGCGCGTTCCATTTGTAGCGGGCGACATCGGTCATCAGCATCAACCGCTGGGCGATCGCGCCGCGGACGTCCTCGACCGCTCCGCAGAGACCCGTTTGCGCGAGGCAGATCAGCACAGCGCAGAGCAGTCTCCGGTTCATGGCTTGTCCTCCGTATGGTGACAGTCGATGCAGGCGCGGGTTGGGCCGGCATCATGTCCGAGGCTGCGTTGTTCGATGTGACAGCCACGACACAGGTCGTGGAACTGCACTTCGATCAGGGGGTCGAGCGCTGAATCGCGTTTGTGGCAGTCGATGCACAGTCCGTTGCCGCTGTCGTCGGCAAAATCGTGATGGCATTCGATGCAGTTCTGCTCGCGGTGGTCGATGTGCGCGAACGCCATCGGCAGCAGCTCGCCACGGTGTGACTGCTCGTCAATCGATACCGCGATCAGCGTCGCGACGATGCACAGTGTGACGATGAGGCTTGCGCGCATCGTCAGAGGTTCCGCACGAGTGAGAACACACCGACCAACGATGTCGCGATCGCGGCGGTGAGCGCAGTACCCGGCGCCGTCATGAACTTTGAACGTGCCGACACAACGCCCGGCATCAATGCGCATCCGGCAGTCGCACCGAGCACGATGGCGCGCACGGGCATCGAGGCGAAGTAGTAGCCCGAGCCGATCACGTGCCAGGCGACGAGTGCGAGCAATACAAGGGAGCCGATGCGGTGCAGCGACTGAAATCGAGCCGGCGCGCCGAGGCCGCGGCGTCGACTCGTGGTCGATGTCAGCGCCAGCCAGATGAGTAACGCAACGCTTGTGAGCCCGGCCACCATGTAGAGGGGTGCCCGAACGGTGACGTACTCCCAGGACATCTCATCGGCGACCAGAAGCCCGGCTGCGTGAATGACGACCGCGCCGAGTGCAAGGTAGGCAAGATGTGTATGGACCGCGATTGCGCCGGCGCCCGAGCCACCGCGCGCGCGACTGCCACGCAGGGTCTCAACCTGCAGCGCAAGGAAGAAGGCGAATGCGATGATGCCCGCGCCGTTGAACAGGTCCCAGACCATGCCCGCGCCCTGCGAGTCGATGGCCGCGAGCGCGAGCAACAGTGCGGATAGAATGAGGGCCAGATTCACCGCGCGATCATAGCAGCCGGCTTGAGGGGGATTTCCAGTGACCAACATTCAGCAGGATCGACCGCTGTTCGACGACGAGCATCGTATGTACCGGGACTCGGTGCGGAAGTTCCTGGCGGACGAAGTCGGGCGGGGGCTTTCGTCGTGGCGTGAAGCCGGCAAAGTACCGCTCGACGTGCTGCGGCGTTTTGGTGACAACGGCCTGTTGTGTCCGCAGGTGTCCGAAGCCTACGGCGGACCTGGCGGAGACTTTCGTTTCAACGTAGTGGTTGCGGAGGAGGTCGCGTACAGCGGGTTGTCCCAGGCAACCTTCAGCGTGCACTCCGACATCGTCGCGGGCTATGTGATCGTCTATGGCAGCGAGCAGCAGAAGGCGCAGTGGTTGCCGCGGATGGTGAGCGGGCTGACGATCGGTGCGATCTGCATGACCGAGCCCGGTGCCGGCAGCGACTTGAAGGCGTTGCGGACACGCGCTGAAAAGTCCGGCGACAGCTGGCGTCTGAATGGCTCCAAGATCTTCATCACCAACGGCCAGAACGCGGGCCTCTTCATCGTCGCAGCCAAGACCAATCCGGAAGCCGGCGCGCGTGGCATCAGTCTGTTTCTGGTCGAGGGCGATCGGCCCGGTCTGCGCCGCGGCCGCAATCTCGACAAGATCGGCATGAAAGATCAGGACACCTCCGAGATCTTCTTCGATGACGTCGAGGTGCCGCGCGACAACCTGCTTGGCAAGGAGAACGAGGGCTTCATCGCGATGATGAAGGAGCTGCCCCAGGAACGGCTGTCGCTCGCCGTTGCGGCGGTCGCATCCGCGGAGCGGGCGTTCGAGATGACGCTGGATTACACCAAGGAGCGTCGCGCATTCGATCAGCCGATTCTGGACTTTCAGAACACGCGCTTCACGCTCGCCGATGTCAAGACGGAGCTGCACGTCGCGCGCTATTACATCGATGAGTGTGTGCGTTTGCATATCGGCGGCAACCTGTCAGCCGAGCAGGGCGCCATGGCGAAACTCTGGACGACGGAGCTGCAGGGTCGCGTGGTCGATCGCTGTCTGCAGCTGTTCGGCGGCTACGGTTACATGTCGGAGTACGAGATCGCGCAGTTCTATACGGCGGCGCGGGTGCAGCGCATCTACGGCGGTACTTCGGAGATCATGCGCGAGATCATCGGTCGCGGTCTGGTGTCTTGATCGATACGTCGCGCGCGCAGCCGGTGTTCTATGGTTACTGGCTGATCGGCGCCGCGTTCGTTGCGCAGTTCATCGCCGTCGGTATGCAGAACTACGTGATCGGCGCCTTCATGCTGCCGATGTGCGAAGACCTCGGTTGGACCCGCGCCGAGTTCACCTTACCGCGGACGCTGGGTCAGTTCGTACTCGCCGTTGCCGGCTTCCTCATCGGTGCCCGCGTCGATCTGCACGGCGCGCGACCATTCATGTTCGGCGGCGCCTTCGTGCTCGCAGCGTCACTGTTCTTGCTTTCCGACGTGCAGACTCTTGCTGGCTGGATTGTGTTGAACGGCCTCATGCTGTCGGTGGGCGCGGCGATGATCGGCAATCTGGTCGTCAACGTGACGCTGGCGAAGTGGTTCGTCGAACTGCGGGGACGCGCCATTGCCTGGTCGGCGATGGGCGTATCGATGGCTGGCGTCGTGCTGACCCCTGCCACGGCGTGGATGATCGGCCACTGGGGATGGCGCACCAGCTGGGAATTGCTCGCGCTCGCAACACTCGTGTTCGTGCTGCCGGTTGCCGCCGTCATGCGACGCGCGCCGGAGGATCACGGCCTGCATCCGGATGGTCGCACCAACGAGCAGGTCGCCAATGGGCTCGGTGCCAACGCGGCGGCGGACTTCTCATCGTCCGTCACGCGCGCAGCGGCACTGCGCACGCCGACGTTCTATCTGCTGGTGCTGGCCTTTGGCCTGTTCACCATCAACATCGGCGTCATGCTGCTGCAGACCATTCCCTATCTGATCGATGCCGGGTTCGAAGCCACGACCGCCGCGTTCATGATTACCGTCGCCTCGATTCCCGCGCTGGTGTCGAAACCGATCTGGGGTCACTTCATCGACCGCGCGGAGCCGCGGCCATTGGCCGCGGGCGGCGCCGTGTTGACCGGGCTGTCCGTGCTCGTGATCGTGGTCAGCGTCGGCGCGGGCAATCTCGCCGGCGTCTACGTCGGCTACTTCCTGCTCGGCTGTGGCTGGGGCGGCATGATTCCGCTGTCCGAAGTCATCTGGGCGCGTTTCTTCGGCCGCCGCTATCTCGGTGCGGTGCGCAGCGCGGCGCTGCCGTTTTCGCTCATCTTCGCTGCCGGTGCGCCGCTCGCCGTGTCCTACTATCACGATGTGGTGGGGGACTATGTCGGCGCGCTGCTCACGATTGCGGTGGCCAACCTCATTTCAGCTGTGCTGATTCTGCGGATTCCGAAGCCGACGCGAACCTGAACAAAGGGACAGTTTACTTGTTCAGGTTGGGGACTATCCCCGGAGCAAAACGTTGCCGGGGACAGTTTACTTGATCAGGTTCGGCCCACCGCAGTGCGCTCGCTCAGGCCGGGAGCGCCCGAACCTGAACAAGTGAAACTGTCCCCACCTTACGGCCGATACCAGATCGGCGACGACCAGGCTCGCTCCTGAATGGTCGCGTGCAGGTCAGGGCGTGGCTCGACACCCGCGCGCAGGGCGTCCCACGTCGACCAGCGGCAGGTCGGATTCTCCAGCACGCGCACGTAGTAGAAGGCGCGCTGCGTGGCGTTGAACTCCGGATCTGACCATACCGTCTTCAATTCAGCGGCACCCTTGTCGGCCGTGATCGAGCAGTCGGCGATGTTGACGCGCGCACCGTTGTCCGGGCAGCGCTGGGTCGCGGCATCCACGGTGAGTCCATCCGAGCAGGCGACGTCAAAGACTTTCTCTTCCGACTTGCCGTCCGCCATCCAACCTTTCACCACCTGCACTCGTTGCAGTTTGGCGCTGCCAGGGTCAGCGGATGCCCAAACCAGGAACTTCGGTACGCCGCCGTCGCGCGCGAGCAGATCGCCACCCATCGGCACACCCTTGGCGTAAGCGGCTTTGACGAGATCGGGATTGTCGATGAGATCGGTGTTGAAGTCGTGGCTGGCGAAGAAGCGTACGCGCATCCGCGGCCCGGTAGTTGCGAATGTTTCCTTCCGGCGCAGTGCGTCGTAGAGGGCGTCGCGCGTGTTCTCTTCGGCCCAGATGCCAGCGAGTCCCGATGCGCTCCAGTAGTGGTAGTAACCCTTGCTGTATTTGGTGCCGTCGTCGTTCGGGGTATCGAGTGGTATCGAGCCACGCTGCTGCGCGGTGGCATCGAGCAACCCGACCTTGCTCCAGTAGTTGTTCTCCTCGAACGAACCCGCACCGACATGCGTATCGCTCGAGCCGATGAAGCCGAATCGATAGGGGTTGAATCCACCGCTCGCTTCCATGGTCAGACCGCGGCGCAGTGCATCGCGCACATAGCTGCCGGGCGGCTCGCTCGACAGTTGGCTCGCGATCCGATTCGGCATGATCTCGAAATCCGCCCACTCATCGTTGGGCGACAATGCGGGATGCGTGTCGGATGTACCTTTGACCTGGGTGATTTCCACCAAGGGTTCGTTGCGCATGCGCTGTTCGGCATAGGCTGCATCCAGTGGCTGACCCTCGAAGTTGACCAGCGCGAACATCTGCCCATTCGATCCGTTCGAGTTGTGGGGAATCGCAAGCGCTTCGTTGCCGGCGTCGCGCTAGGCATCCATCCAATCCCACAGCGCTTCCGGGTTTTGCGAATCGAGGCGGCTGAACGGAATCTCAGGCGCCGCGCCGCTGCGGAACACCACGTTGCGGTGCAGGTTCTGGGACTGGGGTCCCGAGGTGTATTCGTAGGCCACGAACGTCGTGAACTTGCCGGGGTCGTTGTGGCGTTCGGCACTGGCGACGATGTCGGCCCATGCGGACTTCACCACGTTCATGTCGAGAATCTCGCCGTGACGCGTGCCGTCGAGATAGGGAAGGATCCCCTGGAATGCTGCGGATCGTTCCGCTGCGGTCTTGGCGTCGGCAAACGCCTTCATGGCCGGTATCTTCGACACCGGCGAGGTGGGGTCGGCGCTGGCGGGCATCATGCCGAGGAACATCGCGTGGTCCGTGACGCTCTGGAAGTCGAGCGGGGCGCGCAGTTTGATCTCGAATCCGGCTGGATGGGCGATGCCATCTCCCTTGGCGAAGCGATAGGCGTCGTCTGGTGTTGCGCGTACACCGAAGATGAAGGCATCGAAGGAATAGCGCGTGTGCACGTGAAGATCGCCGAAATAGGCATTGCGATCGGGGTTGGCCGCAGGTTGGCTTGCCGGCGGTGAGCTCTCGACGGGTTGTGGTGCTGAGGGTGCCGGCGGTGGCGCCGGATCGGAGCAGCCGATGGCGGTCATGACTGCAATAGCGACGATCGAAAAGCGGCCCATGGATATCCCCCCCACACGTGTCGTGCATCGAGCCTACTGGAAGCACCGCGGGAATGCATCGGCCTTGCAATCGACGGCCCGAGTCACGAGCATGGCCCGCGCGCCGTTGGGGCGCGCATCGGTATGAATTTTCAGAGGTATGGCACAGCATTATTTCTTACCGCGAAGTCTGGTTGGGCGAACGCCGTTTCTTCATCGAATGGGCTGGCGCATCGAAGCGACCGTGCTCCGGTTCTTCTTCTTTCTCCTGCGTCGGCTCAGCCCGGAACGCGCGGCTGCCATGTCGCGCTGGGCCTTCGCCAAGGTCGGACCGCGCACGCGCAAGCGGGTCCGCGTGTACCGCAACCTGAAGGTGGCTTTCCCGCAGGCGTCGGAAGCGCAGATTGAAGGGTATCTGGTGGATGTCTTTGGCCACCTCGGCGTTGCGGTTGCGGAACTCGTGCATCTGCCCCGACTGTGGGCGGAGCGCGCGCGACGATTCGAGTTCGAAGCGGACCCGGCCATTTCGTTCATGCATGCGGGCAGACCCGCGGTGCTGGTGACGGCGCACGTCGGGGCTTGGAGTCTTGCCAACTTCATCGCCGCCAAATACGACTTCCCACTGACGGTCGTCTACGCGCCGGAGTCCAACCCCTACGTTCACGACCTCATATTCGATCTCCGCTCGGCGTTGCCGGTCAAAATGATGCGGCGTGACAACGCGATGCGTGGCCTCATGAAGGAACTGGGCGCCGGCCATACCGTCGGGCTTGCCAGCGACGTCAGGCTCGATGCCGGCGAACCCGTTTCGATGTTCGGCCACGACATGTTGACCAACACCGTGCCTGCGCGGCTTGCGCTGCGCTACGACTGTGAACTCATCCCGGTGCACGTCCAGCGTCTGCCGGGAATGCGCTATCGCGTGCATCTGTGTGCGCCGATTCGTCCGCTGGATGCGTCCGCGGCCCCTGCGCAGGCAGCGCATGACATGGCGACGTCGCTCAACCGTGTGTTCGAGGAGTGGATCCGCGCGACGCCAGGCGAGTGGATGTGCCTGGCGCGACGCTGGCCGAAGGAAGTCGAACGCGCCGCGACGCGATCTGTGACCCAGGCGACCTGACGTTGGCGCGTCTGATTCTCACCAGCGCACTCGATGGGGCCGCCAAGAAACATGCATGGCTGCGACGAACCCTGTTCGCGTTCGAAGCTGCGTTCATCTACGGCTGCTGGCACCTGTTCAAGGCGTTGTCGCCCGAGCGTGCATCGCGACTGGGTCGGCGGATCGTCGCCCTGCTGGGTCCGCGTTCCGGAAAAGTGCGCGTCCTCAAGGCCAATCTTGCGGTCGCGCTGCCTGAGCGCTCTGCTGCAGACATCGACACGATCGCGCGCGCCTTGTGGGGCAACGTCGGGGCAGTGTTTGGTGAGTACCCCCATCTGACGGCAATCGGCGCGGCCGATAGCAACCGTCTTGAAGTGGTCGATCACTGTGGACTCGAAAATTACCGGCATGGCGGACGGCGTGGCGTGTTCTTCGGCGCGCACCTGGCCAATTGGGAAATCATGGGCATTGGCCTTGCGCGTGCCGGCGTGCCGATCATGGCGTTGTATGCGTCATTGCAGAACGAGCGCCTCGGCCGCCTGATGGACGAGGCGCGAGCGCAACTGGGCTGTCAGTTGCTACCGCGTGACGCATCGCTGCGCCCGCTGCTCAAGCACATGAGCGACGGCGGCAGTCTAGGGCTGCTCATGGATCTGAAGATCGATGACGGCATCGAAGTACCGTTCTTCGGCCATCCGATGCGAACCAGCGCGACGCCGGCGCGGTTGGCCGCGCGGTTCGACTGTGATCTCGTTCCCATCGTGACCGAGCGGCTGGGTGATGCACGTTACCGTTTCACCGTGCTCCCGCCTTTGCCATCGCCACCGCCTGGCAGCGACGAAGAGCAACTCGTCTGGCGCACGCGCAAAATGCTGGAAACGCTGGAAGGTCTGATCCGCGCCCATCCCGAGGAGTGGCTTGCGACCAACAAGCGCTGGCACAAGTCGGTGTATGGGGACGGTTTGCGTGTTCGGAAATAGGGGCTTCCCCTATTTCTGAACGGCTAAACGGTCCCGGCTCCCTTGCGCTAGAATTCACGCCATCGCCGCTGCGGTTGCAGACATGGATTGGTTGATTGTCGTCGTTGTCGTTGTGCTCGCACTTGGTGCAGGCGCGGTGTTCGCGAAACACCACTTCGAGAACCTGCCGAAGAAGAAGAAAAAGAAGCTGTTCACCAAGACCGTGAACGATGTCTTCAGCTGGTTCGAGGATAAGGGGCTCATGCGGCGAACCACGGCGTTCAATCACGACTACCACCGCGACTACCCGGCCTTGCGCATTCTCGAGGCGGGCTACGCGGACGTGCGCGAAGAGTGCCTGAAGCTGCTCGACATGAAGGATCGTCTGACCGATGTGCGCTCGCTTGGCGCCGGCTACACCGAGGGCGGCATCCACACCGCAAAGTGGAAGGCGTTCATGTTCAAGTCGGGCGACTTCATCGACGAGAACTGTGCACGCGCACCGAAGACGGCAGCGCTACTGAAGCAGATCCCCGGACTGTACACGGCGTTCTTTTCGGTACTAGATCCCCATCAGGACATCACACCTCACTGGGGCTACTACAAGGGATTTTTGCGCTACCACCTCGGCGTCGTCATTCCGGAGAACAACGCCAACCGTAAATGCTGGATCAGGGTCAACGGCAACGCGGCAGACAACGCGCAACGTGACAAGGACCTGGTCGCCAACGGTGAGGTGTATTACTGGAAGAATGGCGAAGGCGTCATTTTCGATGACAACTATCTGCATGCTGCCGCCAACGAATCCGACGAGGTGCGCGTGGTGCTGTGGCTCGACATGCGCCGCACCATGCCATTCTACGTGCAATGGTTCAACCGACTTTGCCTGTGGCTCGTCTACAACGATAACTCGGTCGAGAAGATCCGCCGCGGCGCACTGATCTCGTGATCGTCGATTGCGATGCCCATGTGATGGAGCCGCCGGATTTGTGGCAGCGCTATCTGGAGCCGAGGTTCCGCGACCGTGCCATCCGAATCGAGGATGTCGACGGCGTCGAACAACTCGTGATTGGCGAACAGGTGGTGCTGTCGGCGCGCCTGGCCGGGCTCGGCGGCGCCCACCTCGACCGAGCGCGGGTGTTCTCCGGTGACTACCGGTACATCGACGGTTGTCCGCCGGCGAGCTACGATCCAGCGGCGCGCGCGCGGCTGCTCGACGAGTGGGGCGTGGATGTTGCGGTGCTGTTCCCGACGATCGGTATTCTGCCGTTCCCCGTAGACGACCTTGCACTCAGCAGCGCGTACTGCCGTGCCTACAACACCTGGCAGATGGAGTTCGCGCAGTCGATCCCGAACCGAGTCGCACCGATCGCCGTCGTGAACTGGTTCGACCCCGAGGCGGCCGCGGCCGAGTTCGATCGGTGCCTTGCTGCGGGTTTTCGTGGCCTGTTTGTGCCGCCCGAAACGGTCGCCGGACAGCGTCCTGGATCGGGAACGTTCGATGGTCTGTGGCGGCGATGTGAGGCGGCCGGGGTGCCGGCTTGCCTGCACGTCATCGTGCGCTTTGGTGGGGCGGCGGTGCCATTCGCCGCCTGGCAGATGACGGCGCCCGGTCCGATCTTCTCCTTTGGCCTCGGCGGTCCCGGTCAGCTCATGCCGGCGATGGCATCGATCATCGTCGATGGGGTGTTCGATCGATTTCCTGCGCTCAAGCTGGTGAGCGTGGAGGCCGGTTGCGGATTTGCCGGCTACCTGATGGATCGGCTCGATGCCAAGCATCGCTTCTTCGGCGCCTTCACCGGTCTGGCTCTGAAACCGAGCGACTACGTTCGTCGCAACTGCTACTTCGTTGCGGAGCCCGAGGAGCGCACGATCGACTCGATGCTCGACTTCGTTGGCGAGGATCGAATCCTGTGGGGCAGTGACTATCCGCATATCGATGCCACCCTCGATGCGCCCCAGTTGATTCGTGCCTCGACCGCTGCGCTGTCCGAGCCGCGTCGCCGGGCGGTGCTCGGCGACAATGCGGCACATGTGTTCGGGCTTGCGCGCGGGGCCCCCTGAGCCGTTTAGCGAGGGTCGCGATGCGCGCCGCACTGCACTAAGCTCCGGAGGTAGTCCCGCCACCATCTCAACATGCGTCTTCCTATCGCCCGTTCACTGCTGCTTGCTCTGGCTGGACTGACGATCCTCGTCACGGGGCTTCTTGGCGCGTGGTCGCTCGCGCAGGAGGCGAGCCTCGTTCGTGGTCTGTCCAATCAGATGATGGTGTCCGAACGTGCGCTGGTGATGGCATCGCTGCGGGACATATTCGATCCGGTCCGCACCGCGCTGTCGGTCAACCTCGATCGGTTCCGATCGGGCGCAGCTCGACAGAGCGACACCGATGGGCTGCGTGGGCTGCTGCTGCCGTCCCTCGCGCGATTCGACTTCGTCGGGTCGATGATGGTCGGCGACCTGCATGGCTATCAATGGCTCCTGCTGAAGTACGGCGACACCGTCGTGGCGTCACCGCTGCTCGCGGGCCAGCCGAACCTGCCAGCCCTCACCCCCGGACAGCCGCAGTACGTGACGCGCGAATTCCATCCTGGGGTGTGGGGCCTGACCAGCCATTGGAAGATCTGGGATGCAACCGGTCGGCAGGTGTTGAGCCGATTCACCCGTGAGTTGCCCGACTACGACCCCCGCAAGCGGGCATGGCACACCGCGGCGCATGCCCGATTGCAAGCGCTCGATGGTGCGCCATCCGACGCGCTGGATGCCCACGTGGTGTGGAGCGATGTGTATGAGCTGTTCACCACCAAGATGCCTGGCATGTCAGCCTCTGGCGCCGTCCGCGACCCGGATGGCAACGTCGTCATCGTTGCCTACGATGTGCTGCTCGAGGACCTGAGCACGTTCACGCGGATGCGCCGGCCCACACCCAGCGCGCAGGTGTTCATTGTCACCGAGCAGGGTCGCGCGATCGGTCTGCCCCATCACGATCGCTTCGCCGATGCGAGCGCACGTCGCGCGGCTTTGCTCCAGCCGTTGACCGACGTGGGAGGTCCTGAGCTCGACGCCTGGGCGTCGCAGTGGCAGGTGGTGCGCGACACGGAAGTCGAGTCGTTCTCCTATGAGGTCGATGGCGCCAGCTGGTGGGGCAGTTCGCAGGCGTTCGCGCTCGACGGCGCACCGAAACTCTGGGTCGGCGTCGCGATCCCGGAGCGGGAACTGTTGGCGCTGGCCGGGCAGAAATCCTCGTTGTTTGGCTGGGTTGCGCTCGGCGGACTGGCGATTGCGCTCGCCCTCGCCAGTTGGATCGCCAGAGGAATCTCCCGCCCGATTCGTCAGATCGTCGAACAGAGTCAGCGCATTGGCAACCTCGACCTGGCCGACGTCCGCGCACCGAAATCGCAGATCGCGGAAGTGCAAGATCTTGCGGTTGCACTGGGCCAGATGCGACGCGCGCTCGCCGAGTACGTCGCCCGATTGCAGTCGAGCGAAGACCGGTATCGATCGACCTTCGAACTGGCGGGGATCGGCATTCTGCATACCGATCCTGACGGTTCAATCGTGTTTGCCAACGAGACCATCGCCGACATCCTGGGTTACCCGCGGGAAACGCTGATCGGCATGCAGGCCCTCGATGTGTCGCACCCGGAAGACCAGGCACGCGACCGCGCGCGGATCGCCGACATTGTTGCGGGCAAGGCAACATCGGCGGTCTGGGAGAAGCGCTACGTTCGCGCCAATGGCGAAGTCATCTGGGGACAGATTGGTGTGTCGGTGATGCGCGATGCCAGCGGCGCGCCCATCAGTATCATCGGTGTGATCCAGGACGTGAGCGAACGCAAGTCGCTCGAGGTTCGGCTGCGACAATCGCAGAAACTCGAGGCAGTCGGCCGTCTGGCAGGGGGCGTCGCCCACGACTTCAACAACCTGCTGACGGTGATTGTCGGCTATGCATCCCTCGCTCGGGAGCATCTTCCGGACGATCATCCGGTGCGCGCCGACATGAACGAGATCGAACTCGCGGTGAGCAGCGCCTCGGCGCTGACTCGGCAGTTGCTCACGTACGCGCGGAAAGACGTTGCCTTGCCGCGCGTCGTGGACGTGGCCGAGGTCGTGCGCGACAACGAGAAGCTCATGGCGCGTCTGATCGGTGAACACATCGCCCTGCAGACGCACATCGACGCGGGTGTGCACGCGGCGTTTATCGACCCGGTGCAGTTGCAGCAGGTGTTGGTCAATCTCGTGATCAACGCGCGGGACGCGATGCCCGATGGCGGCAAGCTCACGATCGGCGTGGGGCGCGACAGCAGCGATCCTGGTTCGGTGGCAGTGACTGTCAGTGACAACGGCGTCGGCATGACAGACGCGGTGATGAACCACATATTCGAACCCTTCTTCACCACCAAGGAGGTGGGGCAGGGAACTGGACTGGGCTTGTCGACCTGCTATGGCATCGTCGAAGAAGCGGGCGGGTCGATCGATGTTTCGAGCACCGTCGGCGCTGGATCGACGTTCACGGTGCGGCTGCCACTGCGAACCGAGTTACCTGCGCGGCCGCTCGCTCGGTCCGCCAGCACCCAAACCAAGGGCAACGAGCATATATTGCTGGTCGAGGATGAGCCGCGCATCCGCGAACTGCTGCATCGGGCACTCGCACGCGCAGGCTTTAGTGTCGTCAGTGCAGCGGACGGCAGTGAGGCACTGACGCTGCTCGGCGGCGCGAGTTGCGATCTGCTGATCACAGACGTGGTGATGCCATCGACGAACGGCGGCGAGCTAGCGGCCATTCTGCGCCGGCGTCAACCGAGTCTTGCCGTGCTCTTCCTGTCTGGATTCTCGCGCGATGTGCTGGGTGACCGAATTCCCAAGGACGTCGAATTGATGACGAAGCCATTTGCGACCAACGATGTGGTGCGGCGCGCGCGCGACATACTCGATCGTCGTAACGCTGCATGAAATCTCTACTGGGACGTAAGTCTCGGTCGCACTGAGAACTCGTCCGGGTCGCGCGACATCTACTATCACCTCCCACGCCGCGTGAATTGAGAGGCGGTACCGGAGTTTGCAGCCGTTAACCGTCACAATCGCGATTCTTGTGGGTGCGCCCTGGTGACGGACATTTCCATGCCGCGCATACCGACGGTCACTTTTGCGCTGTCGCTGCTCGTGGGACTCGGATGGTTTGCAGTAACCTTCGAGCCCGTCATCTATGCCGCTGCGATCGATGCCTGGATGTCCGAACGAATCGCCGGTGCCTTGTTCGATTGGTTCGGTGATTGGAACGGAGATGGGTTTGAGACCGAGCAACCTGCGTTCGCCTACACCGACACGATCGTTCGCCTCGGCAGCATCCTGCTTGCGGCCGCAATCGGCCTGTTCACGGGCGCCGCGCTGAAAGGCGCAAAGCATCGGCGCGAGGCCGAAGAGCTCAAGCGACAGATCTACGATGCCAAGGCCCGTCTACCGCAGCTGGAGACCAGCCTTCGCAACCGCGAGTTGGCCGTGACCCGGTTGAAGGTCGAGGTCGACGAGTGGGAGCAGAAGATCGACACCCTGGGACGATCGGTTGCGGAGCGGGATCAGCACATTCGCGACCGCGACCGAAGCATCAGCCGTCTGACCAGCGAGATCGCCATGCTGCGATCGCTGGCACGCAGTGCCGAGGAAGGTGATCAGCGCGACGAGCGACTGGTCATCCTCGAGGAGCACAGTCGCGCGCTGTCGGATCAATCGGTGGACGATCAGGTGGTGCGCGCGCGAATCGCCGATCTGGAGGATGCGCTCGCCGAAGCCAGGCGACGACTGGAATCCGTCGAGCGCGAGCGAGACCGGCAAGGTAAGTGGCTGGACGTGATCAACGATCAGCTGGCGCGGGCTCGGGACGCCAACGACAAGCTTGCGGCCGGCGCGGGTGACCTGGATAGCACGCGCGCCCGAATCAGCGAACTCGAAGCCGAGATCGCACGGCTCAAGGAAGCTGTTGCGGACCGTGACCGGCGCCTGGCGGCCTCACGCTTCGAATGCGCCAATGCGCGCACCACGCTTGCCCACCTGAAGGCGGAACTCGAACGGCGCGATGGGGTCATTACGCACTGACACCTTGCCCTTCGCCCGGGAATCCGCAACATTGCTGCCTGCTCGACCCATCCATAAACGGATCTGACCCATGTCGCGACCCTTTGCGGCAGCGATCATGCTGTCACTGCTGTTGGCCCATCCGGTTCACGCCTCCGAGCGCAGTTATAGCGTCGCCTACCAGGCGGATCTCGATCCGGGCACGGGACTTGCCCGTGTGACCATCGAGGTGAGTCAGCCGAGTCGACTGCTGCGACAGCTCACGTTCACCGCGCCGCCCGATCGCTACCGCGACTTCAAGGCTGACGGCGCGCTCGAAGTGAACGACGACAGGGTAGTCTGGCAACTGCCCCGTCGCGGCGGTGTGCTCAGCTTCAGCCACGTCATCGACAATCGGCGGGCAGGCGGCGGCTTTGATGCGCGCATTACCGAGGACTGGGCGCTGCTGAAGGCAGACAAGCTCGTGCCGCCCGTTTCTGCGCGGGCCGTGCGCGGCGCCCGCGCGGCAGCGACGCTGGCTTTCACCGGTCCAGAGGGCTGGCTGTTTCAGACCCGCTACGGCAGGCATCGAGGACCGATCTCCTTCGATGATCCAACGCGGTCATTCGACAGGCCGACGGGCTGGATGGTCGCGGGGCACATCGCCTCTCGCCGCGATGACATCGCGGATCGGTACGTGATGGTTGCCGGCCCCGCCGGACAGGGTCTGCGACACAACGACCTGCTCGCGTTCTTGAGTTGGAACCTGCCCTATCTGGTCGATGTGCTGCCGAACTTCCCCGATCGGCTGCTCATCGTTTCCGCCGGAGGCGATGCGTGGCGCGGTGGACTGTCCGGTGCGGGATCGCTGTACTTGCACAGCGAGCGGCCATTCATCAGCCAGAATGGCACCAGCACGATCATTCATGAGCTGGTTCATGTGGGCAGCCGCTTGTCGGGCCGCAACGGTGGTGATTGGATTGTGGAAGGTCTCGCAGAGTTTTACGCGCTCGAGGTCTTGCGGCGCAGCAAGACGATCAGCGATCGCCGCCACGCGCTTGCCCTCGACCACCTGCGAAAATGGAGCCAGTCTGCGCCGGCATGCATCCGCACGGATCACTCGAAGGGACCGAACACTGCCCGCGCGGTCCTGGTACTGCACGAACTGGATGCGGAAGTGCGTGCGGCAACCAAGGACAAGTCGAGTTTGGATGACGTGATGCGTCAGATCAGTGCGCGGGGCTTGCCGATATCGCCTGCCGCATTCGAGAACATCGTGGCCGATGTCATGGGGCAGCAGTCAGCGGTGCTATCGCGCGTTCACGACTGTGCTGCTAGCTGAGATCATCATCGTCGAGCTGATGGCCCCAGGCCCGTTTGGCACTCAGATACCGCTTGTTGAACGCTCCTACACCGCTGACGTGCTTTACCGGCGTGATGTCGCTGATTCCAAGAGCGTTCAAATCGCGCACCTTCTTGGGATTGTTGGTGAGTAACCTGATCGGTCGTGCGCCGACGAAGTGCTTGATCAGGGCTCCGGCATCGGTGAAGTCGCGGGAATCATCCGGCAGGCCGAGGCTTCGATTGGCCTGGTAGGTGTCTTCACCCCCGTCCTGAAGGAGATAGGTCGCGGCCTTCGCCCACAGGCCGATACCCCGACCTTCGTGTCCTGCCATGTACACCAGCATGCCTCCGGCAGGATCGGCACTGATGCGCTCGAGCGCGGCGGCAAGTTGCGGGCCGCATTCGCATCGTTGGGATCCGAACACGTCACCGGTCAGACAGGAAGAATGCACGCGCACCAGTGGCGGCTCGGTTGCGCCCGGCTTACCAGACACCAGCACGCTGTTCACTGCGATGGATGAAGCGAGCAGCGAGAACAGGCCCTGACCACCGCGCTCGCGCAGCTCCTGCGCGAGGTCTTCGACTTTGCCGAGTTCGGTCGACCGCACGCAGGCATACCAGTCGACGGTGGTCTCCAGAGCGCCCAGCTGAATGGGCAACGGTATCGGGCCGAGGACGTTGATTGCATGAACACCTTGCGGGGGTGCGGCGACAGCGTCGATGGTCTCGCCGCTGCCATCGATGCGGATGAGTTTGCCCTGAGCGATCAGGCGTTTGCGGATGTTGGGATCGAGGTACGTAAACATGGCGGCAAGGCTACCACTGTGCGGCTCGATTTGGCTGCCGGAGCCTCGTAAGCTGAACACTTCTTTGGAGCGCACGCATGAGTCGACTGGCGGGCAAGGCAGCAGTGGTGACGGGTGCGGCACGGATGCGGGGCATCGGACGCGCCATTGCACTGCGGTTGGCGGAAGACGGTGCGGACGTGGTGATCAACGGCCGCCCGGGCGA
>JBGSQB010000083.1:0-28145 GCA_041738285.1 Pseudomonadales bacterium | reverse complement strand
AACTGGCCGCGCTGCGCGACGCGCTCGCGCCTTAGAAAACCCGTCTCCGCGGCCATGAACGAAGTTCATGCGATCGATGCACTGCTGATCGGCCTCGTCGGGGCCGCCGTGATCGCGGCAGTCATCGTCAACGCGCTGTTTGCCGCCAGCCGCATACCGCCGCTGGTCGGCTACATCGCGATCGGCTTTACGCTGCGCATGGTCGACACGGAGTTCCCGTTCCTGTCGGAGCCCGTAACACACGCCTTCCGCTTCATGGCGGACCTCGGCATCGTCGCGCTCCTGTTCTCGATTGGCCTGGAAAGCCATCCTTCCGCCCTCGCCGCGCGTCTGCCGCAAGCCGTGGTGATCTGGATCAGCAACATGACCGTGGCGTTCGGTGCCGGGTTTGCCGTCACCTACTGGCTATTGCAGTTGGATCTGCTGGCCGCGCTCGTCGTCGGTACGGCGTTGTCTGCAACCAGTGTCGGGGTGGCCGTCGGCGCATGGAAATCTGCAGGTGCGCTGGACTCGCCCAACGGCGACCTGCTGATCGACGTTGCCGAGCTCGACGATATTTCTGCCATCGGTCTGATGGTCATCCTGCTCGGAGTCGGGCCAGTCGTGATTGCTGGCGGCGAAGTCAGCAGCAGCGTGTTTGGCGCCATCGCCACTTTCGGCATTCAGATCGCGTTGTTTCTGCTGTTCTGCCTCGCGTTCGCGCAGCTGGCCGAACACCGTGTCACCGCATTCGCCAACCGTCTGGCTGATCCTCCTCAACGCATGCTGGTAGTTGCCGGCGTTGGCTTCATGATCGCCGCCCTTGCCGGCATATTGGGTTTCTCGCTCGCGATCGGGGCGCTCGCCGCCGGTCTCGTATTCAGTCGCAACCCCGATGCCGTCAAGACCGAGGAGTCCTTCAATGACATTTCGAGTTTCGTCATACCATTTTTCTTCATCGGCATCGGATTGCAGATCGATCCATCGTCCCTCACCAGCGCGCTGATTCCAGGTCTGCTGCTCACATTGGCGGCTGTGTTCGGCAAGTTGCTCGGCACCTATGGCGCCGCTCGATTTCTGATCGGTGCCAGCGGCGCGGCACTGCTTGCCGTCAGCATGGTCCCACGGGCAGAAATCGCCATGGTCGTGATGGATCAGGCGCGCGGACTGATCAGCGCCGATGGCCCATTGTACTCGGCCATGGTAGTCGTAGCCGCCGTCACGTCACTCGCGGCACCGCTTCTGTTGCGCCCTTTGTTGGCGCGCTGGCCGCAGAACTAAACCAGCCGCACCCTGGTGCGCTACACTTGCCCTCCGACTCACCGCCCCAAGGTATCCCGTGACTCGACTACTTGCGCTCGCACTCATCGTCACCCTTGCGACCCCGGTCTTGGCCGACACGCAGCGTCTGACCGCAGCCGCCGCCGGCGAACATCGCTCGGAAGCCAATCGCGCCCGGGACGTGTATCGACATCCAATCGAGACACTGACCTTCTTCGGCGTGACCCCGCACTCGACCGTGGTCGAAGTATCACCCGGCACGGGTTGGTACACAGAGATCCTCGCGCCGTATCTACGGGGTACGGGTGTGTACTACGCAGCGGGATTCGCTACCACCCTGCCCGAGGCGCCCGAGTACTACCGCAACGCACAAACGGCACTGGCCGAGAAACTGGCCAGCAACGCGGTGTACGACCACGTCGTGCTGACCGAGTTGTCTGCGCCCACGCGCACCGCATTCGCACCGCCCGCCGCCGCGGACTTCGTGCTGACCTTCCGCAACGTTCATAACTGGCTCGCCGCCGGCAATGCCGATGCGATGATGCAGGCGTTCAACCGTGCGCTGAAGCCGGGCGGCGTGCTCGGTATCGTCGAGCATCGCGCGAAACCCGGCACGTCGGTCGATACCATGAAGAAGTCCGGATACATGACCGAGCAATACGTCATCGATCTCGCAGCGAAACACGGCTTCACTCTAGCGGGCAGCTCGCCAATCAACGCCAATCCCAAGGACACGACGGATCATCCCGCCGGTGTCTGGACGCTGCCGCCGAATCTTCGCCATTGCCAGCCAATGAGCGACGGCGCCGACAAAGACGCGTGCATCAAGCAATATACGGACATCGGCGAATCCGATCGGATGACGCTGAAGTTCGTCAAAGCACTCTGATCGCACGATGACCGTCATCAAACAGCAGGACGTCATCGACAGCGTGGCGGATGCGCTGCAGTTCATCTCGTACTATCACCAGGTGGATTTCATCCAGGCCGTGCACGAGGCCTATCAGCGCGAGGAATCTCAAGCGGCCAAGGACGCCATGGCGCAGATCCTGATCAACTCGCGCATGTGCGCCGAAGGTCACCGGCCCATCTGTCAGGACACCGGTATCGTCACCGTGTTCATGACGGTCGGCATGAACGTGCAATGGGATTCGACGCTGTCGCTGCAGGACATGGTCGATGAAGGTGTGCGCCGCGCCTATCTGCATCCGGACAACGTGCTGCGCGCATCGATCGTTTCGGATCCAGCGGGTGCCCGTAAGAACACCAAGGACAACACACCGGCCGTGCTCCATGTAGAGCTCGTGCCGGGCGATACGGTAGGCGTGGACGTGGCCGCAAAAGGCGGCGGCTCCGAAAACAAATCGAAGATGACTGTGCTCAATCCGTCCGACTCGGTGGTCGATTGGGTACTGAAGACGGTGCCGACAATGGGTGCTGGCTGGTGTCCGCCTGGCATGCTCGGCATCGGCATTGGCGGTACTGCCGAAAAGGCTGCGATTCTTGCGAAGCAATCGCTGATGGAATCGATCGACATCCAGGCATTGAAGGCGCGCGGCGCAAAGACTCGAGCGGAGGAGCTGCGTCTCGAGCTGTTCGAGAAAGTGAACGCGCTGGGCATCGGCGCGCAGGGGCTTGGCGGTCTCACCACCGTGGTCGATGTCAAAGTGAGGGACTTCCCCACTCACGCCGCATCGCTGCCCGTGTGCATGATTCCGAACTGCGCCGCCACTCGACACGCGCATTTCGTCCTCGACGGTTCTGGACCTGCGCTGCAGACGCCGCCGTCGATCGACGACTACCCCTCGATCACCTGGGACGTCGGGCCCACTGCGCGCCGCGTCAATCTCGACACGGTGACCGCCGCCGATGCGCAGTCCTGGCAACCCGGCGAGACCTTGCTGCTATCTGGCAAGATGCTCACGGGCCGCGATGCCGCGCACAAGCGCATCCAGGAGCTGTTCGAATCCGGCAAAGGTTTGCCCGCGGGCGTCGATCTCAAAGGCAAGTTCATCTACTACGTCGGGCCGGTCGATCCCGTGCGCGAGGAAGTGGTCGGGCCTGCAGGACCCACCACGGCGACTCGCATGGACAAGTTCACCGACATGATTCTCGAGCGCACGGGTCTCTTGGGCATGATCGGCAAGGCCGAACGCGGTCCGATGGGCATCGCTGCGATCGAAAAACATCGAGCTGTGTATCTCATGGCCGTGGGAGGCGCAGCGTATCTCGTCTCGAAGGCGATCACGAAGGCACGTGTCGTTGCTTTCGAGGAACTCGGCATGGAAGCGATCTACGAGTTCGAAGTGAAGGACATGCCCGTCACCGTCGCGGTGGATAGCCGGGGCGAATCGGTACACGAGACCGGTCCCGCGCAGTGGCGGGAGCGCATCGCGCGCGCCGTCAAGATCGTCGGTTGACGCCGCGACCGATTCATCTCTACCTGATTGCAACCGGGTCCTGGTTTCTGGGATTCGGCATGCAGTCGGTGATGTTCGCCTGGCTCGTGACCATGGTGTTGCGCGAGACCCCGGAGATGGTGGGTATCGCCCAGATGTGTCTGCTCGTGCCGACGACGCTGTTCCTGCTGGTCGGCGGCAGCGTCGCCGACCATCTGGGTGGACGACGGGTGGCGGCGCTGGCGCAGCTGGTCGCGGCATTGCCACCCTGTCTGTTGTTGGTCGTCATCGCATCGGACGGCCTCACCTTCAACGCAATGCTCGCCTACGCCATTGTCATCGGCCTCACCCAGGCCTTCGTCACACCGGCGCGCGATGGCCTGCTCAACCATGTCGCCGAAGGCAGTATTCAGCGCACTGTCGTTCTGACCAGCATCATTCAATTCGGCGTGCAGATGGCCGGGTTCCTGCTGGCATCCTTTGCTGATCGCGTGGGCGCCGAACCGATTCTGGGCGTGCAGACGATGGTTCTGATCATCGGTGCTTATGCGTTCACCCGCCTGCCCCGCGCGCTCGATCAAAGCAGTTCCACCGGGCCGCTGCTACGTGGCCTCGGTACATCGATCGCCGATGGCGCCCGCACCGTCATGCGCTCGCGCTCCATGCGCATGATCGCCGTTCAGAACACAGCGATGGGCATCTGCTTCATGGGTTCATACATCGTGACGCTGCCGCTCTTGATCCGAGAGGTGCACAACGGCAGCTCTGCCGACCTCGGCCTGTTGAACGCAGCCAATTCCCTGGGGCTGGTAACCACGATTCTCGTGCTGATGCGCTTTGGTGACATCGTCCGTCAGGGGCGAGCGTTGCTGCTGTCCCAGGCAGCTGGCGCAATCATGCTCGCCGCCATTGGCATCGGCCTTTCGTTTTCGATGACGCTGGTGTGCATCTTTCTCTGGGGTATGTGCGGCGGCATTGCCATGAGCATGGCGCGTACCATCATGCAGGAGCAGGCACCGCCCGATCAGCGGGGCCGGGCCATGAGCTTCTATGCGTTCTCATTCATGGGCGCGGGCCCGATCGGCGCACTCGCCAACGGTTTCCTGGTCGATGGCGTCGGCCCGGAACTCGCGCTCGTGATCGCTTCGAGCGTCATGTTTCTCGTCTGCGTCACCATCGCAATGCGCTCCGCCCTCTGGCGCCTTGGCACGACCGAGGCGATCGCCGCCAGCTGACGCGGCACATCGCGCACATGCCGCGCGACTCACAACACGCACACTGCGCCCGAGCATTCGGGAGCGCAATATATGTATCGAAGCCCTTTACGTGCGCATCGATCGCTCGCGGTGGCAGTTGCGCTGATCAGCCTGTCGATGAGCCACACGACCGCCGCGGTTTGCAGTTGTCAGTGCCTGGCAGGGGAACCGCGCACACTGTGCACGCAGTTCGACGAAGCGGCGGCGGCGGACGACAAGTGCGGCGGCGCACCGATGAGTCTCGCCTGCCCTCCAGCCTCGGCGCCGCCAGGATCCGCTGCGACCGCGCTGCTCGAACCACCCGTCAAGGGAGCGCATGGCTGCCGTGAGTCGACCCTGTGGAGCCCGGCGACGAACAGCTACTCCATCGGCGTGCGTGTGTGCGAAACCGCCCCAACGGCAAATCCGGCCATCGATCCCTGACCCCGTGTGAACCAGCGCACACGGACGGTATCCGCACATTGAGTACCGGGGGCCGATCCGCCACGCTGACGTCCCTGAAACCGTGCTCCGCATGCAGATCATGGATGTACTGCCATGCAGCTGACACTCTGGTCACTGCCCTCCATAGCCGCGCTCATCGTCGCAATTCATACGTTTCTGCGCGTTCGCAGTATGCACGCAGCGCCCGGCCGAACCGGCGCGGAATGTCTCGCGCTGTGCGTTGCGGTCTCCTCGGCTGGACAGCTGATCGGTTCGCTGACGACTGATCTCGATCTCAAACTCCTGGCGGAGCACCTGCACTACGGCGGCCTCGCTCTGCTCCCGGCCGCATGGTTCTCGTTCTCCTATTCCCTCGTCCGTCGTCGGCCGATGCCACGCGCGCTGGTGGCGGCTATCCTCGCGGTGCCCGTCATCACCGTCCTGTTGATGTTCACCAGCTCATCGAACACATTGACCTGGGTCGATCCGCAACTCGTGCTCGCGCCCGATGGATTTGTCGGCTGGATCAGCGGCCATGGGCCCTGGATGCTGGTGCAGATCGGGTACGGCCATACGCTTGCGTTCGCGGCGACGGTCATTCTGCTGTTCGAGCTATCGGGCTCACCGATGCTGGCGCGACCCTTATGGGCGGTGCTAGGCGCCTGGGCAATCGTCGCCGCCTTCAACCTGCTCTACATTGCGCCGTTCAATCCGTGGCCATGGTTCGATGGTAGCGTCCTCGGCTTTGCAATTGCCGCCGTGATTCTCGATCGCGGCCTGCTCAAGGTGGGCCTGCTCGAGTCGAATCCGATGTTGCGTCGGGAAGTCGTCGAGCAGCTTTCGGACGCAGTGGTGATCGTCGATCGCGCCGGTCGAATCTTGGATCTCAATCCTGCCGGCGCGTCACTGCTGGGCCTCGGCATCGATCAGGCGCTGCAGGCCGACATCGCGTCGCGGTTGCGGACACCGTTGCTCGACAATCTGTTGTCGGGAACCGGCGGCGTAGTGACCGTCGATGATCGATTCTATGACGTCAAGTCCACGGTACTGCGCAGCAACGGCGAAACAGTGGTTGAACTCGCCCTCGTGTTCCGCGACGTCACCGAACAGCTACGCAACAAGGAACACCTCGAGCGGCTGACGGCCGAACTCGAAAAGGCTGCCAACACCGACTCTCTCACTCAACTTGCCAACCGTCGCTACTTCCGCGCCCGCCTCGAGTCTGAGATTGCAAACGTCAAGCGGCACGGCTCACCGCTGAGCGTGCTGCTGTTCGATCTCGACAACTTCAAGAACGTCAACGACTCCTACGGCCACGATGTCGGTGATCGCGTATTGCAGGTGATCGGCAACATCACCCTGGACTTCAAACGCGTGCCGGATGTAGCGGCGCGACTGGGTGGAGAAGAATTTGCGCTGCTGCTGCCGAGCACTGACATTTCAGGTGCGCTGCACGTTGCGCAGCGACTGCGTCAAACGATCCAGGACCATGTGATCTCCGACCGTCACAACAACCCGATTCGCGTGACCGTGAGTATCGGCGTCGCCACGGTCAATCCGGAACGACCGAACTCGGATCGCACGCTCACCGACGCCGACCGGGCGCTGTACCGCGCCAAGCACGCGGGTCGGAACCGCGTATGTACGCCTGACTGAACCGAAGCCTAGTGGGAGCGCCCTTGGGCGCGAACAGATTCGCGGGCAAGGCGCTCGGCCGCTTGCGGGCGAGCCCCCGCTCCCACGCACCGATGTCTAGTCGTCCGGTGTCGCCTCGCTCGTGGCGCTCGTGTCGTCGACTGGTGCGGCGACCAGCAGCGCACCACGATCGATGTTCAGTCCTTCGCCGACATATTCAGACATGCGGAAGTACGCTCCGTAGCGATCGGACCCGACCACAAAGTCGCCTTCATCACCCGCGCGGAAGAATCGCAGACTGACGTTTCCTTCCGCGGCCATCACATCGAACTCCATCAGCGCCGCCGCGTCCGCAGCGGGTGGGTCGGCGCGTCCAAGCACACGTAGGTTCGCGAGCTTCGCAGTGAGGTCACGTGCGGCGTCGGCATTCAATGTCTCGCCTTCCTGCGGGTCGACCAGAGTCCATACATCGCCTTCGTGATTGAGCGTAAACGCGCCGTTGCGCGTCACCGATGTGATTGCGCCCTTGGGTTGCAACAGCGTCTTGTCGAGCCACTCATCCGCCTTGGTCGCGGCTTCGTAGTTGGCGAAGGTGACCGCGAAAACGTCGGTGGTGTCGGCAACTCGCGCGTGCACCTTGCGAAAGCCCGGTGATGTGCCAAAGAACAGCTCGGAAGCAACCGTGTCCGCTTCAAACAGTCGAATCCGGCGCTGGTAGTTCGAGTCTGTCACTTCGAAGCGCTCGGCAGATGACTCGCTCGTCGCGACCGGCCAAGGCGCGTCCGCAGCCTCGAGCTTGTCGAGCAATGCATCGACCTTCGCTTCATCGACCGGCAGCGGCTCTTCGCCAGGCAATTTCCAGGCGCCATCAACACGTTCGATACGAACGCTGTCAGTACGATCATCTACTTCAATTGCGGTGATCGCGCCGCGGTCGAGCGTGAGCAACTCATGCGCCGCACCCGAATCGGAATTGGCGTCGAATAGCCAGATTGCCGCCACGATCAACAATTGAACAGCAAGTACGATTGCGAGCGTCTTGTGATGGCGTTCCATGTCAGGCGCTCCTTCCAAAGATCCAGCTTCTGTACCGCGTCTCGCGCGCCTTGGATCGCGTCCTGTAGATCAGAAACACGAGCGCAACGCCGAGCAAGCCGAGCAGATAGTTGACCCACTCGATGACCGTCTGCTCACTCTGCTCGAGCGGCGGCAGGGTTCGATTGAAGTGCCCACGCGACCGAATACTGAGCAGGTCGCGGTCCTCGAGCGACCAGTCAACCGCATTGGCGATGAGCTGCAACGAGTTGCCGTAGACGGTGCCTTCCGCCGAACCGATCACGCCGAGAATCTGGTCCGACAGGAAGTCGTTCGAGGCGAAGACAATGAGGCGCGCCGACTCCGGTGAGCGATCGATGACGCCAGAAATCACGCCGGCACCCGCGGAAGCATCGGCCGGCTCCTCACCATTCTCATCAGACTCATCGCCGGCCTCATCGTCCGCTTCATCGGCCAGCAGCGGATTGGCACGATCGGCGAAGTAGGAGTTGAACACCCCTTCCACCACGACGCCCAACAACGCCGAGCTCTGTTCACCTTCCGGCGGGTAATGCGTTTGCCCGGTCGAGTCGATTTTCGGCATCACGTCGGTGGAGCGTGATCGCCAGCTGGCAGGTGAGCTGCGCAGCAACTCACCCACGCTGCGGCCGCCGTTCTTCTCCGCGTCGACCACGATCGGCGATGCCCATGGCACCGTGACCTGAGGCAGGGCCGTGGTGATGCCCTGTTCCGACGACAACCCATCGTCGCGCACATCGACGAAATACGGGTAGTCCAGCATGTGCATCTCCTGGAAGCTGAACCCGCCGGCCTGGCGCGTCACCGGAATCGGAAACGCAGCATTCTGCGGATCCATGACGAGTTCGTCCTCAATGGCGATGCCCATATGAGCAAACCAGTCTTCGAGACCGGACACGCGCGGTGCCACCGACAAGGAGTTCTGCGCGAGGCTCGATGCGAACGGTGAGGTGGCGACCACCACGGTACCGCCCTGCATGAGGAACTGATCGATGGCAAATACCTGCGTCTCGCTGAGCTGTTGCGGCGCTGCGATGACAACTACCTGCGCGCCGTCCGGCACGCGACCATCGTCGAGCTGCGTGCGCTCCACATTGAGGTTCGCGGTGAGCGTATCGGTCAATTGCGAGAACTGAGCACCGCCCATGCCCTGTTGCATCATGTAGGGCGGAGTCTCCGGGGCCATCAACGCGATGCTCTTCAGATAGCCAGTCGCAAAGCGCTTGAGGCCAGCATCCATGGAGCGTTTCAGACTTTCCTGCGACAGATCCTCGGGTAGTTGCACCTGCACAACCGTCGCGCCGTCAGTGAGCGTCAGATAGAAGTAGAAGGTGTTGGTATCGAACAGACTCGCTGCCATCGGTCGCATGCCGAAGTCCTCGCCGATCTGTTGGGCGACCGACCCATCACCATCTTGCGGGTCGATGAACTCGGCGGAGAGTTTCTCCCCGGCGTGCTCGCGATAGCCCTGCAGCACGGACCGTACCTTGGTTTTGAAGTCGACGAGCTGTGCCGGCAGCACCGCATCGTCGGAGACGTAGCCGACGAAGCGAACCTGCTTGGTGATGCTATCGAACAGGTCGCCGCCCGACTGAAAGCCGTACAGTACCTTCTTGACCGCGCTGGTGACGTCGTATTCCGGATTGCGCAGCAGCACGTCGAGCTCCGCTTCCCCCGCGACCTTCACCTCGATGAGATCGCGAAACCCAAGTACTTCAAAGGCATCGCCATACTGCACGAGCACGTCGAAATAGGAATTGACCAGACTCGACTGATATCGATCGGCCACTTGGAACGGCACCGCGCGGATGCCGTATTTGGCGTTGGCCTCTTCTTCCGCCTCAGGGTCGAACGCCGGGTCGATGAACTCGACCCGCACACGGCCCGCGCCAGCGACTTCGAACTCGGACAAGAGATCCTTCAATTGCGGCACCAGAGGCGCGAGCAGCGGATGAGTCTTGCCCGAGAAATAACCGCGAATCAGCAGCGGTTCACGCAGCTGACCCAGGTAGCTGCGTGTCGCATCGGAGATCGAGTAGATGCGACCGGCTGTCATGTCGACCCGCGCGCCGGCAAAGTCCGCAAGCCACACATTTGCGATCAGCAGGTTCGCTACCAGTAGCCCCGCACCGATCCGCCAATGGCGATGTCGGCTGCGACTGCCATCGATGGCCCAGCGATGACGCTCGAGGGAGTAGACGTTGAGCGCGAGGAAGATCGCCATCAGGCTGCCGTAGTAGTAGAGGTCGCGGAAATCGACCACCCCCCGCGTGATCGACTCGAAGCGCGAGCCGGTGCCTAGACCGCGCATGACCTCCGCAACCTGACCGCCAACGAGATCGGTCAGCACCGGGCTGCCGATCAGGTACACAACGGTGCAGGCCAACACCGTCAGAATGAGGCTGACGATCTGATTGTCGCTGCTCGCGCTGATCGTAAGACCGATGGTGATGTAGGCGCCGCCCAGCAGGAGCGCGGCGAGGTAGCCGGCGATCACGGGGCCCCAATCGAGGTTGCTGATCCATGCAACCGTGACCGGTATCGGCAGCGTGAGCAGCAGCGCGACCGCGAGCAGCACCCAACATGCCGCGAACTTGCCCAACACGAACGACCACGTCGTCACGGGCACGGTGGTCACGAACTCGAGCGTGCCGGACCTGCGCTCCTCGCTCCACATACGCATCGTCAACGCCGCGCACAGGAACAGCAACAGAATTGGGAGCCATTCGAACAGCGGACGAACATCCGCGATATTGCGCGCGAAGAACGCCTCGCCCCAGAAGAACACGAACAGTGTGATCGCAAGGAAGCTGAACAGGAACAGATAGCCGATTGGCGAGGAGAAGAACAGTGTCAGCTCTTTACCCGCGATGCGCCGGATTGCAGTATTCACGCGGCCACCCCCTGTCCATCGCGCGCTTCACTGACTTCCCGGAACACGGTCTCCAGATCGCGGTGCTCGGGTGCCAGCGCATAGATGTTGAGCCCCGCGCCGACCACGGCGCTGGCAACGGCTGCGGTCCGCCCATCGACGTCACCTTCGAGACCGATGCGGAATCGCGACTGGCCGCCGCTCGATGCGACCAGTTCGATTGCACCAGCGCCAGTGACCTTGCCGAGAATCGGCACCAGCTGATCTTTCGTGGCATTGGTGAGGAGCATCAGGTGTTCGCTGCGAGTGAGCGCGCTCAGGCTATCGTCGAGCACGAGCTTGCCTTGCCTCAAAATCATCACGCGACCGCACACCGCACTCACCTCCTGCATGATGTGTGTAGAGAGAATGACTGTGGCTTCCTTCGCCAGGCGCTTGATCAGATCGCGCATGTGCTGCGTCTGACCCGGGTCGAGCCCGTTGGTCGGCTCATCGAGCACGAGAAACTTCGGGCGATGAATGATCGCTTGAGCAACGCCCACACGTTGCCGGTAGCCGCGTGATAACGTATGAATTCGATCGAATGCCTTCTCTTCCAATTCGGTTGCTTCCACCGCATCTTTGATGGCCTTGGCGCGACCCTCCTGCACGCCGCGCAACTCCGCGGTGAAGTCGAGGAAGTCCATCACCGTCATGTCGGGATACAGCGGCAAACTCTCAGGCAGGTAGCCGAGGTCCTTCTGCACTGCCTTGGGATCGTCGGCCACATCGATGCCATCGACAACGACGCGCCCCGAACTCGGTTCCAGAAATCCCGTGAGCATCTTCATGATCGTGGTCTTGCCGGCGCCGTTGTGGCCAAGCAACCCAACAATCTCGCCCTGGCCGATCCGGAAGTCGACCGAATCGACGGCGAGAAACGTACCGTATCTTCGGGTCAGTGCATCCGCTTGAATCACGTGGGTGATCCTCCTGTGACAGACCAAAATTGGCTGGCAAGCCTAACGGGTATGAAGCCGAATTCAAGCCCCCGAGCAACCTCGAATGAGGCAGACTCGCCGGAACGAACTGACGTGTGACTCTGCCATGAACATTTTGTTCATCACCGCCGATCAATGGCGGGGCGATTGCCTGTCCAGCGCGGGTCATCCGTGCCTGCGCACCCCCAGCCTCGACGCCTTGGCGAATGCCGGCGTTCTGTTCACGTCGCACTACTGCCAGGCAACGCCATGCGGGCCCAGCCGCGCATCCATGCACACCGGCCTGTACCTGATGAATCACCGCTCGGTCACCAACGGCACGCCGTTGGACGCCCGTCATCGCAACTGGGCGCAGGTCATGCGCGACGCCGGGTGGAAGCCAGTGCTGTTCGGCTACACCGACACGAGTGTCGATCCGCGCGACTATCCGCCGGGGCATCCTGCACTGACCACCTACGAGGGCATCCTGCCGGGTCTCGAGTCGAGACTTCACGTCAATCTAGGGGATGCTGCCGCGTGGACCGCGTCCCTCGCCGACCTCGGCTATGACATCCCAGTGCCGTCGGATCGCATCTATCGAGTCAAATCCGAAGGCCAGGAATGGGAGGACGGCGGCACCGCGCCATTGCCGCTCGCGGTACGCGCCGAACACCACGACACGCATTTTGTCACCGACGCTGCGATCGACTACGTCTCCACCGTCGCACGAGATCGACCGTGGTGCGTCCATCTGTCACTGCTGCGTCCGCATCCACCGTGGATCGCACCGGCGCCGTACAACGCGATGTACTCACCCCATGCGCTGCCGTCATTCGTTCGGGCACCCTCGCGACAGATCGAAGGCAGCAACCACCCCTGGCTCGCTGCCGCGCTCGAAGTCGGCGACATGCGCACTCCCGACTCCGAAGCAACGCTGCGGCGCCTGCAGGCGAGCTACTACGGCCTCATCAGCGAAGTGGACGACAATCTCGGTCGTCTGTTCGACGCCCTGAAGCACACGGATCAGTGGCACGACACGCTGATCATCTTCACGTCAGATCATGGCGAACAGATGGGTGACCACTGGCTGTTCGGCAAAGCAGGATTCTTCGATCAGTCGTTTCATGTGCCATTGATCGTTCGCGACCCGCGTGCGCCGGCACGCCACGGCGCGCGCGTAACTCGCTTCACCGAACATGTGGACCTGATGCCGACACTGCTCGATTACGCAGCGCTCGAGACACCTACCGGGTGCAACGGTCGGTCGCTGCGTCCACTTCTGGAATCGCCAGCCGTCCCACCCGACTGGCGCGCACATGTGAATTGGGAATACGACTTTCGCGATGCGGACGCACTCGCTCAGCGTCTCGATCTCGCACCGGACGTCTGCGTACTCAATGTCATTCGCGATGAACGATTCAAGTACGTGCACTTCGCCGGTCTCCCGCCGCTCCTGTTCGACCTGATCAACGACCCGGGTGAGCTACACAATGTGGCGGGCAATTCAGCGTACGCACGGGTAACGCTCGCCTATGCGCAGCGACTCCTGAATTGGCGACTGCGCCATACGGACCGATCCATGACCGATCTGCGCCTGACGCGATCAGGTGTGCACCGTGCGAGTGCGGCCGGCGAGCGCGCGTAGGCAGGTCTGGCGTCAGCGTTCGGCGCTACGGACCTTGATCGAACTGCTGCGTCGAATCTGCTCCAACGCTGCCTGCGAGCTTTCGCGATCCTGGCGCTCCTGCGCCTTCGTTCTACAGACGCGGCTGGGAATCATCGAACCGATCGACCGCTCGGTCGTGCATGTCACCTGCATGTCACTGGGATTTACTTTGCCCAGCTTGATGGGGTGTACGTCGGTTTCGCTGGCAGGCGTCTGTGCAAGCGCCGGCGCGGCATTGAACGCCACCAAAAGCACGGCGAATTGCCACGGCTCCATGGGCGTGCCCCTCTTGCGATAGCAAGTCATTGTTCGCCGAACCGTGGCCGCTGTCCAGACGGGTTCTCGCCCGGGCACCGAGGGCGGCTGCGTATCAACCCTCTCCCAGTCCACCGCCGGAGCTTGTCGTATTGCGCTGAATCTCCTGCAACGCATCCTGGGATGCTTCGCGTACCTCCCGCAGCTCTCTTTTTGTTGTACAGGTCTTCTTCGGAATCATCGATCCGATGATTTTCTCTTTCTTGCAAACGACCTCGTTGTCGTCCGATTTCGTCTGATTCGCCACGGCCTGTTGCACCTTTGCATCGGCGTTCTCTGCATCCGCCAAGGCGCATTGCGCGAACGCGAGTGTCGCCACAAACACAAGACCTGCACTCAGTCTCACGTTCACCTCACTCCACGGTAGGCATTCAAATCAGGAACTCTTCAGCGCCAAGGTCCAGCGCATGCCGACTGTGGCGCTGGGCCATGGTCACGAACATCTGATCCCCTCGGGTCGTCTGCTGCACGATCATCGACGCGATGACAGTTACTCCGAAGCCCGCGAATGATCCACGCCGATATGCCAACCAGCACGCGTTCCAGTCGAAGTCTGTCACGCCTGCCGCCAGCAGGGTCCGGTGATAGTCCCGAACGATCTCCTGCTCGGCCTCGCGGCGCACCTCCGGCGGCAACCCGGCGCCGAGGAAATACGCTACATCGTTCAGGGGCTTGCCGATCTTGACGCTCTGCCAGTCGACCACGGTGACGCGCGGCGGCGTGGTACGGGAATCGATCAGCATATTGTCGAGCCGATAGTCGACGTGCTCGAGACAGAATGGCGTGTCGAGCGCGGCGTACAGCGGACACTTGGGCGACGTTGCCACCTTGGAGATGATGGCGATCTGATCCTTCTGGAGCTGGCCACCGTAGCGATCTAGAAAGCCCGGCAGCAACTGTGCGTACAACCCCATCATGTCAGCGATGGGACCACCGCTCGGCGCAGTGAGCCAATCGAACCGTTGCAGCGACGCATCGCACCAGGTCGGCGCCTGCAGGCCGATCAATTCCAGTACCGAGGCGCGCGCAACATCGGCGGAGCATCCCCCTAGCTGATCGCCCTGCTGCGCGGGGCTCAAGTCTTCCAGCAGCAGAGCGAACTCGGGGCCCTCATCGATGATGTCCGCAAAGTAGCAGCGCGGTGTTCGGATGGTCAGCTTCGGCGCTAGTTCCCGGTAGAAACTCACTTCACGATAGTAGTTGCGCAGCCCGACACCGGTTGCCCTGCTGACTTCATCATCCGAGGGAAACTTGCCGACGAGACTGCGCGGTACTGACTCGTCCGCCCCAGTGAGCTGCATGGCAAATCGCACGCACTTGCCGATCTGACCCGTGCCGATCTGGGTACGCTTGAAGTCGCGCACATCGACGCCTGCATGTCCGGCGCGACGCAGTTGATCCGTCAGCCAGTTGGCGTCGATCGAATCTGGCGTCGGAATCGTGCGCGAGTTACTTGGCGCCATCGAAGAACTGCTCGAAACCCGCAGGTGCATAGGGCCCGACGACAATCTGCTCGAGCACACCAATGCCAGTGCGGCTGCCGTCAGTGGCACGCACCACCTGCTGCACGTGCAGGTTCTCGCGGGCGAGCAGATCGAGCTGGCGCGGATCGAACGACTCACCACCCAGTGCGAGTTCGCCCTTCCACATGCCCTGCCCCCACTCGGGGTGCCCGTAGCCGAGACCCTTCATCTGAAATTTGAGAATCGGCTCGAGCGCAATGGTGCGCGTGTCGCCGGCGCGGCTGACGAGGTCGATCTCGGCCGAGGACGCCAAGCGCGTGCCACGGTGGTAGCTCACTCGGTGGCGCGCCGTCGCCATCCGCTCATCGGCAGTTTGCTCCAGCTCCGGAACGTCCGACGCCGAGTCGTACAACGGCGCGACGATGCCTTCGCGCACCAACGCCTCGCCATCCTGTCCGTCGAAGAAGATCGCGTGGGTGATGTGGTCGTCCCAGAACAGCGGCGCCCACAGAAAGAAGATGCCGCGCGGTACATTCGGCGCGCCGCCGGTTTCCGGCTCGCCCACGCCGCGCACACCCCAGGAGCGATCCTTGGTGCCACGGCACTGCGCCGGATCCACCTTGATCGTGCCTTCCGGATGCGTGACTGTGCCCGTCCAGCTGCCGAACTGATCGAAGCGCGTGGCATCCATGGCCCGCCGCGTGCCCGACCACAGTGTCTGACGTGCTTCCTGAATCGCCGCGGTGCGAGTCGAAAAGGTGAGATCGCAGGTCATGCCGCTGTCGTTGCTATCGAGCACGACTCGCGTGCGCTTCAGCGGCTCGATGACTTCGATTCGAAATGGTCCGACCCGCATGTCGGTGCGCTCCAGTGGCGCCCGCCGCGAGCCATAGAAGCAGTGCTGTCGTCCGCCAGGCTGCACCACGCTGAACGCGCAGTCGAGGATGCCGCGGTGGGGATACACCGCCATGCCAATGCCGAAGTAGTACGACCCGTCGTTGGCATAGCCGTTGAACCAGGTGCGGTCGTAGACGTTGCGATCGCTCGTCGCCGGATGTGCGACCGGCTCCGGCGTCTGGTGAATCGGGAAGTCGTCGAGTTTGTTCAGCATGGCGTGTGTTCTGTCATTGCGAAGAAGCCCTAGTCTGCACGACGCAGCGCGCCGCTGCCTATCGCCTTGGCGATCTGCTCGTGATAGTGAATCAGGGCGGGTTCGTTGCGGCCGAACACGAGCTCGCCGATCGCGCCACTGGCGAGATTGCGGTGAATGGCGAGGCTCTGCGGAAAATCTTCCTCACTGGTCACTTTCCAGATCACGTCGATGTTGAACTTACTCTTGCGCTGCGCCTCCGCATCCATCGGCGATGGCCAGTACAGATTGAAGTTGATGCGACACTCATCTGGTGCGCCGTTTACTGGATAAACCTGCCACAACTGCACATGGTCGACCTGATGGGTGAGCACCACGTTGGGCGGTATGAGGTACTGCGTGGTGCCGTGCGGCAACAACCGGCGCGAGTCGGCGGGCTTGGCGAACTCCTTGTCGATGCTGCTGCGCACACCGATCATGCGCACCGTCGGGCCGAACGAATCGGTCAGCGCCGGATGGGTGTAGTAGTACGGCGCAATCGTTTCCTTGTGCAGCGCCTTGATGTGGTAGGACTCGGTGAAGCCGTCGATGATGAACTTGTAGTTGCAACTGCGCTGGGTCGACTGGCCACCGAAGTGGTTCGTCTCGCCGATTCGATAACCGGTCAGATCGTCGAGCACACCGCCCACCAGCTCATTGACCTTGACCTCGATGTCATCGCCTTCCAGCAGCACGAAGATGAGCCCGGTGGTCTCGAAGCTGGGTACTTCGCGCAGCGTAGCGAACGAATCGTCGATGCCATCGAAGCCGCCGCAACTGTTCGGCCGCGCGATGACGCGACCGTCGCGGCCGTAGTTCCAGGCGTGGAAGGGACAAGAAAAGCTGCGCTTGGATCCCCGGCCTTCGGCAATGCGCGCCCCTCGGTGCCGGCACGCATTGATGAACGCCCGCGCGCGGCCATCGTCATCGCGCACCAGCAGCAGACTCACGTCGCCCGCCTCGTGAGTCACATAGCTGCCAGGTTCCGGCAGATCGGGCGTCAACGCAACGAGCAGAGGCCGACGTTTGAAGAGTTCGCGTACTTCGATCGCGGTCTGCGCCGGATCGGTGTAGTGACTCGCGGGCACGCGCAGTGCATGTGATGAGAAGTCTGTGGTGCCGGCATCGCGGTGGGCAGCGAAGCGCTCGATCAGCGCACGTTGCGTAGACAGCTGCATCGCCGTGGCTTCAGCGCATGCCGGCTTGCTTGAGCGGCACTGCATCGTGCAGCACACCGATATCGCCGCCCACATCATGGGACTTGAGCACCGGCAATACGCGTTCGACGAACAGACGATAGTTCTTCTCGGCTACGTCCGCTTCCATGCCGCCGAAGCGTGGTTGGATGATCAGCGCGCCTGCATTGCATTTCTCGACGTTCTCCAGAATCTTCGCGACGACCTGCTCCGGCGTGCCCCACACCTGCAGGTCGGCGAGAAATCCATTGAACTTCTCCAGGCCGTGCTTTGCGATGTTGCGCGCAAGGCCCGCGTAGTACTCGTAGCCTTCGATCTCGGCGAACTTCTGATTCTGGAATTCGTAGTGTTCCACGGTAGAGCGGGCGTACCGCTGCAGATACTGACTGCGCATGCGCTGCGCTTCCGCCGAGTCCTCACTGACACCGACAAACAGCGCGAGGATCGGTTTCGGTGCTTCGCTGCCGTTGAGCTCCCGGAAGCGATTTCGATAGCCCGCGAGTTCCTCCTGCACGAGTTCCCAGGGCTTTTGTGCGATCACCATTACACCAACTCCGAGCTTCGCCATCAGATCGAGGGAATAGGGCGAAATGGCGGAAGCGAAGGTACGGCCCTTGAAACTGGCAAAGGGACGCGGCCGCAATTCGAAGCGCGGCTGGTTGTAGAACTCACCGTCGTATTCCATGACGCCGCTTTCGAGGCCGTTGATGATGGCATCTGCATACTCGGTAAAGCGTCGCCGCGACTCACCCATTTCGGCCCTGAACGCATCGAACTCGACGCGGCCGAGGCCACGCCCGATGCCGAGAATCGCGCGTCCCTGGGACAGATGGTCGAGCAGAATGAAACTCTCGGCGACCCGCACCGGGTCATGCCATGGCAATACGGTGACCATCGTGCCGAGCCGGATCTGCTTGGTCTGGCCCGCTACCCAACTGAGGAATTGAGTGACGTTCGGGGTGAGCATGTAGTTGGTGAAGTGGTGCTCCGGCGTCCAGATGGATTCGAAGCCATCGGTTTCCGCGCGCGCCGCGAGCGCCAGCTCCTGCCGATAGACATCGGCATCGCTGATCTTGCCATCCAATGCCTGAAAGCTGAGTCCGAGTCCCGTGTGCATGAGCTTCCCCCCACCCGACTGACGCTTGGCAACGAATCTAACACTCGTTAGAATACTGGGCAAGCCTCTCAGCCCTATGGTTTGCCATGAGCGAAGATAGCGGCGCCCCCAAGTCGGAACGCACGCGGCATCGCATCCTGCACGCGGCGGCCAGCGCCTTTCGCCAGCACGGCTACGCATCGAGTTCACTGCGCGACATCGCCGACAGCGCCGCCATGCAGGCCGGCTCGCTCTACTACCACTTCGCCAGCAAGGAAGCCCTGGCCGAAGCCGTGCTCGATGAGGGCGTGATGGGTGCCCAGCGCTCCGCCACCGCACAGGTCGATGCACTAGGACCCGATGCAAATCCTCTCGACCGGATCGAAGCCGCCTTTCGGGGCCACCTCGCCTACCTCCTCGAGGAGGCGGACTTTGCCGTTGCGACCTTGCGCATGCTGCACCAGACGCCCGACGCAATCCGCATGCGTCACCTGCGCAAGCAGCGCGCGTTCGGCCGGTTCTACGCAAAACTCTTCGAAGACGCGCGAGATGCCGGCCTGATCAGACCAGAGTTCGATCTGTCCGGACTGCGCATGCTGCTGCTCGGAGCGCTCAATTGGTCGCCGGAGTGGTTCGATCCCGCGCGCTTGTCGGCAGATGAACTCGTCTCCCAGCTCATGCAGATGATGTGGCACGGCATCACCCCCGCGAACGCGGCCGTGCCGATACAACGGAAACTGAAGAAGGCATGACGATGAAGATCGGCGTGATGTCCTTCAACACCGAGTACACGATGCGCGCGGATCGTCTCGCGCGCGCGCTGGAAGTGCGCGGCTTCGAGTCACTGTGGCTGCCTGAGCACACACACATTCCGGTGCCGAACGGGAAGTCCGATCCGAACACCGGTATGCCGCAGATGCCCGGCGGACAGTTCCTGCCGGAAGAGTACCGGCACATGTCCGATCCGTTCACGAGCCTCGCTGCCGCCGCGGCTGTGACTGAGCGTCTGTTGCTCGGCACCTGTATCTGTCTGATCAACCAACACCATCCGATCAACCTGGCCAAGACCGTGGCGACCCTCGATCAACTGAGCGACGGTCGCTTCATCTTCGGCATCGGCGCCGGCTGGAACGTCGCCGAAATGGGCCATCACGGCGTCGAGTTCGAGGCACGCTGGCCGCAGGCGGTCGAGCGGCTGGCGGCCCTGCGCGCGATCTGGTCACAGGAGCGCGCCCACTTCGATGGCAAGTACGTGCAGTTCGCACCGCTCTGGCAATACCCAAAACCCATTCGACCATCGGGACCGCCCGTGGTGCTCGGCACCCTCGACACGCCCTTCGGCCGCGAGCAGGTGGCCCGTCATGGCGATGGCTGGCTACCGCTCACGTTCAACATCGAAACCACACAGCGCAGCATCGACGATGTGCGCGAGCGTATGCGACGCCACGGCCGCGATCCCGATCGACTGGATGTTTCGATGTTCTTCCTGGCGGACGAGCAGCAACCGTTGTCGGTCCTCGATGCCGCGGCCGCGACAGGCGCCAGCCGGTGCATTTTTCGCCTGCCGGTTGGTGATGAACGGGCCGTGCTGCGCACCCTCGATCACTACGCCGGGAGGATCTGATGCTCGATCTCGAGCTGAACGAACGGGTGATCGTCGTCACAGGTGGTGCCTCCAACATCGGCCGCGGCATCGTGCATGCCTTTGCGGCGCAACAGGCGAACGTCGTGATTGTCGATCTCGACGAGAACAAGGCAGCCGCCACACGCGCCGAAGCGCTGGAACTCGGCGCCCACGGCTGCGAAGTGATTCCGGCAGATCTATCGAACCCGGACAGTTGCACGGCGGTGATGCGCACAGTGCTCGATGCGTATCAGCACGTCGACGTGCTCATCAACAACTTCGGCTGGGGCGATCCTGGCCTGCTGCTCAATACCGACAGCGCGCAATGGGATCTCATGTGGCGGATGAACCTCGGCACCACCATCGCCTGCAGTCATGCGGTGCTTGCCGACATGAAGGTGCGCAAGCAAGGCGCCATCGTGTCGCTCGCCAGTGACGCAGCACAAGGCGTCGCCAATCAGTCGGTGTATGGCGCCATGAAGGCCGGTGTCGTGTCGTTCACGCGCGCAATCGCCAATGAATTCGGCCGTTACAACATTCGCGCCAACGTCATATCACCCGGCATCGTTGCGCCACAGGCAGGCGATGCGGGCGAGAAGAGCGTGTGGAGTCGCGGCAGAACCGTGCTCACCGACAAGCAGATTCAGGACACCTATGCCCTGTCGGCACTCAAACGCGGCACCCGTCCGTCCGACATTGCCCAGGCCGCACTGTTTCTCGCATCGGATGTCTCCGCGCGTCAGGTCACCGGGCAGACCATCAGCGTCAGCGGTGGCTGGTGGATGCCCTAGTGCAAATTCGCGGGCAAGCCCGCTCCCACAAACTCCAACGCAGTCAGCGCGGCTCGCAGTAGAACACCGGAATTTGCCGCTGGGTGCGCTTCTGATAGTCCTCATAGGGTGCGTAATGTGCAACGCACACCGGCCACGCCTTGGCGCGTTCCTCGCCTTGCAACTCCCGCGCACGCAGATTGCGCTTGCTGCCATCGACCGTGACCACGACGTCCGGATGCGCGATCAGATTGTTGTACCAGACGGGGTGCCTCGGCGCCCCGCCCTGGGAGGCAACGAGCAGCACGCCACGCTCATGGGGCACGTACATCAGCGGGATCGTGCGCCGTGACCCGGACTTCGCGCCGGTCATGGTGACGAGGCAGATGGGGTCGCCGGCAAGGCGGTTCATCAGGCGTCCGCCGGAAAGTTGATAGACCCACACATTGATTCGCGTGAATGTCTTCAACGCCCAGCGGGGCATTGCAGGTCCTTGTTCGGTGATTTGGTCTGTCATCGGGCGAGTCTAACCCGATCAACCACTAAAACACTGTTCGAGGTCGACTGAACGCAACCAGTTAAGCACGGCACGTCGTTCATCCGGCTTCAGTTGTGTGCGTATCTTGTCGAGGATCATCTGTCGCGAGCGCTCCGGATACGGCCGCACCAGATAGCTCACATCCTCATCGTAAATCGGTGCGTGAAATGCTTTAGCTCCCGCCGCGAGCGCCGCGCGATTGCCGAGCACATACGGCTGATAGGTCGTCACCATCTCCTTCAATACGAAGCCCGCGAACGGCGTCGACTGCGGAAACGGCGCAAGCTCTCCCCCGCCCGCCCAGTCATCGGCACCGCCTTCGCTCCACGACACGACGCGCGGGAACAGCGCCGTCACCTGTTTCGGGTCCGGGTCCATATTCGTGTGCGCGCGCAACCCACCGAGCACGACGCAATCGACAGCGGTTGGCCGGTCGCCGAGCAGGAATCTCGTTTGCGCGAGTTGCGCGTCGATCGCCTGCAGGATGCGTTCGTATTCGAGTTCGGCCGCCCGTTGTTGCTGCGGCGAATCGGTACCCGTCGCACGACATGCGCGCGGCCCCCACTCGCGCACGCGCGCTGCCGCCTCGACGTTACCGTTGGCCATGCGCAGTGATGCGAACTCGGCGCTGCGCGCGTAATGCCACCGGTAGTGCACCATCGTGCGCGCGATCCACTCATCGAAATACTCTTCGATTGTGTGCACGAGCACACCCAATGGGCCGTTGGGGAACATCCGCCGATGCGGGAACCGCGAGTCGAGCAGATGCAGCAGCGGCGTCGTGTCGGCAATCATCCAGTTTTCGGGCGTGAGGCATACCGGCACCTGATGGGTGCCCGATCGCGCTTCGACTTCGGCGCGCACGTCATCCGTCTTCGCGCGCATCTCGAAATCAGCACCATAGAAAATGAGCGCGGCCTCGAGCTTGCGGGTGAAATAACTCAGCTCACCGCCATACACGACATACTTCGACATCTGCTCTCCTGTGCTCAGCGCTGAATGACTTCGATCACGTAGTTGTCCGGGTCGCGGCCGAGGCCGACCACCGTGCCGTTGAGCGCTTCAATTGGTGTTGCCTCGCGGTCGATCGCACCACCACGGGCGCGAATTCGCTCGATCACCGCGCCCGGGTCGCCGACATAGAAAACGAGCTTCACGTCGCTACCGTCGTAGCGGCGCTGGCTGTCATTCGGCCAATTCATCAATACAACGACCGCACCCTCGCCATCCGGATATCCCATGACGATCTCATCGAGGTAGCCGAGCGCGTAAGTGCGCAGGGGCTTCAAGCCGAGCACCGCTTCATAAAACTCGGCAGATGCCTGCAGGTTGCCCACGCCAATGCCGACGCCACGCAACGAATCGTCCGCTCGCGCGGTCACGCTCATCAGAGTCAACGCGCACACCACCGCAGCCATCCATACGCTCACTCGCAAATTCATTTTGATCTCCACTGGCTCACGCCGGTTGGTAGGTCAGCACCACATTGCCATTGGCGAAGCTGCGCGTCTGCACGAGAGTCAGGTGCAGTGGATCGGCAACGCCTTCGAACATCGTTCTGCCGCCGCCGAGCACCAGTGCGTTGACGACGATCTGATATTCATCGATCAGTCGCGCCTGCGTCAGTTGCGCGACGATTGTGCCGCTGCCGAGAATCACCATGTTCGGTCCATCCTGCTGCTTGAGACTTCGCATGGCGGCGACCGGGTCATCTTTGATCAAACGGGTGTTCTGCCATGCGGCCTCGCTCAACGTTCTGGAGAACACGACCTTCGGTAAACCGTTCATGCGCTCGGCCACCGCCGGGTTGCGCTTGGCTGCTGCCAGCGACGACCACGCGCCAGCCATCATCTCGTAGGTAACTCGCCCGAACACCAGCGCCCCACCACCGCTGGCATTGCCCGCCACGAACTCACCCCACTCGATGTCCTGCTTGTGGGCCCAGCTCATGTCGCCGTCGCGATCGACAAAGTAGCCATCGAGCGACACCTGATTGAACACGCTCAGTCTGCGCACACGTCACCCCTCCATCCGATGATCACGTTAGTCTAAGGCGATGAAGCGCCACTTCGACATCCCGGCGATCGTCCGCAACAAGGCAATCGCCAGCGGCGCTGCCCATTGGCTCGAATCATTGCCTGACGTCGTCGCGCATCTCGAAGAGACCTGGCAGATCGAACTCGGCCGCATCTTCGACGGCGGCACCGAAGCGTTCGTTGCCGCAGTGACCCAGGCCGATGGCACACAAGCCGTGCTGAAGGTGAGTCTCGATCCGGGGGACGCCATACTCGAAGCGAAGTTCCTGCGGCTGGCAGGCGGCGATGCCTGCGTCGCGCTGCTCCGGGACGATCCGGATCGGGGCGCCTTCCTGCTCGAACGTCTGGGGCCGTCGATGCACGATCTCGGCCTGCCTTTCGATCAGCGTATCGAGGCACTGTGCGCGGCAGCGGTGCGCATCTGGCGCCCCGCACCGGACTGTGGGCTCACCACTGGCGCCGACAAGGGACGTTGGCTCGGCAACTTCATCGCCGAAAAATGGGACGCACTCGATCGACCGTGCACGAGCCAGGCTGTGGACCACGCCCTGGCATGCGCGCGTCGCAGGACCGAGGCGCACGATGCTGATCGCGCCGTGCTCGTGCACGGCGACATCCACGAGTGGAACGCGTTGTCCTGCGGCGACGGATACAAGTTGATCGACCCCGACGGCATGCTGGCCGAAGCCGAAGCCGACCTCGGCATCCTGATGCGCGAAGACCCGGTCGAACTGATGCAGGGCGATCCCCGCGACCGCGCGCACTTCCTCGCGAGACGTTGCGCCCTGGATGCCACCGCGATCTGGGAGTGGGGTGTCGCCGAGCGCGTCTCTACGGGACTTTTGTGCACACAGATCGGACTGGAACCGGTTGGGGCCCAAATGCTCGCCGCCGCCGATCGCATTGCTCGCGACTTCCCCAACTTGTAGCGCGTCGTGACCGCGGCGTATGGTGAGCCCTCGAGTCACCGACCGGGGAGCGGCCATGGCACTGCTGGAAGACAAGATCGCGATCATCACCGGCGGCGGCACCGGCGTTGGGCGCGCCCATGCGCTGCTATTCGCCAAGCACGGCGCTCGAATCGTGGTGAACGATACCGGTGGTGCGCTCGACGGTTCGGGATCCAGCGCCGCCGCGCAGAGCGTGGTCGACGAAATCCGCGCCGGCGGCGGTGACGCGGTTGCCGATACACACTCCGTCGCGAGTTTCGAGGGCGCGGCAGCCATCGTCGCGACTGCGGTGGATCAGTTCGGCGGTCTCGACATCATCGTCAACAACGCCGGAATTCTTCGCGATCGCACCCTACTGAAAATGTCAGCAGAAGAGTGGCAGGCGGTGATCGACGTGCATCTGACCGGCACCTTCGCCTGCCTGCAGGCGGCCGCGAAGCAGATGGTGGCCTAGGGTCGCGGCGGTCGCATCATCAATACCAGTTCATCGTCCGGCCTGCTCGGCAACTTCGGCCAGTCGAACTACGGCGCGGCCAAGGCCGGCATACATGCTCTGACGCGCATCGCGTCGATCGAACTTGCGAGCAAGGGCATCACGGTGAATGCCCTCACGCCGAACGCGTACACGCGTATGACCCGCGATCTACCCGGAATGGCTGGGATGTCCGAGGCCGATATGGGGCCGCAGTTCATGGCGCCGCTGGTGTGCTACCTCGCATCCGACGCCGCCGCCAGCATCACCGGTCAGACCTTCGGCGTGAATCAGAATCAGCTCTACATCTACAAAATGATGGTCAGCGAAGGGGCCAACAAACTCGGGCTCGAGCCTTGGGACCCGGAGCGGATTGGCGCAGTGATTCAGCGCGTCATCAACTGGTAGGGCGCGTTCGCGGCGGTGCGCCGCTGCGCCAAGTCCGCCTCCACGTACGTATCTTCGCGTTTTGTCTGAGGCGCCACGATTTGGCATGATCGAGATCAATCGGACTTTAGCAACTTGAAAGGCAATTGACATGGCCACCGAACGCGAACGCCTGCACAACCTCTTTCCCGACCTCGACTTCGACCCCGCGGAGTTGCGAGAGAAGTACCGCCGCGAGCGCAACAAGCGCATCCGCGAAGATGGCGAGAATCAGTACCTGGAAGCGGCCTCCGAGTTCGCCCACTATGCGGACGAAGACCCCTACGCGGATCCGAACTTCACCCGCGACGCGCTCGAACTCGACATCGACGTCGCGGTGATCGGCGGCGGCTTCAGCGGCCTCATGACCGCGGCGCGTCTCAAAGAGCGTGGCATCACCAACTTTCGCGTGATCGAATCCGGCGCCGATTTCGGTGGCACGTGGTACTGGAACCGTTACCCCGGCGCGCAGTGCGACATCGAGTCGTACTGTTACCTGCCGCTGCTCGAGGAAACGGGCTACATGCCAAAGGAGAAGTATTCCTACGCGCCAGAGATCTTCGAACACACCCGTCGCGTCGGCGAGTACTTCGACCTGTACGACAACGCGATCTTTCAGACGCGGGTGACAGGCGTAAAATGGCTGGAAGCCGAGCAGCATTGGCAGGTCGACACCCACCGCGGCGACAAGATCCGGGCGCAGTTCGTCATCCAGGCAACGGGCCCCGCAAACCGCCCCAAGCTGCCGAACATTCCCGGCATTCGCGACTTCAAAGGGCATACGTTCCATACCTCCCGGTGGGACTACGAGTACACGGGCGGCGACCACACGGGCGGTCTCACCAAACTCGCCGACAAACGCGTCGCGATCATCGGCACAGGCGCTACCGCCATTCAGTGCGTGCCGTTCCTGGGACAACATGCCAAACAGCTGTACGTGTTTCAGCGCACACCGTCGTCGGTCGATCTACGCGGCAATCGACCGACCGATGAAAGCTGGTACCGCGACCTCGAACCCGGCTGGCAGCGGGCCCGGCGCGAGAACTTCGCCGCGGTGCTCGCCGGGCAGAATCTCACCGAGGATCTCGTTGCAGATGGTTGGACCGACATCGCCCGTCGCATCGGCATCGCGCTCATGAACCGCAAGCCCGACGCAGGCAACTTCGACATGGAAGAGATCATGCTGCGTTCGGAGATCGCCGACTTTCAGAAAATGAACGAAATCCGCGCGCGCGTGGACGATACGGTCGCCACGGAAAATGCTGCAGAGTCACTGAAGCCCTGGTATCGCCAATTCTGCAAACGGCCGACCTTCAACGACGAGTACCTCGACACGTTCAATCGTCCCAACGTCGAACTCATCGATGTATCCGATGCCAAGGGCGTCGAGCGCATCACCGAACGTGGCGTGGTCGCAAACGGCGTCACCTACGAAGTCGATTGCATCATCTACGCGACCGGATTCGAGATCACGACCTCACCGCATCGCCGGGTCGACTTCGACACCATCGGCCGCAACGGTCAGTCGCTCTACGATCACTGGGGCAATGGCTTCAGAACCCTGCACGGGCTCAGCAGTCACGGCTTTCCGAACTGGTTCACCATCGGCATCAATCAGAACGGCCTGTCACCGAACATGACTTCGATGTTCGATGACCAAGCGGTGCACGTTGCCTTCATCATCGACGAGGTAAAGCGGCGCAACAAGCGGGTGGTGGAAGTCACAGCGGAGGCGGAAAAGGCCTGGGTCGAACAGATCGTTGCACTGGCCGGCACGGGTGCGACGGCGTTCCTCGAGCAGTGCACGCCCGGTTACTACAACCGCGAAGGCAAAGGTGTCGGCACCAACATGCAGAACTCGCCCTACGCGCCGGGCATCAATGCCTTCAACGACCTCCTCGCGCAGTGGCGGCAACAAGGCGACATGCAGGGCATGCAGCTGACTTGAGTACCGCAGGATCCGATCAGTCCGGCGCGATGGAGACCTCGTAGTTGGCGTAGCCGAACTCGTCGCTACGTGCCGCGAGGTATCGCTCACCGAGCTTGTAGACGGCGATGGTGAGCGACGTGGCGCCAATGTCAGTGCGCACGCGACCGTTTTCGATCGCGTACTGCGCTTGACCGGCGTGCATCAGTTCGGCCATCTCGACCATGCTCGCCGGCTCGCCGTCGATGGACGTGATCAGGCGTCGGCCGTCGGCGCCGTAGAGTATTTCGAAACGCTGCCCGGTCACCGAATTGCGAACGCTCGCCGTCTTACCGACCAGCAGTTCGCGCAGCGATGCGTCACCCAGCGGCACTGCGCCCTGTCGCTGCAACTCGGCGATGGTCATTGCGGCAGGCGCCGCACGCCGTTGCGCCGCGTCCGGTGTATGCCAGATTGGTGAGCTCCAGGCACGCTCCTGCACCACGGGTTGAAAGCCCGCGCCGCTCGGCGGCACCACCCCGAGCTTGATGGCCTGGATCGTACTCCAGCGTGGCGTCGGTATCTCGAGCACGCGCACGTAATAGAACGCATCCAGCGCCGGATCGAAGTCGGGGTCGGTCCAGACCGTGCCGAGCTGCGCGGCACCGATCGAATCGGTG
>JBGSQB010000044.1:0-15906 GCA_041738285.1 Pseudomonadales bacterium | reverse complement strand
CCACTGCGGTGTTTGGCGGCGTCGGCCGCAACATCGATGCGATTCGCTCGACCGGAGATGGTGTGCGCTTCGTCACTCGCCTGCCTTCACGCGGCGTGAAGGAAACCCATGCCGCGGCCGCACCCGCACCGACACACATCCTGTTCAACGGTCGTGCCGTGTCCATTGGCGCAGGTCTCACGCTCACGCGCCGGCAGTTCGCCGGCCTGCCTCCGACGTTTCCCGATGGCGCGGTTGCGCTGTCCCGCACCACGACGGGCGTCACTTTGAGCCTTGCCGCCGGCACGGCAGCGGCTCTTGACGGCCTGCCGGCAACCGACGGTACGGAACTGCGCTGCGGCAGCATCATCGAAGTGTCAGGTGCCCGCTTCATGCTGATCGAGGTTGGCAATGGCGCGTAAGCGCGGGTTCAACGTCTTTTCGCTGTCGTTTCTCGACATCATGTCGTGCGGCTTTGGCGCCGTTGTCCTGATCTACCTGATCATCAATCACGCGACCGAAGTCGAGTTGCGGACCACGCAGGAGGATCTTTACGCCGAGTTGCGCAAGCTCGACTACGAAGTGACGACCGGGCAGGTAAACATGGCCGACGTGCGCCAGAATCTGACATCTGTCGAGCGCCGGCTCGACGATGCGGCGCGCCGACGCGCCGCGCTGACCGCGACGCTTGCCGATCGGCGCGAGCAGTTCACCACACTGCAGGCAGACACCCTCGCCAAGATCGAACACGTCAATCGACTCAAGAGCGACATCGAGTCACGCACGACTGAAGTCGAGCGATTGAAGTCTACGGTGGATGAAGACGTCGGTGACCGCGCACGTCAGTTCACAGGCGAAGGCGATCGACAGTATCTCACCGGACTCAAGCTCGGTGGTGATCGCATATTCATCGCGATCGACACGTCGGCGAGCATGCTGGACGAGACGATCGTCAACGTGTTGCGCAGGCGCAACATGGACGATGACCGCAAACTCGAATCGCCCAAGTGGCGTCGCGCCGTCGCGACCGTCGAGTGGCTCGTGGCGCAGCTGCCTCTGACCAGCGAGTATCAGCTGTTCGGTTTCTCCGAGGCCGCAACCCCCCTCCTCGCCGGCAGCCAGGGGCGCTGGCTCGACAGCAACGCGCGCACCGACATGGACGCCGCGATTGGCGCCCTCAAGAAGATCATCCCGGCCAAGGGCACGAATCTCGCTGCGCTGTTCACCGCAATCGACAGCATGCGTCCCGCTCCGGACAACGTCGTACTCATCGTCGACGGCCTGCCGACCATGGGTACTCGGGCGCCACGTTCGGCAACGATCAGCGGCCGGGACCGATTGTCGTTATTCAACGACGCGGTCAAGGATTTGCAGCTGAACGTGCCGTTCAACGTCATCCTATTCCCCATGGAGGGTGACCCCTACGCCGCGGGTTCATATTGGGGGCTTGCGCACATCACCAAGGGTTCGTTCCTGTCGCCATCGAAGGACTGGCCGTGAGGGCAAACGCACGACGGCCGATCGAAGAAATATCGATGTCGTTCCTCGACGTCATCTGCTGCGGCTTTGGTGCCGTAATCCTGCTACTGATGATCACGAAGACGGCTGAGCCCTTGATCCTGGAAAAGACGAGCGCGCGGCTCAATGGTTTCGTTGCCGCGCGCGATGAGGCGGTACACGACATTCGCGGTCAGACCACTACATTAACCCGCGAACTCACACAGAAACAGCGCGAGCTCGATCTGGAACTCGAGACCATCGCACAACTCAATCGTGAGCTGAGCACGATACTTGGTCGCTACGAGACGACGCGCAGCCAGGCAGAAGAGCAGACCACTGCCGAGTCCAAACTCACCACCGCCAAGCAGAGCCTCACCGAAGAGATGGAACGGTTGCTCGGCACCAGTTTCACGCGCTCGGACGACACCATCGGCGGTATTCCGGTCGACAGCGAGTACATCATCTTCGTCATCGACACTTCAGGCAGTATGTTCAATTTCGCCTGGGGGCTCGCGATGCAGAAATTGTCGGAAACCCTCGCGATCTATCCCACGGTGAAGGGGATCCAGGTGATGGACGATCAGGGCGGTTACATGTTTTCGCGCTATGCCGGCCGCTGGATTCCTGATTCGCCAGCTCGCCGCAAGGCGATCCTGGAGCGCATGCGTTCGTGGAATCCATTCTCGAACTCGAGCCCCGTGGAAGGCATCGAACGCGCCGTGCGAACCTTCTATGATCCGGGCAAGCGGGTCAGCATCTATGTGTTCGGCGATGACTTCACCGGCAACAGCATCGAAGAAGTCGTCGACACCGTCGATCGGATCAACCAGGCGGACGAATCGGGCGAACGACGCATGCGCATCCACGCCGTAGGATTCCCGGTGCTGGCCTCGGTATCCGAACGGCGTGCATCGTTCCATCGCTTTGCCGCTCTGATGCGTGAGCTGACGCACCGAAACAACGGCACCTTTGTGGGACTACCAGACTATCAATGAACGCATCGCACGCCACAGAGCCAGAAGGACCAGCACAATGACCCATCGCCGCAGTGCCTACGCAATCGTGGTCATCGCGTGCATGGCACTGGCCGGCGTCAGTGGCTGCAAGGGCGGTGCATCGATTGTGCTCGACGGCGAGTTGCCTACACCACTCGTCGTTTCCGCGCCCGTGCGTGTCGGGCTCGTACTCGAACCCGCACTGATCGAGTACGTGCACGAAGAGACATTGGACCGCGGTGGCCCCTGGCGCGTCGATATCGGCGCCATGCAGCCAAAACTGTTCACCACCGTGTTCGACGCGCTGTTCGATGAGGTTGTGCCGGTCGGCAACGTGGCCGACGGCGGCGGCTTTGACGGCATCATCGCGCCGGTGATCGACAAGATGCAGATCGCTGTGCCGGCGCAAACTCAGAGCGAATTCTACGAAGTCTGGATCCGCTACATCGTGCGTCTGTACGCACCCACCGGCGAACTGATCGTCGCATGGCCGCTGACGGCGTACGGAAAAGCAAGCAAGGACGAGTACGGGTTCATGACCAACCCCGACGCACCGGGGATGCAGGCGGCCACCATGACGGCGATGCGCGACGCAGCCGCCTTTCTGGCGTTACGATTCACTGCCGACCCGAAGGTGCAGCGCTGGCTTAAGGGCCACGAGAGGAGCGACGTCCAATGACTGCTCATCGTTCGCACATCATTCACGGCGCAGCGATTACGTTGGCCGCGCTCGTTACCTCGGCTTGCGTCACCACCACGATTCAGGAAGTGCGCCAGGCGGAAACGGGTCTGGAAGCGCACGAATCCGTCGTCGTACTCGGTCGCCACCACAAGGGTGGTGAGGATATCGAAGGCGACTTCGTCGAGTGCGTCGCGGGCAACCTCAATGGCGGCAAGTCGAAACTCGCCGTGATCGGGGAAGACGCCTTCATCGACGCCCTGTTTCCCTGGTTCGAACCCCGCACCGCCCCCCTCGACACCAGTGACTTGCCAGAGATCATCAGCCACCCGCTCCTGTCGGAGAAGCTCGACTCGATCGGGGTTCGCTACGTGATCTGGGTGGAAGGGGGTACCCAGCGCACCGACGGCGGCGGCTCGCTCGCCTGCGCGGCGGGCCCGACGGGCGCCGCCTGCTTCGGGTTCCTCACCTGGGAAGATGACTCGTTCTACGAAGCGGCCATATGGGACATCAAGAACGGCGCCCAGGTCGGAAAAGTCAGCTCCGATGCGACCGGCGTGAGCTACATGCCCGCGGTGATCGTGCCCGTGCCGTTCCTGGCACGGGTTCAGAACAGCGCCTGCAACAGTCTCGCAGACCAGCTCGAGCGATTTATCACGAATGAGTCGTAACGTGATCTATCTATTGATTATTTTCGTCTGACTTCTAGGATCTCGCCGGTCGCCCGATTGGGTTCCACCGCATACCACTCGGCCAGTTCGACGTCGTAGTTCTTACGGCACAACTCGGCCAGATCATAGAACGTGGGCCGGCCGGGATCGGCGATGATCACGCGCTTGACGCCGGCTCGCATGGCGCGCTGGACGAGGTGGTAGAGCGGCTTGACCATTTTGGTCCAGAAGCAGATATCCGAGCCGATCAGTACCCGCTCCTGGCTCAGGCGCTTGCCGGTGAGATCTTCGAAGCGACCCTGCTCGGTGGTCACCTTGACGTCGTTCAGAGCCGCCAGCACGTCAAGGAATGGGAACACGTCTTTGTCGATGTCGACCCCGGTCACTCTGGCGCCGAAGTGACTGGCGCAAAAGACGCTCGCCGGACCCCAGCCGCAGCCGACTTCCATCACTTTGGTGCCGCGCCGAATCGGGTGCGCCATCAGATAATCCATGAGCAGAAAGCTCGAATCCCATGTCTTGTGCCCATGCACCGACGGTTCGTGCACTCGCCGCAGCTGTCGCATCAGCCGATGTTGGGACTGCAACAGATAGATGCCGTACGCCCGATAAACGTGGGGTTCGGGCATGCGTTCGAGTCGGGGCATGGCGTGGGCTTCCGAAAAGCGCGCGATGGTAGCGGCGGCGCGGGTCCCGGGCAAATACCCGAGTAATTTAGTCTGGTATAGGCGGGAGCGGCGACGGTACAATGCGGTCTGACTGTGCGACGAGAAAGGTAACGACGGGCTGTGGCCACTGAAACCGGTGCTCGCATCGACGACCTCGTAAAACGTCCCTACGCGGCGGGGTTCGTGACCGACATCGAGTCGGACACCCTGCCACCCGGGCTTTCCGAAGACGTCGTGCGTTTCATATCCGCACGCAAGGGCGAACCCGACTGGCTGCTCGAGTGGCGACTGGCGGCCTATCGGCATTGGCGGACGATGCCGATACCCGAATGGGCGCACCTGACCTTTCCGCCCATCGACTTCGAGTCGATCTCCTATTTCTCGGCGCCGCGTAGCCAGAAAGATCGCCCCCAATCCCTCGACGATGTCGATCCCGAGCTGCTGCGGACCTATGAAAAGCTCGGTATACCGCTGCACGAGCGGGCGGCGCTCGCGGGTGTCGCCGTGGATGCCGTGTTCGACAGCGTTTCCATCGGCACCACCTTCAAAGACAAGCTGAACGAAGCCGGCGTCGTGTTCTGCTCACTCGCAGAAGCCGTGCAATCCCATCCCGAACTCGTCAAGCGCTACCTCGGTACCGTCGTACCGACGCGCGACAACTTCTATGCCGCCCTCAACTCCGCGGTGTTCAGCGACGGATCCTTCGTCTACATCCCCAAGGGCGTGCGCTGCCCGATGGAACTGTCGACCTACTTTCGCATCAACGCGCGCAACACTGGCCAGTTCGAACGCACGCTAATCGTCGCCGAGGAAGGCGCGTACGTCAGTTATCTCGAAGGCTGCACGGCGCCCCAGCGCGATGAGCATCAGCTGCACGCCGCCGTGGTCGAACTCGTGGCGCTCGACGATGCCCAGATCAAATACTCCACCGTGCAGAATTGGTATCCCGGAGACGCCGAGGGTCGCGGTGGCATCTACAACTGCGTCACCACGCGCGGCGCGTGCATCGGCAAGCGTTCGAAGATTTCATGGACTCAGGTGGAGACCGGATCGGCCATCACCTGGAAGTATCCGAGCGTCGTCCTGCGCGGCGACGGCAGCGTCGGGGAGTTCTACTCCGTGGCACTGACCAACAACTATCAGCAAGCCGACACCGGTACCAAAATGGTGCACCTGGGTCGCGACACACGCAGCACCATCGTGTCCAAAGGCATCAGCGCCGGCCGCAGCCAGAACAGCTATCGCGGACTGGTGCGCATCTCTCCGTCCGCGCACGGCGCGCGCAATCACACGCAATGCGATTCCCTGCTGATCGGCGAACTGTGCGGTGCGCACACGTTCCCCTACATCGAATCGAGCCAGCCGGGCGCGATTGTCGAACACGAAGCCACTACGTCCAAGGTCAGCGACGATCAGCTCTTTCTGTGTCGGCAGCGCGGCATCGATCCGGAAAAGGCGGTCAGCATGATCGTCAACGGCTTCTGCAAAGAGGTGTTTCGCGAATTGCCGATGGAGTTTGCAGTGGAAGCAGGCAAGCTGCTCGAAGTCAGCCTCGAAGGTGCAGTGGGATGACGAAGAACCTGCTCGAAATAGAGGACCTGCACGCAAGTGTGGCTGGCACACCGATTCTGAAGGGTCTCAGTCTGTCGATCCCGGCGGGCGAAGTGCACGCGCTGATGGGACCAAATGGATCAGGCAAGAGCACGCTCGCCTATGTGCTGGCGGGCCGCGAAGGCTATGAAGTGACCGCAGGCCGCGTGCGCATCGGCGGCGCCGACCTGCTCGGTCTTGCGCCGGAATCTCGGGCACATCTTGGACTGTTCCTTGCATTCCAGTACCCGATCGAGATTCCAGGCGTCTCCAACATGGAATTCCTGAAATCCGCACTCGATGCACACCACCGGGCGAGCGGCACCGAGCCCTTGTCGACCATCGAGTTCATGAAGCGGGTTCGCAGTGTGGCGGCGGATCTGGCGCTCAACACCGAGTTCCTGAAACGAGGCGTCAATGAGGGATTCTCAGGTGGTGAAAAGAAGCGCAACGAGATCCTGCAATTGCTGATGCTCGAGCCTAAGGTCGCGGTGCTCGACGAAACCGATTCGGGGCTCGACATCGATGCTCTCAAAGTCGTATCCGCCGGCGTGAACCGCTTTCGCGATCCCGGCCGGGCGACGCTGCTGATCACGCACTATCAGCGCTTACTCGATCACATCGTTCCCGACCGCGTGCACGTGCTGAGCGATGGCATGATCGTTCGCTCCGGCGACGCCGGACTTGCGCGCGAACTCGAGTCGCGAGGTTACGGATGGCTCACAGACGCCGCGTGAAGCGATGACCGCAAACAACGACTTTCTCAGCCGCCTGCTCGAATATGCATCCGCGCCCTCTGCGGCAGACGCGCTGCGCGCGCCAGCCCTTGCAGAACTGCGCCGTCACGGATTACCCGACTCGAAGAAGATCGAAGCATTCAAATACACGCCGATCACCGCATACTACCGCAGTGATCTGTTGACCAGTGACACAGCAGCAGCACCCCGAATCGAGTTCGCTGGTGGACGCACCCCGGCAGGCGTGACCATCACGCAAACCACCGCGGCGGCAATTCCTGCTGAGTCACATCCGCTGGCCCGCATCAACGCAAGCCTCATTGATTCGGTAACGGTGGTCGACGTCGCGGCCGGACGTACGGTCAAAGAGACTCTGCACATCGATCATGCGAGTTCAGGCTGCAACCGCGTGATCGTGCGCATGGGCGGCAAGAGTCGCATGCAAATCGTCGAGCGTCACGCGCGCGTCGACCGCGCCAGCAATCGAGTGATACAGATCTCTCTCGCCGCGGATGCGCGCCTTTATCACCAACGCACTGAGTACGAACCCGGTGAGCAGTCCGCATGGGGGCTGCTGCACGCCACGCTGGGCGACGGGGCTGTTTACGACCTCGACCACTACCTGTGCGGCTCGAAGCCGCGTCGCGCCGACATCGTCGTCGACCTGCGCGGACGCGCGGCGAGCACTTCGCTGACCGCCGGCATCATCGCGTCTCAGGCGCATGCGATCGACTCGTACGTAACCATCAACCACTTCGGGCGCGACACACGCAGTCGGCAACTCGTGCATGGTATCGCCACTGACAAAGGGCAGCTCACGTTCAACGGCCGCATAGAGATCCATCCGAGCGCCGGCGGCAGCGACGCCCAATTGACCAATCGTAATCTACTGTTGATGCCCACTGCTCGCATCAACACGAAGCCGGAGCTCGAGATCCACACCCGCGATGTAGCCTGCAGTCACGGCGCAACCGTGGGCGCGCTCGACGCCGGCCAACTCTTCTATCTGCGCAGTCGCGGTATCGACGAGCATGCCGCGCGCAGCCTGCTGACGCGGGCGTTCCTGAGTCGCATCGTCACCGAAGCCGCAATGCAACTCGGCGTCGAGACCGCCATGCAATCGATTCTGGAGTTATGACCGTGAGCTCGATCGAACGGCTGCGCGCCGACTTTCCGATCCTCGACCAGGTGGTCAACGGCAAATCGCTCGTGTACCTCGACAATGCCGCCACGACACAGAAGCCGGCACGCGTGATCGATGCCATCGCCGACTACTATCGCCGCGACAACGCCAACGTTCATCGCGCCGCGCACGCGCTCGCCGATCGCGCGACCAATGCATTCGAAACCGCCAGAGTGAAGCTGCAGCGTTTCCTCGGCGCTCGGCATGTCCACGAGATCATCTGGACGCGCGGCACCACCGAATCGCTCAACCTCGTCGCACAGAGCTATGGTGGCAGCGTGCTCGGGGCTGGTGACGAGATTCTCATCACCGAGATGGAACACCACTCCAACATCGTCCCGTGGCAGCTCATCGCAGCGCGCACTGGCGCCCACGTTCGCGCCGCCAAGGTCACCCCCACCGGCGAAATAGATCTGGATGACTTTCGCCGACTTCTGAACTCGCGTACGCGCATCGTCGCGGTCGGTCATGTCTCGAATGCGCTCGGCACAGTGAATCCGATCGAAACGATCATCACGCAGGCCCACGCGGTCGGCGCCGTGGTCGTCATCGACGGCGCACAGGCAACCGCGCACACGGACATCGATGTGGCAGCTCTGGACGTCGACTTCTACGCGATCTCCGGGCACAAGGCCTATGGACCGACCGGGATCGGCGCGCTGTACGGCAAGACCGCCCTGCTCGACGCCATGCCGCCCTGGCAGGGAGGCGGTGAAATGATCGAGACCGTCACCATCGAACGATCCACCTACAATCGTCTGCCGTTCAAGTTCGAAGCCGGCACACCGGACATTGCCGGTGCAATCGGTTTCGGCGCTGCAGTCGACTACTTGAGCGCACTCGACCGCGCTGCGTTGCGCGCTCATGAGCATGCCCTGCTGCGTCTGACCACCGACCGTCTAGCACAGACCGAAGGTGTCCAACTCATCGGCACTGCGCACGAAAAGGTCGCCATCGTCTCGTTTCTGCTGATGGGCCAGCACCCGCACGATGTCGGCACGTTGCTCGATCAGCAGGGCGTGGCGGTGCGCAGCGGGCATCACTGCGCAATGCCTCTAATGACGCGACTGGGAATCCCTGGAACCGTTCGCGCGTCCTTCGGTCTGTATAATTCGACCGCCGACGTGGATCGGCTGGTCGCCGGAATCGACAAAGCGCGCGCCATGCTGACGGCATGAAGTACGCAATGGAAGGTAAACGATGACTGTGCTGACGGTAGATCCGAAAGACCCCGAGATTCGAATCACGGAGAGTGCCGCTGCGTATCTGCGCAAGCAGATGAGTCGCGAAGGTGCCTCGGCACTGCGACTGTCGGTCAATGAAAGCGGCTGTTCCGGCTACATGTACGAACTCGACTATGTCGCGCAAGCGGACGACGAGGACATCGCAAGTCCGGTCGCCGACAATCTCGTACTCCACGTGGCGCGCTCCGATCTGCCGCTGCTGCGCGGCACGCAGATCGATTGCGTCAAGGAAGGCCTCAACTCTGTGCTCAAGTTCCACAATCCGAATGCGGAGGCCGAATGCGGCTGCGGCGAGAGTTTCTCGGTGCGCAACCGCAAAGACAGTTGATGGAACGCCGCCTCGTCGTCATCAAGCGCGACTGTGATGCGCGCCTCGTGCCCATCGGCACCCCGATCACCATACCGAAGGATACGTTCGTCACCCTCACGCAGTCACTCGGCGGCAACTACACCGTGGTATTCAACGGCAAGATGGCGCGCGTCGATGGCGTCGACGCGGATGCGCTCGGATTCGAGTCCATCGTACCCACCTACACACCGCGCCCTGATGGCGCGATTGACGCCGATCAGGTGCATCAGGCGCTCCGCAGTGTTTTCGACCCGGAGATTCCTGTCAACATCGTCGACCTCGGCCTCGTCTATGGCTGCGAAGTAGATCCGATCACGAAGCACGTGCAAGTCACGATGACCCTGACCTCGGTCGGTTGCGGCATGGGTCCCGTGCTGGTGCGCGAGATCACCGACCGCCTCTCGCGTGTGCCCAACGTTGCGAGCGTCGATGTCGCCCTCACCTTCGATCCGCCGTGGAGTCGCGACATGATGTCGGAAGATGCGCAACTCGAACTCGGCCTGTTCTGATCCGATGACCGTGCCTGCCGCAGACCTCGCCGAAATCCGCGAGACGTTCAGTCTGCTCGACGACTGGGAGGACCGTTATCGGTTCATCATCGACATGGGCAAGGCACTACCTACTATGTGCGACGCCGACAAGACTGACGAGCACATCGTGCACGGCTGTCAGAGTCAGGTTTGGATCGTGCACCGCCTCGTCGACGGAAAACTGGTGTTCGCCCTCGACAGCGATGCGCTCATCGTACGCGGACTCATTGCCATCGTCCTTGCTGCGCTCAACAACTTGAGTCCCCGAGCGCTGCTCGAGGTCGACGTCGATGTGCTGTTCGACGAACTCGCTCTGAAGCGCCACTTGAGCCCGTCCCGTGGCAATGGGCTGTCAGCCATGGTTGCGCGCATCCGTAATGTTGCGACCCGTCAGTTGGGGTAGCTTCACCTGCGAGCTGGTCTATTGATGATGCGGCGAGTGCAAGTCGTGCGTGTCAAAGCACCCGGGCACCAGCGACCACGCCGGTTCACTCGATGAATCGGACGACGATCGGCACCCGACTGCGTGATCGTCCGAGAAATGCATAGTAGACGTCAGTGGCCGCGTTTCTATCGCCGTACTTGTCGGTCATCAGCGCGAAGATCGCATTCGCCTCCTGTGCCGATACCTCTGCAACTCGCCTTGCTTGCGGTTGCCTGACGGACATGACGCCGCCACGGGTGAACCGCACCGGCCTTCCCGACAACAGCGCGTCGGCAACTGCCGGTGGTGCGTCGTAGTAGATGAGTGACGTGTCGCCCGAGTCGAGTACCCAGACACGCGCCGCATGCGTGCCGCTGGGCAGGTCGATCACCAGCTCGACGACTTCGCCCGACTCCCAGGTCGATCTCACGTAGTACAGCGTTCCGGCCCAGGCGACGCCCCACAGCAGCATCGCTGTAAGGCACACCCGCACGTCCCATCTCGAGGGCAGCGCGAACAGCTTGACCAGCAGCACGACACCGACCAGCACGCCAGTCCACGCCAGTACTCCACCGCGATCGGCCGCCAACAGACCCGTACCGAGCACGAATGCCACCGCGAACCCAATCGCCAGTCTATTGCGTCTTTGCATGTGCCTCCCTGTCATCGCCAACTGTGCAACTCAATGGCGGAGGATCTCAAACGTGTCTGTTGCCAGAAGCGCTACCTGTTGCTGCGCGCCGGCGACCTCCGCGACCTGCCGGTGCTTGCCAAACACACCCAATTGGGGTCGCGTGGTCAATAACGAAAAGTGCATCGGCACTTGATACTGGATATACATCCAGTTATGGTCTTGCCTTCAGTCGACCCGAGCGCAAGACCGATGAGTGCGATCCAGGTACGCGCATTCCACCGCCAAGGTGGCGACATCGTGCCCATCAACGATGCGTTGTGGACGCAGTTCATTGCCGGCAACGCGCCCTTGCCGAATGTGATGCTGCGCGGCGGCAGCACACAATCGGTGCAGCGCGTGGATGTATTGCTGGTGACCGCGCGCGACGGCGCGTGTGAACTCATCGAAGCGCTGTCCCTGCGGGTCGATTCCCATGGCTATATTCAGCGCATATACCTCACGCTCGACGAGCTCGCCCCAGGTCCTGGCGTGTTGGACGCCCGTCGTCCCTTTCTCGAACGCTATCTGCGTCATGCGCATCGATGGACGCCGACCGCAGATCAGTTCAGCAAAGCGATCGCTGCAACCGCAGTACCCGGATGATGGACTGTGTCACGCAGCGCGCATGGCGCGCCGCGCAATTTTCATGAGCGTGCGTTCGTCGCGTCGCAGGTCGAGGCGTTCGGCTTGTGGTGTGTCGCCTGTATCGAGGGCGAGACGCGCCTGGTGTACCAGCGCGCGGCGCGAACTCTCGCCGGCCCCGATATCCACGGTGGGCGTTTGCCGGCCGACGAAATCCGCGACCCGCATGGAAGATTCGGCATAGAGGGAGAACTGATTTTCGAGTGCCGTCAGGCCGCGTTCGACGGTGCGCAGACGCAGCCATGCCATCACGGGCAACAGGACGATTGACGCCGTCATGCAACCCACCGCAAGCAGCAGCAGTTCATACCCGTTCATCGATCAGATGCTCCTTGTCATCATCCTGTTTGCGATCGCGCCGCTGTTCGCGTCGCGAACGCCGTCGCCCTTCCCGTTCACGGCGGGTCGGATTTAGCGGTGCAATCGGTCGGTACTCTCCAATCCTGTCGATCGCCACGTGGAGTCACTCCGATGGCATCGTCAATGAAACTATAGTTCAGCCTGAGACAAGCGCCAGAAAGTCGTCTGCCTCGGACCGTCAGCGTGTCAGGGTTTCGGCGCGGGTGGTTCGTTGGTGAAGAGGATCCCACCCTTGGGACGTCGCACTGCCTGCACGCCGCCAGTGGCTTCAACCTCCCCTGCGGCTCCTTCGCGCCACTCAATGGGTAACGGCTGTGCGCGCGCAGCCCCGATCGTCGTCAGCCCGCGCTGCACATCGGCATCCCGTGGAATGATGAGCGTGACGCGACGGTTGGCGGCGCGGCCGGCAACGGTTGCATTGGTATCCACTGGATGCTGTTCACCATAGCCGACGGCAGCAAGCCGAGAGCCGTCGATTCCTGCGTCTGCAAATGCACCGACCACCGCTGCGGCGCGCGCTGCCGACAGCTCCCAGTTCGATGGGAAGCGTCCGCTGGTGATCGGAATACTGTCCGTGTAGCCTTCTACGGTAATCGGGTTATCGAGACCCGCGAGGCGCGTCACGATCTCACCGATTACGTCGCGCGCGAGCGGTGTCAGCTGCGCTTCACCGCTTTCGAACAGCATCGCCGCGTCCAGATTGACCTCGAGCCACTGATCGTTGCCGGAGACGCCGAATTGACCCTCCGGCAACAGTCCAGCCAGCTCCTGCCGCATGGTCGCGCCAAGCGCCTGGAATTTGCCATCGGATGGCTCACGCGTGGTCTGCGAACTCGCGCCACCTTCGGCGCCGACTGGCGGCTGATCGAACGCGATCGCCGTCGGTGCGCTCGATTGCGCAGGCTCACCCACCTGGATCGGTTCGATGGTCAACTCGCGCTGAGGAAACACCTCGAGCAGCGTGTGGCTGAGCACGCGATATTTTCCCTCGTTCACCGAGGAGATGGCGTACATCACCACGAAGAACCCGAACAGCAGCGTCATGAAGTCGGAATACGACACGAGCCAGCGCTCGTGATTGCCCGTGTCTTCCAGCCGCTGCCGTCGAACCATCATCGCGCGTAGTCCTCGAAGCCGCGCAGTCGCAGCTCGATCGACCGCGGATGCTCGCCCTCTGCGATAGCCAGAATGCCTTCGATCGTCATCGAAGCAAATACAGCCTGACGATCGATCATTGCCGCGATGCGATCAGCGATCGGAAGAAAGAGAAGATTGGCAAGCCCAACGCCGTAGATAGTAGCGACGAAGGCCGTTGCGATACCGGCGCCCAGGGCTGCCGGGTCCGCGAGATTTCCCATGACCTGGATGAGCCCCATCACCGCGCCGATGATGCCGATTGTGGGTGCGTATCCGCCCATACTCCGATAGACCTGCGCCGCAGCATGATCGCGCTGCGTCCGTGCAGCGAGTTCGTTTTCCATGGCGTGCCGGATCACCTGCGGCTCGCCGCCATCGATGAGTAGCTCCAGCCCCTTCTTTACGAACTCATCGTCTTCCCGTTCTGCCAGATTCTCGAGACCCAACAGACCATCGCGGCGCGCGGTGGTGCTGAACGTCATCATTTTTTCGATTCCATCACGCATCGCTTGTTTAGGGGGAACGAACACCCATCGCAACATCCCCGCCGCTCGCTTCAAGCGTGTCCCGGGCGTCTGCAGTACGACCGCGCCCAGCGTTCCGCCAATGACGATCACACCAGCGGGCGTATTGACGAGCGCAACGAGTTGGCCGCCCTCGAGGAAGTTGCCTCCAATCACGGCGGCAAAACCGATACAGACGCCGATGATCGCGACAATGTCCATCAGGTAGCTCCCTCGGATTGCATTCGACTTCTGATACGCAGCGTGGCCTGAGTGTGGATCTGGCTCACCCGCGATTCGCTGACCCCGAGAATCGCACCGATTTCTTTCAGATTGAGTTCGTCGTCGTAGTAGAGCGAAAGCACGATCTGTTCACGCTCGGGGAGCTCACCGATCGCATCGACGATGCGCCGTTTGAAGTCGTCGCCCTGGAGGCTCTCCGCAGGACCCGGCAGTGATTCTGCATATTGCGGCTCGACGAAGTCACCAGTCTCATCGTCCAGCGCCATCGCTTCGAAGCTGAACAGCCGGCAGCCAGAGGTATCCCGCAACATGGCGTGATACTCATCGATGCCAACATCCAGTTCCGCTGCAATTTCCGTATCGGTCGCAGGCGCAAAAGTGCGGAGTTCGATTTCGCGAATGGCCTTAGCGATGCGACGTGCGTTGCGGTGCACGGAACGGGGTGCCCAATCACCGCGACGCACCTCATCGAGCATCGATCCACGGATGCGAATACCCGCGTACGTTTCGAAACTGGCGCCCTTGCCGGCATCGTATTTCTGCGAGGCCTCGAGAAGTCCGATCATCCCCGACTGAATGAGGTCCGACAGCTCCACGTGCGCAGGCAACCGCGCAAGGAGATGATGCGCGATTCGCTTGACGAGGGACGAATAGCGCCGCACCAGGGCTTCTGCCTTGGATTCACTGGCGCCTCCAGAACCGCTGTTGTCCTGATAAGTCGCTACTGATGCATCACGCATGGGTAGATTCCGATTCAAGCAGTGGCCGAACTCGCCACCAGCCGTTCCACAAAGAACTCGAGGTGTCCCCGCGGCACTCTGGGTAGCGGCCAGCCATCCACTTTGCGCGCAAGATCCATGAAGGCCTGACTGGCCGGCGCAGTCGGATACGCGTCCACCACGCTGCGTTGACGCTGCACCGAGCGGCGGACGTGTTCGTCGAAGGGAATCATGCCCGCGAAATCGAGCGCGACATCGAGAAAACGATCCGTGACGGTGACGAGTTTCGAGTACACGGCGCTGCCCTCCGCGGCCGAGCGCACCATGTTCGCAAGCACGCGCACACGCTTCACGCCGAACCGTTGATTGAGCACCTTGATCAGCGCATATGCATCGGTAATCGATGTCGGTTCGTTGCACACCACCACCAGGATCTCCTGCGCGGCGATCAGAAAGCTGATCACTTCGTTCGAGATACCTGCCGCCGTATCAATTAGCAGCACATCCATCTGATGCGCCACTTCCGAAAATGCAGTGATGATGCCCGCATGCTCGCGCGGACCGAGATTGACCATCTCCTGAGTACCTGATGCCGCAGGGACGATGCGAAGCCCACGCGGTCCCGGCAGCATCACATCGGCAAGGCTTGCATTGCCGGCCAGCACGTCTTGCAGCGTGCGACGAGGCTTGAGCCCGAGCAACACGTCGACGTTGGCAAGGCCGAGATCGGCATCGAACAGGGTGACGCGACGTCCTATTCGACACAGTGCGATGCCGAGATTGACCGACACGTTGGTCTTGCCGACCCCGCCTTTGCCACCAGTGACCGCTATGACCTGGACGGGATTGAGACTGTGACTCATGAAATATTGACTCCTAGGCAATCGCGAGTTCACGCCGCTGCCTGTTGGCGCGCGGCGCGGGCGGTGACTCGGCTGGTGTTTCGGGTTGCGTTGCTGGCGCGGCGGCAGATTCGGTGCTGGACATGCGCCATAGCAGCTCGGCCGTGCCGGCATCGAGTCCACCGTCGAGATCGGAGCCGGACCCAAGCCAGGCAACGCCCAGTGCATTGCGCCACAG
>JBGSQB010000247.1:0-4515 GCA_041738285.1 Pseudomonadales bacterium | reverse complement strand
GGCGGCCGAAGACTGGGCCAACGCCGCGGCTGCCTATGGCGAAGTACTCAAAGTCGACGGCACGATCAAGTTTGCGCGCGACGGTCGCGAGCGCGCGCACCAGCGCGCGGCGCTCGACACGCGGCTCACCGAAGTGCTCGGCAATCCCACCGCATTGTCATCAGATGACGCATTGCAGATTGCCAATTCGGTGTATGCCGAAGCTTTGGCGGTCACCGACGCAGGACCCCGCCTGACCGAGCAGCGCACGCGCCTGGAAGGATTGCTCGCGCTGGCAGCTCGCCCCATTGCGGTCACCTTTACGTCGGATGCGGCCACCGAAGTGACGGTATATCGCATCGGCGCCATCGGTCGGTTCAGTCAAAAGGTGCTGGAACTGCGGCCCGGACGCTACGTGGTCACGGGCAGTCGGCCCGGCAGGCGAGATGTGCGCCTGGACGTGATCGTGGGTGTTGGGATGGGGCCGGTCGACGTGCGCTGCACCGAGGCGATCTGACATGTCATCCGACCATGAAACCATCGTTCGACCAACGCCATACGTACCGACTGCCGCACGGGTCCGGGCATCGTGGTGGCAACGACAGCAGGTGCAGCTCATCATGGCTGCTGCCGCCGTCGGTATCACTGCGGTGTTTGGCTATCTGTTCACCGCAAAATCGGTGCGCATCGAAGTCGAACCACCGGACGCGTCGGTGGCAATCGCCGACGCCGTCGATCTCACCTTGGGTGGAACGTGGCTCTTGCTGGAAGGCGACTACGAGGTAGATGTCCGTGCCGATGGGTATACCCCATTGCGCGCGGCACTGCGCGTCCACGCAGATGACAATCAGACGCATCGGTTTGCCTTAGTGCCGTTGCCAGGACTGATCGACTTCACCTCGACACCTGTAGTCGGTGCGGATGTGCGTGTCGATGACTCGATCATTGGACAAACGCCGCTGTATGCCGCCGAAGTGGCAGCCGGCAAGCGCGCGATCTCGATCACTGCGCCCCGCTACCAGCCCTACTCAATCGAACTCGACGTGGCGGGTCGCCACGCGCAACAGAGCGTCACGGCCACGCTGGCACCGAACTGGGCACCGGTCACGGTGACGACGAGTCCATCCGGTGCGCGCGTGCTGGTCGACGAAGTGGACATCGGCGCGACGCCCGGCACCTTCGAACTGCTCGCCGGCACGCGCGAACTGCGGTTGAAGCTGCCCGCGCACAAGAGCGATGTGCAGCGCCTCGATGTCGTCGCCGGCGAGGCGCTGGCATTGCCCAGCGTCGTGTTGCAGCCGGCCGATGCCCTCCTGACCGTGCGTTCCAACCCAACCGCGGTGGCCGTGACGATCGACGGCAAGTACCAAGGCACGACGCCCATCGAGGTCAGCCTGCAGCCAGCGCGGGCGCATCGAATACGGTTGTCGAAGTCGGGTTATGCACCCGTGGAACGGACCGTCACGCTTGGCGCAACCGACGAACGGACACTCGATCTCGCCATGGATGCGCTGCTCGGAACGGTCGTCATCAAGGCCGATCCTGCGGACGCGGAGGTCGTGATTGACGGTCAGTCCCGCGGCGCGGAACGCACCCTTGTACTGCCCGCACGCGCGCATCGAATCGAAGTGAGGAAGCGTGGTTACGCGGCGTACAGCACCGTGATCACGCCGCAACCGAACATCACGTCGGAACTCGCAGTCGATCTTTTGACCGACGCGGAAGCTCGACTCGCGGCGCTCGTCCCGCGCATCGTCAATCCCGCTGGCGGCCAGATGGTGCTACTCGACGGTGGCGTTGTGGAAATGGGCGCGTCGCGACGCGAACCGGGTCGACGTGCCAACGAAGTGCTGCGCACCGCGACGGTGACGCGGCTGTTCTACCTTGGCGTCACCGAAGTGACCAACGCTCAGTTCCGCAAGTTCGCTTCGGGGCACAACTCCGGCGAGTTCGAGGAGCAGGATCTGAACAAGGACGACCAGCCTGCCTCCGGAATGACCTGGCAAGAAGCGGCGTTGTTCTGTAACTGGCTTTCGGAGCAGGCGAAGCTGCCACTCTTCTATCGTACCGAGTTCGGCAAGGTGACCGGGTTCAACCCTCGTGCGACTGGGTATCGCATGCCGACGGAGGCAGAGTGGACTTGGGCCGCGAGAACACGACCGGACGGTACGGCGACCCAACGATTCCCATGGGGGGACTCGTTTCCACCACCGGATCGATCAGGCAACTACGCTGACCGCTCCGCAGCTCACCTGCTTGGGCGCATAATCTTCGGCTACAGTGACAACTACATCGTGGCCGCACCAGTTGCGACCTTCCCGGCAGATCTTCGAGGCCTGCACGATCTGTCTGGTAACGTCGCCGAGTGGATGAACGACTTCTACGAGATTCCCAGCGAAGCGCCAGTGGTCGATCCAATGGGTCCAGCGACTGCCGACTATCACGTCATTCGCGGGTCGAGCTGGATGCACGGGACCATCACCGATCTACGCACTGCGTTTCGCGACTACGGCGAAGACGGGCGCCCCGATCTCGGATTGCGCCTCGCGAGATTCGCCGAATGATGATTCGTGCGCTCACGCTGGTGATGTTTTTCGGTGCCATTTCACCGAGGCAGGAAGTGCACGCGGCCGAAGCCGAAGTCGACGAGAAGCCGACAGAGGAAGAGGCGGCATCGCCCAGCAAAGGAGACGAGAAGGACACAGCCAAGCCGTCCGACGACGTCTTCGTGCCGACCGAAGAAATATCCGAGGATGCCGCTGTACCATTTCCGGTCGACATATGATGTCGTCCTCATCTACGAACGCTAAGAGCAACGAGACATGAAGCGCGGTCTGCCATTCGAGCTCACTTATCAGGTCGTGGCGCTGTTCATCGCCGTGATCCTCGTGCACCTGATTTACATCACTGTGATACGCCCCAACGCGGACGCAATCCTGCGCGCCGAGACCGAGCGCCTCGCAGCCGGCGAGTCGTTCGTTCAGGAACGCTCGCTCTACATCGTGGTGAAGGACTACGAGCAGGAGGCGTGTTTTATCCTCATGCTCTGGGCCATGGCGATCATGGGATTCAAGGGCCGAACCGCACTGAAGGAGCGCTCGCTGCTCGATCAGAGCATCGTTACCGTGGCCGAAGGCATGAGCATTCTGCCCGAGGACACACGTGAGTACGCGCGGCCGATACAGGCGCTCGACGCCGAGACCCGCAGCCTGCTCGTACCGCGAGCGTTGCTGGCAGCTCTGCAACGCTTCGCATCGACGCGCAACGTACAGGACGTTTCGGAGGCGGTCACCTCGATATGTACGTCCGAGTCGGATCGGCTGGACAGCGAGTTGTCGATGGTGCGCTACATCGCATGGGCAATTCCGTCCATCGGGTTCATCGGCACCGTACGCGGCATCGGTGACGCCCTCGGCCAGGCCTATCGGGCCGTAGAAGGCGACATCGCTGGCGTGACTGCAAGTCTCGGCGTCGCGTTCAATTCAACCTTCGTCGCACTCGTCATCAGCATCGTGCTCATGTTCCTCATGCACCAGCTGCAGCTGATCCAGGAACGTCTGGTGCTCGACGCACAAACCTATTGTGACCAGAGCCTGATCCGCCACCTGCAGGTTCGTTGAACGCATGACGACCTTTGTGCTCGATCTGAACGATGCCGATCTGCGCATCGCGCGCGACGGCCAGGTGGTGGCAAATGCCGCGGGTTTCGCGTTGATCGACGATACCGACGTGCTGCTTGGCGATGCGGCGCTGCGTCAGTTCCGTCTGCACCCACGACAGGCGAACAACCTGTTCTGGCATCGACTCAACACCGAAGCACTGGCTCACCGTAGCGGTAATATTGGCAATCATGCAGATCTCGTTTTCCGCCAGCTGCAAAACCTCGGAGAAACGGCCCAGATATCCGCTGGCGATGATCTGATCATCGCCGCGCCGGCGACAACCACCACCGATCAACTGGCATTGCTGCTGGGTATCACCGAGCAGCTTGGATTGACTGTGAGCGGGCTCGTCGATACGGCAGTGGCCGCGTCCGCCGATCAGGAAGTGCCCCGACATTTTCGCTTTGTCGATGTATCCCTGCACCGCCTGTCGGTGACTGAACTGAGCGGCGGCGATGATCTGCGCCGAACGGGCTGGCAGGACGTTGCCGAACTGTCACTATCAGCGTTGCTGGATGCCTGGGTGAACGTGATCGCCGATCGATTCGTTCGCGAGACCCGGTTCGACCCGCTGGCCAATGCAGTTACTGAGCAGCAGGTTTACAACCAGGTGTTCGATTGGGTGACTGCTGGCGCCCGCGCGCAGGAACTCGGCATCGAAGTCCATAATGGCGCTATCAACCGCCGGATCGATCTGTCCACATCTATCCTCATCGACAAAGCGATCAGCCGGTACCGACTTGCGGACAAGGCTGTGGACGGCGCGCCGTTGCTCCTGTCCCACCGTGCGGCAGCCTTGCCCGGATTCATGGACGCGCTACGCGCGCACGCAGGCTCCGTCGTCGCGTGCCCCGCCACTGCGGTGTTTGGCGGC
>JBGSQB010000220.1:0-62928 GCA_041738285.1 Pseudomonadales bacterium | reverse complement strand
CCGGAACTCGCGGTATCCGGTTACAGCTGCGAGGATCTGTTCTATTCCCGCGCGCTTGCTGAAGCAACCCGCGCGGCACTCACGGAACTGGCCAAGGCGACCGCGAGCACCGCGTCCGTACTCGTGGTCGGTGCGCCGTGGTGGCTGGACGACGGCCGCCTGCTCAACTGCGCCATCGTGCTTGCCGGCGGGGCGATACGTGGCGCTGTCCCGAAGACAGCCCATCCGAACTACGGTGAGTTCTACGACAAGCGCTGGTTCGTATCGGGCGCCGGCATCGATCACACCGTCGACGATGCCGAACTCGGCACCTTCCGCATCTACCGGGACCAGGTGTTTACCGTGGGCGGCGCGCGCTTCGCCATCGAAGTGTGCGAAGACCTGTGGATGGTGGAGCCGACCGGAGCACGCCACGCCTTGGCCGGCGCCGATGTCATCCTCAACCCTTCCGCCAGCAATGAGCTGGTCGCGAAGGCCGACTATCGCCGCGATCTTGTGCGCATGGCGTCCGCGACGCGCATCTGCGGCTATCTGTATGCGTCGGCCGGCCCGACCGAGTCGACCAAAGACATCGTCTTCGGCGGTCATCTCATCGCCGCCGAAGACGGCGCGCTCATTGCCCAAAGCGAGCGCTTTGCACTGGCCGGCGAGCACATCGTGGTGGAGTTCGACGTCGAGCGGCTGCGCCGGGACCGGGCGCGCAATGCGACCTTCGCGAGCGCAGACCGACCGGCGGGATACCTCGAGTCGAACACCGGGATCAAACCCCCGCCGCTTGCACGTCTGCGACGCAGCTACCCCAGACATCCGTTCGTCCCGGACGATGAGCACGAAGTGGACGCGCGCGCGCGGGAGATTCTCGCCATCCAGGCGACCGGGCTCGCGCGCCGCGTACTCGCGGCCAATGCCAAGCACCTGATCATTGGCATATCGGGTGGCCTGGACTCGACCCTCGCATTCCTGGTGGCGCTCGACGCCTTGACGGTGCTCGGCCGCAAAGCCAAGGACCTGCACGCGCTCACCATGCCCGGGCCCGGTACGACGGCGCACACGCTCGCGACCGCGCGGCAACTCGGTGCCAGCGGCGGCGCCAAGACCCAGGAAATACCCATTGATGCGGCAGTGGCCCAGCATCTTGCCGACCTCGATCATCCAGCGGCGGCGCGCGATATCACCTTCGAGAACGCCCAGGCGCGCGAGCGCACGCAGATCCTGTTCAACACCGCAAACAAAGTGGGCGGCATCGTGGTCGGCACGGGCGATCTATCGGAACTCGCGCTCGGCTGGTGCACGTTCAACGGCGATCACATGGCGGGCTACAACGTCAACGCGAGCGTGCCAAAGACGCTGATCGCCTACCTCGTGCGCTGGTACGCTCGGCATCGCGCAAAAGAAAAGCTCGCCGCAGCAATCGACCGCGTTTTGGCCACCCCGATCTCACCGGAATTGCTGCCACCTGCCGCCGACGGCTCCATCGCCCAGACGACCGAGACGATTCTCGGGCCTTACGAACTGCATGACTTCTTTCTGTTCCATTACCTGCGGCATGGTTCGAGCCCGGCGAAGATCCATGCGCTCGCGCGCCTGAGCTTCGATGATTGCTACGACTCGGCAACCATCAAGCGTTGGATGAAGGTGTTCTTTTCCCGCTTCTACAGCCAGCAGTTCAAACGCACGACACTGCCGCCTGGGCCGAAAGTCGGCAGCGTCAGCCTCTCGCCGCGTGGCGATTGGCGCATGCCCGACGAAGCCCGTGCGGATGCCCTGCTCACCGCAATCGACAACCTGCCCGACTAACGGATACGCCATGCCGCACCTTCGAGTTTTCATCGCCCTGCTCGCGCTCTCCACGACCAGCAGCGCGTTCGCCAAGAACAGTCAGCAATGCGGTGACGAGGGTGTCTGGCTGCAGATACTCGGCTCTGGCGGCCCTGAAATCGATGACGGTCGCGGCAGCGCAAGTTACCTCATCTGGGTCGATGATCATGCGCGCCTGCTGGTGGACCCCGGCCCGGGCACGGCGCTGCGGTTCGACGAATCGGGTGCCGACATCGCCGACCTCGACGCGATCGTGTTCACTCAACTCACTGTGGACCACGCCGGTGACATCGCAGCGCTCGTGCGCGGTTCCGTCGACGGCGCGCGCGATCGCCCGCTGCCGGTGTTCGGGCCCGATGGCAACGATGTCTACCCGGGCATGCGGGTCTTTCTCGAGCGTCAGATCGGCCCGACCGGCGCATATCCCGACCTTGCCAGCTACCTGACATTCCGCACCGGCAGCTACAAGATCTCCGCGACCAATGTGCCCGCAGCAGGCTCGCGGCGCTGGGCCCGATTCGGCACCGAGAACGTGCGACTCGCTGCGATCCCCGTACACCACGGCAACGTGCCGACCATCGCCTGGCGCGCCACCATGGGCGATGTGTCGGTAACCTTTGCGGGTGACTTCAACAACGACGGCAATCCCATGGGCGTATTCGCCAAAGGCACCGATGCGCTCATCGTCAGTCACGGCATCGACGAAGCGAGCCGCGGCGAGTTGCGCGAGCAATTCGCGCTGCCGAGTCAGATCGGGCGCATCGCGGCCGACGCCGACGTGCGAATGCTGATCCTCGGCCACCGCATGAGTCGAACGCGCGGTGTCGAGACTCAAACCGAAGCGACGATCCGCACGTCCTATGCCGGCACGCTGATGTTCGCCAACGAGATGGACTGCTGGGGACTTTGAGCATTCGCGTACTGATCGCCGGCTCCATTACGCGGGACACCAATTTCGTCGACGATGATGCCCACAGCAGTTGGGGTGGCACGGTGCTGTATGCCGCACGCACCTACCAGGCACTTGGTATCGACTGCCGTGTTGTAACTTCGGCTGCAGAACGTATCGATGAGCACTTTCCCGCTGGTGTCGAGGTGATCAGGCACTCGAGCGCCGTAACCACGACATTCGAGAATTACTATCGCGCGGATCAGTCACGTACCCAGCGCGCGCCACACCTCGCGCCGCCGCTGGCGTTCGACACCGCGCTGCTGGATGGCATCGACTTCGTTCATCTGGGCGCGCTGCACCCGGATGACCTCGAGCCCGCTTGGTATAAAGGCACCATGCGGCCTCGCGCCCTCGATGTGCAGGGCCTTTGTCGCGCGATCGTCGGCGGAGAGGTCGTGCCTCATGCAGCCCCGACAACAATCGAAATACTGCGCCGCATGCGGTGGCTCAAAGCATCGGTGCGCGAGTGGACGCTGCTGAACGCGGGCATTGTGGCGCCGGCGGAACTTGCGCTGACACGCGGCATCGAGGGGGGTGAACTCGTGATCGGGGACGAGCGATGGCCATGGCGCGCCGATCCACCGGTGACCAACTGTGACCCCACCGGCGCCGGCGATACCTTCTTCGCGGCTTACCTCGCCCATCGCCATGGCCTGGGCAGCGGGACCAGCGATGCCGCAGCTTCAGCCCGCGGCGCGGCTCGGTTTACGAGTGAGTTTCTTCGAACCCGGCTCCGCTGATCGCCGCGCGACGGCGCTCATCGAGGGCGCGGTAAACGATGTAGATGCGTTGACCCGCCGTGGCACAGCTCACGATCGCCAGCAACCAGATCATCACGACCGGCAGATGCAGGAATATGAGCAGGCTGAAGATGAAGACCCGTCCCGGGCGACCGACCCATCCCTCGCTGCAGGCGATACCCAACGACTCTGCCTTAGCCCGCACATAGCTGGTGAGGTTCCCTCCCAGCAAAGCCGCCACAGACAGCGCGACGGCGACTGTCTCGCCCTGCATTGAAAACCACACGGCGATTGCCGCAAGGCCCGATGCTTCACCAACGCGATCCAGCGTCGAATCCAGAAACTCTCCCCAGGCGCTAACGGTCCCGGTGAGCCGCGCAAGCGCACCGTCGAGCGCATCCACGGTGCTGGCAAGGGCGAACACCCAAGGTCCGAACCAGAAGTCGCCATTGCCAATCATGGCCGCGCCGACGAATGTGAGGAGAAGCCCAGCGATGGAAACTTCAGACGCTGAAACGCCCCGATTCGCCAGCCACCGAACCAGTGCCGCCGTGACCCGCTCGAAGCGCGCCTTGATCGACATCCGTTCACCTTCCACAATCCAGACCCATTCCCATCAGTATTGGCACGCATTCTTGCCCATGCCAGCCGAAGGACTCAACGACCAGCTCAATGCCACGCTCGCGGGCATGTATCCGCAGCTCGATCCGATCACGTACGTGTTCGCCGCAAGCGATGGGCCACCGCGTGGATTCGACGCGTGTTTCGCCATCATTCGAGAGCGCGAAGGCACAACACTCGTTGGCGATGAAGAACGGCTGCGCGCCGCAGGCGTCGTAGTGCCACAGTCATCACCGCGCTGGCACCGTATCGATCCCGGTATTGACACCGACCTCGACGCCGTGGGAGTGATGGCGCGGATCAGCGGCGAGCTCGCTGCGCGCGGCATCGCCGTCAATCCCATTGCTGGGCTCAGGCGCGATCACTTCTTCGTACCCGCCGATCGCGCCGCCGAAGCCCTCGAGGTATTGCGGGGCATCGCCCGTTCCGCGCGAGACATCGAATCAGTACACGAATTCTGGTTCGGGCCACTCACCGATGGCTTTGCAGCGGATGCCAAGCGCAAGCAATGGTTCGAATCATCGCCCGCATTGGATGAAGGGATTCGCGTGCGATTTGCACCACTGTTGACCGCCGCGGCGACCGGGCAGTTGCAGAATTGGCGCGCAAGCGCCCGCGGCACGCTCGCCTTCATCATCGTCACTGACCAGTTCTCGCGACAGGTTCACCGTGGCACGAGACAGGCGTTCGCGACCGATGCCCTTGCACTCGCCGCGGCACGGGTCGGCGTTGCGTCCGGTTTCGATCGCAAGCTCGCGCATGACGAGCGCGTCTTCTTCTACCTGCCTTTCGAACACGCCGAGTCGTTGGCCGATCAGGCCGAGTGCCTGCGCCTCTTCACCGCCCTGCGCGATGAAACGCCTGCGGAGCATCGACACGTCACCGACTCATTTCTGCATCACGTCAACGCGCATCGGGACATCATCGCGCGCTTCGGCCGATTCCCCCATCGCAATGCAGTGTTGCGCCGGGTGAGCACGGCGGCTGAACTGAAGTTCCTCGAAGGCGCGAGTCGGTTTGGGCAGTGAGAAATAGGGGACAGTTGACCTATTTTTCGGCCGCGGACTCGATCAGCCAAACGCCACTTGCGAAATAGGTCAACTGTCCCCTGTTTCTCCTTTAGTCCACCCGCACCACGTAGCGCAGCACGAAGGAGGGATCACCGGCCACCGTGGGCGGATTCATCGGCCCTGCGGGTGCGATGCGTAAATGCGTGATGGCCGTGTCGAAGCCGGCGGCATCGGGCACCGGTACGTAGGTGAAGGCAACGCCATCGGTCGAGTACGTCACGTGCGTCGTATAGACGAAGGTGAGTCCCGTCGGTACGGGGGATGCGCTGTCGTCGAACGCGATTGGCGTTGCCGCGCCGCTGCATGCCGTCGTGACGCACAGCGCTGTGACGGCGGCCGGCAATGTGTCGACTACTATCACCGAATTACTGTCGGCGCTCCCGGGACCGCGATTGACGACCGTGACCGTATATTGGGCCCACGCACCGGGTATGGCTTTCGGCAGCACCGCACCATTGATGGGGTCACGCACCGTGGCCGCCGACTTTGTCACCTCGATGCGGGTGAATGCGACCGTGAACACCTGGTCATCGATGTTGAAGAAGTTCGCTTGAGTCAGGGGGGTCGCGGGCTGGCCAGGCCTGCGCACGAGTCCGTTGTTGCCCGCGCCGCTCAATGAAACCGACGCATCCCGCGCAAACGTGCGCACGCGCCAGGCGTTGCCCTGCGGGTCGGTCGGTGCGATCACATAGGTCGGATCCGCGGGCACCGAGCCGTCGTTGGTGAAGATCCGGTCGCCCGCAGCTGCATCACCGTGGGTGCCGTCGTCGAACATCAGTCGGTTGGCGGCGACCAACGTACCGTTGTGATCGTAGATGTCCGCCCGTACCGAGCTTGCGGTCGCATCGACGCGCGTGCGTAGCAACACCGGCTGATTGGCCGTGAGCACCGATGCCGGCCCCACAGTGGTGTCGTTGGGGCTGATCACGTTGGCGCCGAAGGCTTGTGGCTGACCGAGCGTGCCGCTCTGAACGCTCCATGCCACATCATCGATTTTCAACCAAGAGCGATAGCCGTTGTCGCCGCTATAGAAAACGGTCTCCATGCGGAAGTTGATTGTCGTCCCGGCATAGGGTGCGAGGTTCAAGGTCGCGAGTTTCCAACCGTGGTCCAGATACGTTGCGCTGTAGCCGTTTCGACCCAACCGATTGGCATTGATCGTCAGCTGCGGCGCCGGTGCGTTGTTGATGCCGAGCCCGGTGTGGGTCACCGGCGTGCCGTTGACGTAGAACACAACCCAATCATAGGTAGTGGACGATGAGATCCCGTCCCAGCCCTGCACCTGAAAATTGAAGGTGAGGTTGCCAGCCGCTGCACCTGCCGGCACCGCGATGTCCCGGGATAGCCGGATGGTTTCGCTGCTGCCATTGCCATCTTCGCAGTTGTCGCGATAGCCGAGCAGTGCCCAGGCTTCACCCGTTGCAACCCCCGCACTACTCAGCGGCGAGGTACTCGTCGATGCCGCGCTGGTGTTGCATCCGGCTGCGACCGTCGTGGTGCTGCCAAGCGCCGTGCGATAGACCTCGTTGTTCTGCGCGCCGTTTGCGTTCAGTGCAGATCGCACCCACGAAGTGGGCACGGATCCGGCCGAGTTCTCGAAGTTGCCGTTGATGGGCGCTGCCGGATTCGCAGCTTTCGCGCCGTTGCCGATGATGTCGAAATAGAGGTAATAGACGCCCGCCGCCGGTGCATCCTGCAGCAGGAAGCGCACCTCACCGCGGCCGTTGTTGGCAGCATCGAGCGCGTTGTTGAACACACGATCGCTGAATTCCTGCACGGCCGCCGTCGTCCCGTTTGGGCGCACTACGCGTGGCGAGAGTTCATCGAAGTTCACTCCGGCCGCGTTGATGTCGAGCTGCGCAAGCACGGCATGGAAGTCGACATTGAGCACGATTGTGGAGTTGACCGCCGCCGTACCGGGAATGGTGATCGGCACGCGGTAGTGCCAGGCAGGATTGAACCAGGTGGGGTTAGCCAGATCGCCACGGGCGATCGTTGGCCACAGGCTGACTGCCAGGGCGGCCAACGCCAGCAGTGCAGCGATTGCCCATCTATACACGTGTCATCCCGGCCACGCGGTCATCGGCAGATTCTAAGCGGCGACGCATCTGCCGATGGGACGCTCGTCACATCTCCTCCGCCCGCCTGGCAGTTTTCCGGCACCAAGTCACGGTGAGGGCGACGATAAGTAGTCGAGCGCAAGGCTGCTCATGGCCCTGACACCATCGACGAGGGCCGCTTCGTCGGCATCGAAGAAGGGCGAATGATTCGGGACGGCGTTTGCGGCCGACACCGAGGACGGTCGTACACCGAGGAAGAAGAAGAGGCCAGGCACGTGCTGCTGGTAGAACGCAAAGTCTTCCGCGCCCGTGACGAGGGCGCTATCGAGGACGTTCGTCGTGCCATAGACCCGTTCCAGCGTGGGGCGCATACGACGCGTCAAAGCCGCGTCATTGAACGTGACCGGCGTCGCCTTCTGGATCGTCAATTCAGCCGTTGCGCCCATGCTCTCGGCAATGCCGGTTGCGATGCCGCGCATCCGGTCATGGATGAGCTGCTGCACCCCCGGATCGAAAGTTCGAATGGTGCCCGTCAGACTCGCCCTGTCGGGGATGATGTTGTTGCGCACGCCGGCATTGAAGGTGCCGACGGTCACGATCGCGGGCGCTGCGGTGATGTCGACGTTGCGGCTGACGATGCTCTGATAGGCCGTCACGATCTGCGCGCCGACGACGATCGGATCGACGCCGGCCCATGGCATCGCTCCATGAGTTTGCCGACCGGTGATCGTGAGTTCGAAGCGGTCGGCGCTGGCCATGGCGCCGAGCGCCCGCAGCGACACCTGACCTGCGGTACCGAACTGCATCACGTGCAGACCGAATATCGCATCGACCTTCGGGTTTTCGAGCACGCCTTCGCGAATCATCATGTCGGCGCCTCCGTCTTCACCCGGCGGCGCACCCTCTTCCGCAGGCTGGAAGATGAACTTCACCGTACCGGGAATCGATTCGCGCATGCCCGCAAGCACGGTGGCAACACCCATGAGTATGGCGACGTGGTTGTCATGGCCGCAGGCATGCATCACGCCGACGCTTTGACCGATGTAATCACTGGTCTGGCTCGATGCGAACGGCAATCCGGTTTGCTCCTTGACCGGCAGCGCATCCATGTCCGCGCGCAGTGCCACCACGCCACCCGCCTTGCCACCGCGCAGCACCCCGACCACACCGGTATGCGCGACCCCGGTGCGCACCTCCATGCCAAGGTTCCGCAAGTGCTTGGCAACCAGCGCCGCCGTGCGCGTCTCGCGATTCGAAAGCTCCGGATGCTGGTGAATGTCACGCCGCCAGGCGATGACATCCGTCTCGACTGCGCGCGCTGCGGCGCCAACCTGCGCATCGAAATCAGCAGCAACCGAAGCGCTCCACAGCCACGCCAGAGCTGCAATCAATATGTTCTTCATGCCCGTTCCCCAATGTCGTGACCTCGAGCATAACGCATCGAGCGAAACCCTCCCGCCGATTGGCAGCGCGACTCGCCATGAACGTCACCACACTGAGCCAGCGTCGCGGGCCAAGTTCCGCAGTCCGGCACTCGAGCGCGCAGTTGGGTTAGCATCCCGGACTAGCGACGATCAATCATGCAATTGGAGGCCCTACGTGAAATTCGACATCGCCATGACCGACGAGCTGCTCGCGACCACCCGCGCCGTGCGCAAGCGCCTGGACTTCGACAAGAAGGTGCCGCGCGCCGTCATCAACGAGTGCCTGGAACTGGCGGTGCAGGCACCGACCGGCTCGAACAGCCAAGGCTGGCGATGGCTGGTGGTGGAAGATGCCGCAAAACGCAAGGCACTGGCGGATCTGTACCGCAAAGGTGGCGAGGCTTATCTGACCGCCGCGGGCGAGCAGGCGGCCAAGGGTGGCAATACCCAGACCAAACGCGTGTTCGAATCGGCCATGTTTCTCATGGAGAACCTGCACCGGGCGCCGGTGCATCTGATTCCCTGCGTGCAGGGTCGTCCCGCCGATGGCGCATCCCCAGTCATGATGGCGGGCTTCTTCGGTTCGATCTTTCCGGCGGTGTGGAGCTTTCAACTGGCGCTGCGCGCCCGGGGCCTTGGTTCCGTGCTGACGACGCTGCATCTGCTTCACGAAAAGGATGCGGCTGCCATCCTTGGCATTCCCGACGACGTGATGCAGGTGGCGCTGCTACCGGTTGCGTACACCAAAGGCACTGACTTCAAACGCGCCGAGCGTCCACCGATCGCCAACATCACGCATTGGGACAAGTGGTAGGACTTACCTGAGTCCCAGCCGGTCGGCCATGTCCGCTTCGAACTCCGGGAAGTACTGGCCGATCACTGGTAGGTCGAACGCGCGCTGAATCATGGTGTTGGGTTCACGCTCGAGCAAGAATCGGAATGCCTGCACGATGACCCACTCATGGGTCACCTGGCCACGGCACAGCTGTCGGTAGTAGGCCTGGCTCATGTGCACCTGGTGGCTGGTCTCGGTCGCACCGTCGACCACGACCTGGTAGGAGTTCGCATCGGTGAGGGTCACGCTGATGGCCATGTCCAAGCGCGGCATGTCGTTACATACCACGATCATAGCGGGAGTGGGTCACTGATGAACGACCTGTGCTTCGAGTCCGCCGTCAGCATGGCTGCGCGCGTGCGCAGCCGCGAAGTGAGTTGCGCCGAATTGCTCGACGCGCATCTGGATCGCATTGGTCGCCTCAATCCCCATCTGAACGCCATCGTGAGTCTCGCCGCTGATCGGGCGATGCGGCAGGCGCGTCAGTTCGACACCGACTTTCCCGCGCAGCCACCGCCGCTCTACGGGCTGCCGATTGCACACAAGGATCTCGTGCTCACCGCCGGCATCCGCACGACGTTTGGTTCACCCCTGTATGCGAATCACATCCCCGACACGGATGATCTGATTGTGACGCGTCTACGCGCGGCGGGGGCCGTCTGCCTCGGCAAGACGAATGTGCCGGAGTTTGGCGCCGGCTCGCAGACATTCAACACCGTGTTCGGAGCTACGCGGAATCCGTACGACCTCGACATGACCTGCGGCGGCTCCAGCGGCGGTGCTGCGGCCGCGTTGGCTGCGCGACTGCTACCCGTCGCCGACGGCAGCGATTTCGGTGGATCACTGCGTAACCCCGCCGCGTTCTGCAACGTGGTGGGCCTGCGACCCACGCCCGGGCGCGTGCCTGCCTTTCCATCGCGAAATCCGTGGTTCGACATGCCGGTACAGGGGCCGATGGCACGGACTGTTGCCGACGTTGCATTGATGTTGTCGACGCTGGTGGGGGATGATCCCCGGGTCCCACTCGCACTCGGCGAACCGGGCAGCACCTTCTATCCGGTCGCCGACATCGATCCGCGCTCGCTGCGGGTTGCGCTGACACCGACCCTCGGTGGCCTGCCGGTCGTTGCACCGATCCGGGCCGCGATGGAGGCGATGGGCCGCGCCGTGGGCTCGATGGGCGCTCGCGTCGAACTCGATGCGCCCGATCTCACTGGCGCTCGCGAGATCTTCCATGTGCTGCGCGCGAACTCATTTCGCGAGCGCTTTGCATTGTTGCCACCCGCCGAGCGAGCGCAGCTCAAAGACACGATCATCTGGAACCTCGAAGCCGGAGAAGCACTGACGATGGCGGACATCGACCGCGCCTGGAGTGAACGGGCCGCATTGCTTCAACGTGTGGCCAGTTTCTTCGATCGCTACGACTTTCTGCTGAGCCCAACCACACAAGTGCTGCCCTTCTCCGTCGATGAGCCATACGTGCGCGAGATCGATGGTGTCACAATGACGGATTACCTCGACTGGATGCAGAGCTGCGCGCAGCTCACCGTCACCGGGTGTCCATCGATCTCGATCCCCGGCGGATTCAGCGATGATGGCTTGCCGATCGGCCTGCAGATCACGGCGCGACCACGTGCTGAAGCACGACTGCTCGCCTTTGCGAGCCGGATCGAAGCACAAACCGGCTTCGCTGCCCGTCTGCCGATGCTCGACCATCTCTGACGGCTATACTGCGGCGCTATGAAACTCACTGAAGAACTCGAGCGGACGTGGCACAGCGAAATCCCCATCTCCAAAGCAATGGGGATTCACGTCATCGCGTTCGAGGACGACGTGTTCGATGTACGCGCTGCGCTGACGCCGAACATCAACGTGCACGGCACCGCATTCGCCGGCAGCCTTTACGCGGTGGCAGCACTCACGGGTTGGGGCATGACCTGGCTGCAGCTGAAGACACGAGCGATCGATGCGAGCATCGTCATCGCCTCGGGCAACATCGACTATTCCAAGCCCGTGGCAGAGGATATCAACGCGCGCTGCTGGTTCGACGCAGTCGCGCACGCACGGGCTCTCGACGCACTACTGCGCGATGGTAAGTGCCGCTTTCCGCTCGAATGCTCGATTGCCGCAAACGGCGCCGAGGCGGCGCGCTTTCGCGGTGACTACGCCATTCGGCTCAATCGGTAACAGGCAATTCCTCTACCTGCGGGATGCGCCAGCGGGTGATGCGATCCCCGGCGAACGAGCCGAGATAGAGGCTGTCACCGAGCTGCACGGCCACCGTTGCGCCGCCCATGGGCGCGCCGCGATGCGCAAGCCATGCATACCCCTGCAATGTGTCCGCATCGAGGGCGAGGATTTCGAAGGCGAATCCGCAGGCACCCTCGGCGAGGTCGCCGCAGGCGAGGAACTCACCGATGGAGTCGGTGTGTGATGCCACTAAGAGGCGCCCGTCGGCTGCCCAGCTCAGATTGTCGGGGTTCGACGCAGCGGCTCGAGCGACCACCGCGCCCGTTGCCACATCGATCTTGCGGACCTCTGCACCGAGGTAACTGTTGACGTAGATGAATCGCTCATCCGCCGACTTTTCGATGCCGTTCGGCATCGGCGCGTCCGTGCCGGGAACGCGCCGAAAACCGCTGGCGGCCGACCACGCGTACACGAAGCCGGTGTCCGCGCCGAACAGCGCCCCTTTCAATGGCGACCAGCGCTGACTGGACTTGGGCATCATGTGCGTCACCCAGAAGCCACCATCACGACGGGCGACCACATCGTTGAAGTAGACATCCTCCGGCCCCACGGCACAGCCGCGCCAGGCGAGACCCAACCCGGCTTCGCTCTCCTCGACCGCGAAGAACTCGATCGACTCGCGACCGCCGTGATTGACGACCAGAAGCATGAGCGCGCCGTCGTCACGTATTTCCAGATCGATGCCGTGGGGCGCGAAGGTCGCTGCATCGGGCGCTGCGCAGCTCGCCTCGCCCCATGTCCGCACGTCCTCCATTTCGCCAACCGGATACAGCTCTTCGATGGTGCCGATGTCCGGCCGATAAGCGGCAATACTGCCGGGCCGGCTGCCGTCCATCGCGCCAAACTGACTCACGAGGAGCCACTGTCCGCCCGGCGTCGCCGCCAGATCCTCGGGATTCTGGAAACGACAGTCGGGCTTCAAGTTGTCCGCGGCAACGCAATTCAGAATCGGTGTGACGTCGGATGTGCACCCTGCGAGCACCATGAACGCACCAGCGAGCGCAGCGCTTCGAAACCTCATGACGCCACCGCCGCGCGTCGAGAAAAAGACAGTCCTATGCGCAGCACGAGCCCGCCTGCCAGCAGCGCAACGAACAGCCAATACACGGGTTGATTGAGCACATCACCGAGATATGTCTGCATGAAGATGATCCAGATGTAGTGGATGCCGAATCGGTGTAGCCGCTTCCAGTTCGCGCCCAGCATGCGCACTGAGGCACTGTTCGATGTCAGCGCGAGCAACCAGAACATGACGAAACCAAGCCCGCCGAAAATCAGCGTCACCAGATCGACGGACTCCCCGGTAAATCGAAACAGGGCGACGACGACACCGAAGTGCACGGTGTGAGCCAGCGCGGCTGCCAGTCCAAGCTGACGTCTGACCTGCACCAGCCGGCGGCCGACGTCGGGGGCGAAGGTGTCGCGCAGCGGGCGGGCGAAGTAGGCGAGCAGGAAGAAAGTTGTCGAGATGTACGCGGTCTCGCGAATCAGAAACCGCACCAGATCCTCGAAGCCAGCGTACAGGACATAACCCGCCCAGCTACTGAGCCCGAGCAGGACTACGCACGCCACCAGCGGCGTGTACTTCGGAATTCGCTCAGCGCGCATAACTTTCGGTGTCCGCGAGCTTGAACTCGAGACGGCTGACGCGGCCGAGCGCCGCTTCGGCTACACCTCGCCGCATGACCGGATTGAATTGCCACTTCGCGACTGCTTCTAGCGCTGCTTGTTCGAACACGCCCGGCGGTTGTGCTTCGAGTACCGAAAGGTTCGTCACAGCACCACGCTCGTCCACGTCGTATCCAACCACGACGTAACCCTCCACGCCTTGCGCCTTCGCCTCGGAGGGATACATGGGCCCCTCACCCGAAGCGAACTGCAGCGGTCTGTTTGCCGTTGCAGCGCAAGCAGACAGCAGTGATGTCGCGACCAGCATGAGTAGCGCTTTCTTCATTTGCGTTCACCGTTGTTGATGATGAGGAACTGCCGGTCAGAGGCAGTGCACGGCACCGGGTGGCCGTCGGCCGCAAAGCTGACGGCGCCATCGGGTGCGTATTGGAGAATGTACGCCTTGCGCACCTCATTGGTTCGATTCGGTCCGGTGCGATGCGGCGTCAAGCTCGAAAACACCGCGATGGACCCGGCTTCGAGTTCGAGTGGCACGGCGCCAGCGCCATCGGACAGGCACTCGAATCCCAAACGCGTCGAACGATGCACGACGGTGCCGTTCAAGTGCGCGCCGGGCAGTATCCACGGACAGCCATTGTCGATCGTCGCCGGAGTCAACGCGATCCAGCAGGTCAGGTACTGCTGCGGCTCGGTATAGGTGTAGCCGTTGTCCTGGTGCCACGGAAACTCTTCATGCGCCGCCGGTTTCTTGTACACCGACTGATCCCAATACAGACGCACATTGGGACCGATGAGATCGGCGACGAGGTCACACAAGACGGGGTGCCTCGCGAAGTCGGCAAGCACCTGGGATTTCGCGACGATGTGCGGTCGAAAGGTGATTTCGTTGGCGCGCGCGATGCCGTAGGTGCCGTTGGGGCGGGTTGCAAGAAACGCTTCCGTCTCGGCCTCGAACGGATCGATCGCCGCGGCAACCGCTGCCACTTCCGCGGCCGTGAACGCAGCTTCGAGTACAAACCCGCCGTCGCGTCCGTAGGCGAGCGCCTGGCCGGGGGTGACGCGGCGGAATGGGCCATCTGGCTGTCGCCAGCAGAAGTCACGGTTGCGCGGATGTCGTTCGAACATGGCGGTCACGGCGTCGGAATTCCCGTACGAGCCAGCACGGCAGGATCTTCGCCCAGCGCGTAGGGTCGAATCCACCAGCTGAATACATGACGGCCAGCGCCGACCTGATAGCACGGCAAGGTGTCCGGCCCGCAGGCACCCGTGCCGAGTCCACGATTGGCGTGGTCCAGGTGCAGGTGCACGCGATCGGATCGCTCGAGTTCCACGCCGTGAGCGGCACGGAACACCGCATCGATTGCATAACGACTGACCGAGAACTGTGATGCTGCGATGCCTTGACAGAGCAGACCACTCTGCGCCGACTCGACCGCACACCAGCGCACGTCCGTGTGATTGCCGTGCTCCTGAGGCACGATGTACGGCACGTACTCGTCATCAATCGCGCCGTCATAGCGACCGAGCGGATAACCACGCGCGCGGTCGCAGTAGTTTTCATCCGGCCCACGGCCATAGTAGGTGACGCGTTCGAACGCATCGACAAGCGTCAAGGCAATGCCCATGCGGGGCAGATCCCCAGCGGCCTGGGGCACCGTCACGGTCTGTTCGATCAGCACTGAACCATCGGCGAAAACCTGCCAGCGTTCGCGCTGACGGATTGGCGTCGTGACTCCCGTCAACCGATGTTCGATGCGACGGGTGACCATGAAGCGCCCTTTGCCGCGCGTGCGTGTCGTGCCGAGCACTTCGCCACGGACGGACGGCAATTGCCAGTCGAGCCACGTCTGCAGCACACCGCCACTGGGCCTCCGCAGTTTGATGCCATCGTTGTCGGTGGGCGCGCGCCACAGGTTCAGCCTCGGCGAGTCGCGCAAGAGATGCGTTCCCGCCACCTGCCACTGCATCATCTCGCCGGTCGTTGAATCGAACGTGATGCGACTGTCGGCCGCAACGACTTCTGTTCCAATGACCCCAACTTCACCGCGCACGCGCGCCTTGCGGGATCGCTTGCGTTCGATCACCCACTCGTCGAACCCCACCTGATGCGAGGCATCGGCCCACCCCTGCGCGCGCTTCAGTTCATAGACGAGACGCAATGCGAGTTCACTGCCGGCTGCAAGTGTCAGACCAGGACGCGCAACAGTGAGGGTGCGGGTGGCCCCTGGCGCGATCGGTTTCACATCGACCTCGCGCGTCGACAACACCGCGCCATCGACCAGCCACAGCGCGCGCACGCGATAAGCGCTGGTGTCACTGAATCGCGATCGATTGGTGAAGCGGAAGCGATTGCCGGTCACGCGTTCCGTCCGCAGCGGTGCCGCCAGACGGTGGTGCTCCCAGATGCCGGGATGGGGCGTACGGTCAGGCCAGACGAGGCCGTTGATGCAGAAGTTGCGATCGTTCGGCTCATCGGCGAAATCGCCGCCGAAGGCCCAGTAGGGCTCGCCGCTTTCAGCGTGCTTGGTGAGCCCCTGATCGACCCAATCCCAGATGAATCCACCCTGCAGCACGGTGCTCGATTCGATCAGTTCCCAATAGTCCGCGAGACTGCCATTGGAGTTACCCATGGCGTGGGAGTACTCACACATGATGAGTGGCTTGTTCCCTCGATACCGTCGGTCGAACTCACGCAGTTCGGCAATGGATGGGTACATCGGACAGATGATGTCGGTGCCATTGTGATCGATCCCGGCACGCTGATGCAGACGACCGAGTGCTGCGTCGTGAAAGCGCGCCCAGGCGACTTGGAACCCGCCTTCGTAATGCACTGGACGACTCGGATCGCTCGCGCGTGACCACGCCGCCATCGCTTCGTGCACATCGCCATACCCCGCTTCATTGCCGAGCGACCAAGCGATGATGCTCGGGTGATTGCGATCCCGCGCCACCATGCGCATGAAGCGCGACGCCATGGCCGCGCGATAACTGGGATTGTGACAAAGCGAGCGTTGCCGGGCGTGAGATTCGATGTTCGCCTCATCGATGACGTACAGCCCGAGCTCGTCCGCAAGATCATAGAAGCGCGCGTCATTCGGATAGTGGCAGGTGCGCACCGCGTTGAAATTGAATCGCTTCATCAACACCAGGTCTTCGCGCATTTCATCGGACGTGACCGTCTTGCCGCGGGTGTCGTGATGATCGTGACGGTTGACGCCATAGATCAGTACGCGCTCGCCGTTGATGAGGAGCGCTCGATCCCTTACCTCGACGCGACGAAAGCCAATCCATTGCGCTGTTGCGCCGAGCACTGCGCCATCGCTCGCGACGAGTTCGACCACGACGCGATAGCGTGTGGGGCGTTCGTGATGCCAGGGCGCGATGCGCCCGTACTCAGCCGCGAGGCGCACCGTCGATCCGTCGAACATCACGGCCGACACCATTTGCGAACGCGGGCTGTTGAAGCGGAACGCTGGCACTGTGCCTGCGAGAGCCTTTCCCAAGCGCCGTCCGTTTGCGGTTTCGAGCTGCACATGCACGCTGGCGTCCGCAGGGATCGCCCCGCCCACATCGACTTCCACCGACATCCGTCCACGCCCCTTGCCAAGCCAATCGGCATCCAGCCGTACGTCGGCCAGATACGCATCGTTGGTCGAATACAAGTGCACGCCGCGATGAATGCCGGCCATCCACCAGTGATCCTGGTCTTCGAGGTAGCTGGCATCCGACCAACGGATCACCATGGCCGCGATCAGGTTCCTGCCGCGTTCGAGGTGTGGCGTGACGTCGAATTCGGCCGGCAGGCGCGAATCCTTCGACAGACCCACGAAATGACCATTCACATATACGAGCAACACACTTTCGGCGCCGCCGACATGCAGCACCGTGCGCCTCGAAGTCGCCGGTACGTTGATCCAGGTTCGATACAGCCCGGTCGGGTTCCGCTCCGGCACGTGCGGCGGCTCGAGCGCAAACGGCATGATTACGTTGGTGTAGTGCGGCTTGTCGTAGCCCTGCATCGTCCAGTTGCCAGGCACATCGACGAGGTCCCAGCGGGAGTCATCGAAATCCTGATCGGCGAATGCGCGCGGCGCCGCGTCAGGCGAGTCGGCGAGTGAAAAGCGCCACTGCGGTTCGACGTCGCGCTGCCATGGCGAGACGCCGCTGCGCGCCGATTCAGCGCTCGGATGATGGGTGAAAGACGTGCGCATCGGCAGCCGATTGAGCTCGAAGCACTCCGGCATCTCCCACACCGGTACCGACCCGATTCGCAGCACTGCGCGCCCCCCTGATGAAGTGCGCAACCTTACCGCGAACTGACAATTGCCGCGATGCGCGGCTGCGTGCCATTGGGTATGCTGCGTCGATGCCGCGCCGTCAAAACCTGCTGTTGTTGTACCTGGCCGATTCCGCTCTCGATGCGCCTGTGATCGCGTGGTCTTCGTACGACGGCACGGGCGCAACAGAAACGATGGCGGGTGACAGCGAAGAACCTCCCTACAAGACCGGGCTTGCGGCCTTACGCGATGGTTGGCGCCTGATCCAGATGTCGCAGCTCACGGCCCACCCGCCGGGTACTGAGTTCACGACGTCGTATCTGAAGTACGAGTTCATATTCGAGCAATTGGTAGATGCGAATGTCTGACGCAGTGCTGCTCAAAACACCCGACATGGCGCGGTTCGTCGCGCGTGGGTTCCTGCGACTCGATGCCGTCGTGCCCGACGAGATCAACAGCCAGTTTCTCGACGAAGTCGGTCGGCCGCCCGCGGCCACTGGCGAGAAGCTGATGAAAGCCTACGGCAAGTTGCTCGCTGCAAGTGCAATTCCCGCGGTGCCAGCGGGTTCACCCCTGGCCGATGCGTACGATCCTGACAGCGCCATCGCACGCATGCTCGACCTGCCGGCGGTACGCGGCGCCATCCAAAGCCTGGTAGGCGCCAATCCGGTATTCGATCACCACTTCCTGCACATCACCTTTCCGCCGGCGTTCTACGCTGCGCTCGGCATGCCGAATGCATCGCAGCACACACACCAGGACTCGACCATCGACCCGCGGCGCGCCTTCGACATCCAGATCATGTACTTCCCGCACGCGGTCACGCGGGAGATGGGTGGCACACGCTTCGTGCCGGGCACGCACCTGCGCATTGTCAGCGAAGCGGCCGTAGCGCGTTACCAGAACATCCGCGGCCAGCAGCACGTGGTGTGCCCGGCTGGCACATTGCTGTTCCTGCATCACGGCATGTGGCACGGCGGCGGCGTCAATCGCTCGGATTCGCTGCGCTACATGTTCAAGATCCGCATCAATCCCACCGTGCGACAGGAGCGGTTGTGGGACACCTCAGATCTCGGCAACGATCACGCCAATCAGCGCCCGATCTTCTTCGTCAAGGAAGCACCGGTACCCGATCATCCGCACACGCTGCTGACCACGCCAGAACCCTGGTTCGAGGCGGACACCGGGCGACTCGAGTACATCAATCGCATCCGCCTGTGGCGGCACCTGCTGGGCGATGCCCACTTCGATGCGGACTACTGGATGACGCGGATCGAGAACGAGCCGGCCTGATTTCGATCCCGGCTCAGCCGTTGAACGCGAGCTGAGACACTTGAATGGAGCCGTCCCAGATCATGGCGCCGGCGACATAGAGAATGGTGAAGAGGCCGAGGTAGGCCAGCGCAGGGTATTTCTGCAGCCAGCGCGCGATCAGCGTTGCGCAAAACCCCATGAAGGCGATCGACAGGGCGAGGCCGAACACAAGCACCCAGGTATGTTCCCGGGCAATGCCGGCCACGGCCAGCACGTTGTCGAGTGACATGGTCACGTCGGCCACCACGATCTGTACCACTGCCTGACCGACGGTCTTCGTGGGTTTGCGGTCGGCGCCACTGTAAATGCCCGCCGGACTCAACTCCATCTGCCGCACCGCCGTGATCTCGCGGTACAACTTCCAGCACACCCACAGCAACAATATGCCACCGGCCAGCAGAAGCCCCACAACTTCCATCAGGTGGACCGTGGCGAAGGCAAAGATGATTCGCACCACGGTCGCGGCGACGATTCCGAGCATCAAGAGGCGAATTCGCTGACGGACCGGGAAACTTGCGACCGCCAGCGCAATGACAATGGCGTTGTCACCCGCGAGTACGAGGTCGACCAGGATGACCTGGAAAAACGCGCTGATCTCACCGGCTGAGATCATGGCCAACCCTTCCTATGGCAGTTGCCGATCACGGTCCCCCTTACCTCGATAGGCTCCTATCGATTCAATCGGCGCGTCTAATGCGCGCTCGCCTCGACTATTACGAGCACGCACGAGTGAGTCAATGGGTAACACCCACGATGCGCTAACATATCTGCTCACAATTCAGATGTGGAATAACCATTGAGCGTCGATAAAACCGAACGTAAAGGACTCTCGCTCCGAGAGGTCATTAGCAGCACCCTGGCCGCAGCCATCGGCATACAGACCAAGGCCAACAAGGAGCGGGATTTCACCCACGGCCGCCCCGGCCAATTCATCGTCGCGGGACTCATCTTCACGGCGCTGTTCGTGCTGGTGGTGGTTGGCGTGGTGAAGTTCGTCCTCGCCTACACCTAGCCGCGGAAACTGGCCCCGGAGCTGGTAACTGGCCCCGGAGCTGGTTACGGCTCGGAGAGACGCCCCTGCACCGCCCGGTCGAGCGGGGCGGTCGCCTCATCCGCCAGGTGCCCCTTGCCGGGGACGAAGTTGACCTCGAGGCGCGTACCGCACGGGTCTTCGAACAGGACCGAGTAGTAGCCTGGCGCCCAGCTATCCAACGCCGGCGGGTGGATGATGGTGCCTCCGATCTCGGCCACCCGCGTGGCGGTGGCATCGACATCAGCCCGGCTGCGAGCGCGGATGCACAGATGATGAAGGCCGGCGCGGTATTGATCGAAGGGTGTGCCGCGGTGCGGCGGGCTCGCCGCGCGAACCCCGATGCCGGTGCGACCGCCGATGCAGTAGTAGAGCTCATCGGTGTCGACCAGACAGACCATGCCGAAGAAGCGCAGCAGTTCACCATAGAACGGTCGCACTCGGGCAAAGTCCTGCACGGTGATGTAGATGTGAGCAATGCCGTTGATGTCGATCGTCATCGCGCGCTCCGAATGATCTGGGCCATGGCTTCGCGCTGCATGCGCAGGCTGTCAAACAACGACAGCTGTGCCTTCGCTCGTCGCAGATTGTGGAGTTCATCTCGAACCTTGAAGTAGGTATCGCCACTCAAGAAATCTGTCAGGAAACGGCAGGCAAGCATCAGCGCAACGTAGGCTGGTGCATCGATCAAGGCGGCTTCCAGTTGCGAGTCGTAGAGAGGACCGATGCCCTGCACGAAACCGCTCGCGATGGGTCGGTACAGATCGAGATCGAGTGCGAGCCCCGGTGAGTCCTCGCCGCCGCGTACACTGGCCGATCGCACGAGATCGCCGAAATCCCACGCCCGCCGACCCCACATGACCGTGTCGAGGTCGACTACCGCGCGCACAACCGAAGTTGCCTGATCAAATATGAGGTTATCGATCTTGCAGTCCCCATGGATCATGCCCGCCGGTCCTTCCATGCCGATGCGCGCGTATTCGCGATGGCGGTGCACACGCTCCACCTCGTCTGCGGCGAGCGCTTGGCGGCGATCGTCGCCACCGGTACGAGCGGCATCAAACATCACGAGGTACCGCGGCAGTTCGAAGAATCGGTCGATCGGCACGACGTGCGCCCTGGGGTCGTAGTCGGCGAGCGCCCGTTGCAATCGACCGAAGGCATGGCCCGCCGCATACGCGGCCGCGTTCTCGAGCGGAACTTCACCGGCGCGGCCCGATACGAATTCGAGCATTCGATAAGTCCCGTCATGTGTCTGCGCCGCCACCTCGCCGGTTCGGGTCGGCACGATTTGCGGCACGAGCCTTGGCTGCTCGTTGCGCAAGTGCCTGCACACCGCCGCGGTGTTGCGCGCGACGCCGATCGCATCTGGGAACACCCGCTCGTTGATGCGTTGCAGGACGTAGCGGGTGCCGCTCTCGCAGGTGACGCACCAGGTACTGTTGATGTGGCCGGCGCCAGATGGTCCGGCCGATTGCACGCGTGAATCGGTCGCGAACGCTTCCGCAATCTGCAACACGTCGCTCAAGTCGCGGTCACGAGCCGATGCAGCGGATGGACAACTGCGAGCACGTATTCACCCGACGGGATTGCGAGTTCCGAGAGTCGTTTGGCGTCGTCTTCGGTACTGCATCGTTCGACCGCACGGTCGGTGATGTCCGCAAGCTCCCCCAGCATCGCCGACAGCGCCGACAGCTCGGCGACTGAGCCGACTCGGGTGGCTACTGCGTTGAACCGTTGATGCTGCTGCCGCCATCGACGCGTGATGCCCGCGATTGCGCGGCGCGTGGCGCCATGCTGGGGGTCCCGCAGCAGACGATCGACAAGGACATCGAGCTTGGCGGCGGTTGGACTTTCGACCGGCAGAAAGTCGGCGAACCGATCGAGTGCGGTGTCGGTGCGATACGGGCGCTCTGCTGTCGTCGTCGCCCCCGTCACCCGAGCGCGTAGCGCACGTTCGCCCAGCAGCCGCGCATACCACTTCACGCACTCAACCGCATCAAGTAGTGGCGCCAGGTGCCGCCGGTCCACCGGGGTCAGACCCATTCCGACAAGAGCCGCGGTGCGCTGGGCATCAACGTCGATATCAGTGAAGTGAGGGAGCGCCGCCACTGTCGCCGCAAGTCGCCATCGCATGGCACTCACGTCGATACAGGTGACCTTCGACCACAGGCGCTCGGCAATTGCCGGCAAGCGCTCCCACAATCGCAAATCGAGGCAGCGTTCATCGACCAGTTCACTCCAAAGACACGCCTCACCACCGAGCACCCGACCACTACCCGCACCCGCCCGTTCCGTATCTGGGACGCGCGCGGCGGCGTTGAACTCGGTGGCCCAGCCAAGGCCATCGCGAACGTGCGCAAGACGGGGATCGCTGCGCATCCGCGCCTCGACGCCAGTCAGTTCATCATCCGACGCCTGCGGATCGAACCCGTAATGGATATCTGCTGGATAGAACAGGTCGACGTAGTAACCCGAGGAAAAGATGCAGTCGAAGCCACGACCGATGGCACGATCACGCGCCGCCGCGCCACGCCAGCTCTGCACCACGGTGTCCTTCGGCAGATCCGCGTGCGCGATCTCGTCCCATCCGATCATACGGCGGCCAAGATCCTTCACCATGCGCTGCATGCGTGCGTTGAAATGCGCGTGCAACGCTTCGACGTCATCGAGTGAGTGCGCAGCCATGTAGCGTCGGATCTCATCGTTCTGCGTCCACCACGTCGGGTCGACCTCATCGCCACCAACGTGAATGAACCGATCAGGAAACACGCGCGCCACGTCAGCGAGCAATCGCGATATGGCTTCGTAGACGAGATCACGGGAAGGATCAAGGCATGCCCTGTGCACACCGAATCGTGTCGATGGCGCACGCTGCTCACCATCGCTGGTCCATTCCGGGTGCGCAGCAAGCCAACTGGTGCAGTGCCCGGGCATGTCTATTTCGGGTACCACGCGAATACCACGATCGGCCGCGTAAGCCACGATCCGCTCGAGGTCGGCAGATGAATAGAACTCGCTACTGGCCGCGCGTGCGAGTTCCGGAAACGTACTGCCTTCGAATCTGAAACCTTGATCATCCGATAGATGAAGATGCAGCACGTTCAGTTTGACCAGGGCCATGCCATCGAGCGTGCGCTCGATCGCAGCAACCGACTGAAAGCGGCGTGCGGGGTCCAGCATCAGTCCGCGCCAGGAGAAGCGCGGTGCATCATCGATCGAAACACACGGCGCTCGCGCGCCGCTCCTGTCCACCCTCACCAGCAGGCGCAGCGTCGCAAGGCCACGCAGCACACCCCACTCGGTGTTGGCGTCTATGCTGATGCCATCGCTGCCAACCTCGAGCCGGTAGGACTCATCGTCATCCAGGGCCGGATACGGTGGCGACACCGCTCGGCAGTCGATCGTGACTTCGAACCCGCCGCCGACACGTTCGAGTTGATCGCGCAAAAGCGCGGTTGCCCGATCCAGCCGCGGGGTGCGCACACCCACCTGCGCCACGGCCGGCACCCCCGCGCCCGCGCGCAGATGTCCACGTCGCAGCGTGAAGTGGCTCGGCTCAGGCTGCACGGTCAGTCGATTCGAACTCATCGTTCGACTGTCGTGCCTGGTGCGCGACCTGTCAACGCTCGCGGGATGTGTCCTTGAGCCGCCTTGCACCATCTGCGACCATGCCGCGATCCATGGAGTGCGGAAAACCAATGAACATCAAGGAACGTATGCGCGCCGTGATCGAGGCGGAAGCCGCGGCCATCCGTTCGATCGAAGTGACCGACGACTTCGAACGCGCGGTACTGCTCCTCAACGAATGCAAGGGGAAGGTACTCACTACCGGGATCGGGAAGGCGGGCCATATCGCGCGCAAGTTCGCCGCAACGCTCTGCTCCACCGCCACGCCCGCGAACTTCATCCATCCCGCCGAAGCGGCCCATGGCGACCTCGGCCTCGTCGATCAGAACGACGTGATGATCGCATTTTCGACCAGTGGCAAATCAGTCGAAGTGCTGGAGATTCTCGAGCTGTCGCGGCACCTGGGTGTGACGCACATCGTCGGTGTCACCTCGCACCCCGATTCAGCCCTGCGCAAGCACTGCGAAATCGTGCTCGACATGGGCGAGCTGGTGGAAGCCTGTCCCCTCGGACTCACACCCACCACGAGCATGGCAGTGATGCTCGCGATCACCGACGCCGTCGCCATGGCCCTGATGGAAGTGAAGGGCATCACCAAGACCCAGTGGGGCGCGCGCCACCACGGCGGGTACCTCGGCGGACGCGCACGCACCGACAACATGCCGCACTGACATGAACACAATGTCGACCCAGACGCTGCGCAACAGATTCGGTGTCTGGCTCGTCATCCTGCTGGCGATTCCCATTAGTCTGTACGCGCTGGCGTTCCAGTTCGCAGGCGTTGGCGCGCCGTCGTTTCAGACCCGCTTTGCCACCATGCCGACCGCCGCCGCGGCGCACCTTCTTGGCGGTGGCATTGCGCTCCTGATCGGCGGCTTTCAGTTCATCGCTTCGTTTCGCACCCGCCACCCAAACCGTCACCGCTGGCTCGGTCGCACCTATCTGCTGTTGGTACTCGCGGGTGCCATCGGTGGCGGCCTGCTGGCACTGAATGCACACGGTGGGCTGGTCGCGCGCGTCGGGTTCTTCCTGCTCGCAGTGCTGTGGCTGTGGAGTGCAGCGGCTGCGTACCGAGCCATCCGCGGCGGCGATATCGACTCGCACCGACGATGGATGATGCGCAACTATGCGCTCACGTTCGCCGCCGTCACGCTTCGCATCCAGCTCGGCACCATCTCGGATCTGTTGGGCTTCGGATTCGAAGCCGCCTACCCCGTCGTCGCCTGGCTCGCCTGGGTGCCGAACCTGATCGTCGTCGAGTGGCTGTTGCTGCCGCGCCTAACACCCGTCGCCGCGAAAGCCCGGTGACCGATCCGCGCATCGACGCCAGTTTCTGGATGGCGTCGATGGATGCGCTGACGGCGCACGAGCCACCGGCGTGGCAATCGAACGTGGACGTTGCCATCGTCGGTGCGGGCTACACCGGTCTGTGGACCGCCTACTACCTCAAGCTGCGCGAACCTACCTTGAACGTGGCGGTGTACGAAGCGCAACGCGTCGGGTTCGGCGCCAGTGGTCGCAACGGCGGCTGGTGCATGGGCACCGCATGGGGCGTGGACGGCTTGCTGGCCGACCCGCAAACACAACCGCAAGGTCTGCGTCTGGCACGCGCATTATTCGATACCGTCGATGAGGTCGGTCGCGTCTGTCAGGCCGAGAACATCGACGCGCACTTCAAGAAGGGCGGTTCGCTGAACGTAGCAACCGTTCCTTTTCGAACCGATGTCCTACGCGCCGAAGTCGATCATCTGCACAACATGGGACTGTCCGATGCCGACTACCAATGGCTACCTGCGGATGCGGCACGGCGGCGCCTGAATATTCAGCCCAACCACGGTGCACTGCATTTCAAACATTGCGCGGCCATCCATCCAGCGCGACTGGTACTTGGGCTCGCCGAAGTCGTGGCGCGCCGCGGCGTGCGCATCTACGAACACACGCCGGTCAGTTCGATTGCGTCCGGCGAGATCGCGACCAACCGCGGCCGCGTCCGCGCGCCAACGATCGTGCGCGCGACCGAAGGCTACACGGGGTCAATTGCTGGTGCTTCACGCGCCATGCTGCCGATCTATTCCATGGTGACGGCAACCGAACCGCTATCCGCCGCGCTGTGGGATGAGATCGGTTTGCGCGAGCGTGAGACGTTCGGTGATGGCCGCCGCGTCGTCATCTACGGTCAGCGCACGCTCGATGATCGACTCGTGTTCGGCGGTCGCGGCGGCTACTACTTCGGTTCGCGACGCAGGCCATCCATTCCTGCCTCCGACCCGAAAGTCATGCGTGTGAAAGCGCTGATCCCAAGACTGTTTCCAATGCTGAAGGACGCACGCATCACCCACGGCTGGGGCGGCATGCTCGGCGTGCAGCGTCATTGGCGCCCGACGGTGCAATACGACCGCAACACGGGCATCGGCTGGGCCGGCGGCTATGTGGGTGAAGGGGTCGGTGCCACCAACCTCGCCGCACGCATCCTCGCTGACCTGATCACTCAGCAGCGCAGCGCGCTCACGGAACTGCCTTGGGTCGATGACGTCGCACGCAAGTGGGAGCCGGAGCCACTGCGCTGGCTCGGCGCCAAACTGCTCGAACGTGCCGCAGAGCGGGCCGATGCGGCAGAGTTCGCAAACAATCGGCCATCCCGGTTGTGGGGCCGCGTATTCGACGCCTTCGTCGGCTAAAGCGGGACGATCAGCGACCGGTGAAGGTCGGCTTGCGCTTCTCCCTGAACGACGCGATGCCTTCGGCAAAGTCCTCGGAGTTGGCGCTGCGCCCGCGCATGGTGGCAATCTCATCGAAGCCCGCACGCTCACCCTGCTCCAGATAGACGAGCGCGGCGCGCTTGATCTCCTGTACCGCGATCGGCGCAAGCGCCGCGATTTCATCGGCAATGGCGAGCGCCCTTTCGAGCTGTGTACCCGCTGCGACCACCTCCTGAACGAATCCGAGTTCGCGCGCCCGCGCGGCACCGAACTCATCGGCCCGAAGCAGGTGGTACATCGCATTGCCCCAGCCCGCCCGCTGCACATAGCGCACATGCGCACCACCGAACACGGCGAGACCGCGCTTGGGTTCCATCTGACAGAACCGGCAGTCATCCGCAGCGACCACGATGTCCGCGGCCAGCATCATCTCGATGCCAATCGTGAAGGTGATCCCCTGCACCGCCATCACCAGCGGTTTGCGGACGCGCCGCGACATGCCAAAGGCGTCGACGCGTTCGTCTACCGAATCCAGCGAATCACCCCGCATCGAAGCGGCAAACCGCGGCAGATCGAGCCCGGCTGTGGTGTGGGGACCTGCGAAACTCAGCACGCCGACCCAGAACTCGTCCGATTCATCGAGGCCCGTGAGGGCATCGCGCAGCGCATCGAACAGTTCGGGCGTGAAGCCGTTCATCTTGGCTGCACGATCGACGGTGATGTGCAGCACGCGGCCCCGTGATTCCCTGCGCACCTCCCCTGTGTCGCTCATACGCCACCGCCCTTGCGCTGGGCCAGTATCTCGTCTTCGACCTCGCGCAACCGATCCTTACCGAAGAACAGTTCCTTGCCGACGAAGAAGCTGGGCGATCCGAACACGCCCCGCGCGACGGCATCGTCCGTGTTGGCGATCAACTTTGCCTTCACCTCGGGATCTTCCATGCCGGCGAACAAGTCATCTGCCGGCAGTTTCGATTCCAGAAAGGCGGTGCGAATAACATCGAGTTCATCCATCTTGCGCGGCTGTGCCCACATGTGTCGGTACACCTCATCGACATAGCGCTCGAACACGCCGATCCGTTGAGCCGCGATCGCACCGCGCATGATCTTCAAGGTGTTGACGGGGAAGTGCGGGTTGCGACGGTAGGCCGTGATCGCGTGCTGCCGCAGGAATCGCTCCGTCTCGAGCTGGGTGTATTCGCCTTTGTTCTTGATGCCCTGCAATGACACGGCGGGAGATACGTTGTTGGTGGCTTTGAACACGCCGCCGAGCAGCACCGGCACGTACTCGAACTTCACGCCAGTGCGCCCTTCGATGGCCGGAATCACGAGATGCGACAGGTACGCATTGGGGCTGCCGAAATCGAACAGAAATTCCACTTTCACGCTCATGAAGGCTCCTACCACGTTTCCGCAAAGGGTCGTAGATCGAGTTCGAATGTCCAGGCATCGCGCGACTGCGCGTGCAACTGCCAATACGCCTCACCCACGGAGTGGGGATTCATGAGGGTATCGGGCGGCAACGAGTCCGGATCGCGACCGCGCTTCTGCATCATTTCGCGCACCCAGGCGGTGTCGACACCGGAGTCGATGACCAGGTGGGCGACATGGATGTTTTCCGGGCCCAGCTCCCGCGCCATCGCCTGAGCCAGCGCACGCAGACCGAACTTCGCGCTCGAAAACGCTGCGAAGCCCCTGCCGCCGCGCATGCTCGCCGTCGCGCCCGTGAAGAAGATGGATCCGCGATTGCGCGGTGCCATGTAGCGCGCCGCCTCCCGGCCGGTCAGGAATCCCGAGTAACACGCCATCTCCCAGACTTTGCGGAATACCCGCGCGGTGGTGTCGCGGATCGGGAAGCTGACGTTGCCACCGACGTTGTAGACCACGACATCGAGCGGCCCGACCTCGGCTTCGACGCGCGCGAACAGTGCGGTGACCTGATCTTCCTCCCTGGCATCGAGCGTGAATGCCCGGGCCTTGCCGCCGCTAGCTTCGATGTCGTCGACCAGCGGCTTCAGCTGATCGCCATTGCGGCGCGCCATGCATACTTCGTAGCCACCTGCTGCAAACCGCTTGCTGATCGCGGCACCGATGAAATCGCCCGCCCCCACCACCAACGCCACACCACTTCGATCGCTCATTCTATTTCCCTTTGAATTGCGGCGATCGTTTGCCGAGAAAGGCGGCTACCGCCTCGCGATGATCTTCCGTGCGCGCGCATCGGACCATGCGATCCGCCTCCATCGCGAGACAGCTACGCAGGTCCTGATCGAGCGCGCGGTTGAGGTTCTCCTTCATGTATCGGATCGCAATCGGCGGTCCGGCTGCGATGGCGCCCGCCAGCGCCTGCACGCGATCGGACAACTGCGCATCGGCCACGACTTCGTTGACGAGTCCGAGTGCGAGCGCTTCATCCGCCGTCACGCGCCGGGCGGTATAGAACAGTTCACGGGCGCGCGCAGTGCCAACGAGCTGTGTGAGCAGCCAGCTGGCGCCGTAGTCACCCGACAGGCCGATGTTGGCGAACGCAGTGGTCAGAAACGCCGACTGCGCCGCGATGCGCAGATCGCATGCAAGCGCGATGGACATTCCCGCGCCCGCCGCGGGGCCCGGTAGTGCCGCAATGGTCGGCTTGGCAAGCTCGAACAGACGCGTGGTCAGCGTGTCCTGGCGGTGTTTCAGGGTGCGCACTGCATCTTCGAGACCTGACGCGGCTGTGTTCGATGGCGGGGTCGCGGCGGGTGTACCCATTCCGGACACATCGCCACCGGCACAGAACGACGTGCCCGCGCCTGTAATCACGACGCATCGCACGGCGGGGTCGCGTTCGACCACGAGCAACGTCTCACGCAAGGCAGGCGTGAGTGCATCGGACAGCGCATTGCGTTTCTCCGGACGATTGAGCGTGATGGTCGCGACTCCCGCGCCCACGTCGCAGAGCAATTCGTTGGTGCCGGTGTCGAGGCGGGTCATCAGCGTCCCCTTTGCGTGGCCGTTGCATGATGCAACGGACTCTATGCCGATACGTTGCATGACGCAACTATTGGACTAGAATGCTCGCTATGAAATTGAAATCCTTCGATCATATGAACTGCTCCCTCGCTCAGACCTTGGAGGTCATCGGCGAACGGTGGACGCTGCTCATCCTGCGTGATGCGTTCTTCGGATCGAAGCGGTTCGAGGCGTTCCAGACCAACCTCGGTATCGCGCGCAACATTTTAACCACCCGTCTCAATCGCCTGGTGGAGGAAGAGATTCTGCGCAAGCAGCCGATCGAGGGCGGGCGGCATGAATATGTGCTCACCGACAAAGGTTGGGACCTGCAGCCCATCCTGCTGTCGATGACGCACTGGGGCGATAAGTACAAGGCGCACCCGCTAGGTAAGCGCCTCGTGTTCGTAGAACGGGCGACTGGCAAGCCGATCGCCCCCATGGCAGTGCGGGCCGCTGACGGCCGGGTGCTCGCCCCGCGCGACATCAAATCCAAACGCGGCCCGGCACTGCAAAGCGATCAGAACTGAGGCAACAGCACGCTGTCGATGACCAACACCGTACCGTTACTGGTCTCGACCGCCTGACAATCGACGTTCGATTGATTGACCCGAACGCCGCTGCGCCGATCAGAGTTGACGAACAACGACTGGCCGGCCAGCGACTCCACCTCGGTGTAGCGGCGGAATTTGCGCGGCCGTTCACTCTCCGCAACCACGTGATAGGTCAGTACCGTGGTGAGCACACCGACATCACTGCCAATCGCGTTCAGCACCGGCTCCGGGATCGCGGCGAACGCATCATTGGTTGGCGCAAACACGGTCAGATTGCCGGGCGCCGCAAGCGCGTCCACCAGATTCGCCGCAATCACGAGATCGGCGAGCGTGCTCAACGCAGGTGTCGCGAGCGCCGCATCGACGATCGTGCCATCGAACTCCACTGCATCGACGCTCTTACACGCTTTGAACAGTGACTTGGCCTCGGCCGCAAGCGGTGCGAAAACAAGCGCGGCCACTGCCGCCGCGATGACGATGTATCGGTTCATGAACATACTCTCCATAGTTGTTGTAGAAGGCAGGCAGAGCATGAAACCCGCGAGGTGAAGTGGCCGTGGACGGCGCGTGAAGAGGACGTGAAGCGCACCGGCATTCTGGTGTTTCACGTTTCCCTCACTGCGATTCGAGCACGATAGATCGATGAAAGATCGCCTCCTGAAACTGAAGTCGGGCACGTTCGTCGCTGCCTTGCTCGCCTTAGTCAGTGTGTGCAGCGTCGATGCCGCGCAGCCCCATCACGACGCGGAGCGTTACCGCAACCCGCACATCGAAGGCGCGCACGGTAGTCTGCTGGGTTACCTGCGGGCTCGACTGTTCAGCCGCGAGGGTTGGGCCAGATACGATGCCCAACGCGACGGCGCGATCCCGTCCGCCGCGCCGGCCCTGCTCGAACCCGGCACGGTTTCGGCGAATGCCTCAGTGACCTGGATTGGTCACTCCACGGTGCTCATCCAGCACGCCGGCGCAAACATCCTCACCGACCCCATATTCTCCGAGCGCGCCTCACCGGTCTCGTTTGCGGGACCGCGTCGACACTCCGCGCCGGCGGTGACGCTGGCCGAATTGCCGCCGATCGATATCGTCGTCATCTCCCACAACCACTACGACCATCTCGATGCACCGACCATTCGCGCCCTGGGCAACGGCCCACGCTACTTCGTACCGCTCGGCCTGCAGACGTGGTTCGTCAAACTCGGCATCGACCGCGACCGCGTCACGGAACTCAACTGGTGGGACGCCCGGCAGATCGAGCTGCCGACCACGCGCCTCACCATCACCGCTACCCCATCCCAGCACTTCTCGGGGCGGGGTATCAGCGATCGCAACCGAACACTGTGGGCCGGCTGGGCGTTGCAGTGGCCGGATTTCTCGGTCTGGTTTGGTGGCGACACAGGCTACAACCCGGTGCAGTTCAAACAGATCGGCGCGCACTTCGGCGGATTCGATCTGGGCATCATTCCGATCGGGGCCTATCTGCCCCGCGACTTCATGGCCACGGTGCACGTCGATCCCGCCGACGCGGTGCAGGTCCATCAGGACATCGGCGCCCGGCGCTCCATGGCCATTCACTGGGGTGCATTCGAACTGGCGGCGGAACCCCTGCTCGCACCGCCCCGAGAGCTGCGTCGTGCGACCCGCACTGCTGCTCTTCCGGATGATCACTTCGTCAGCTTCGCCGTCGGTGAAACGCGTGCCTACCCTGTGCAGCGTAGCGTTGGACAGTCGGCCATGGCGTCGCCATGAGCAGTCCAGTAGCGCAGGTGAAGCCCCAGCTGATCGCCAATCTCGAGTCGATCCTCGATGCCACGGGCGATGACGAACCCGAAGCTGCGGTGTTCTTCGCAGACGTTCTGAACCACCTGCGAAACGCCAACGATGAGCCGGAACTTCTTGGCGTCTTCGTGCTGCTCTCGACGGCGGCGTTCCAAGGTTTCACGCTCAAGCCGCGCGCACTGCGCTTGGTCGACCAGTTGCTCGCCACTGCCGAACAAGTCGCTGCGACTTTTGCAACGCCGAGCGACGAAATGCATTGAGGTCGCGATCAGCGGAGCCTGTGGCGTGAAGGCTTGGTGAAGAATTCGTCCGACATCCTTCACCAGCCACTCACACGATGTGCGTAACCATATCTACCGCACCAACCGATAAAAGGAAATGACTATGCTCCGCAACCGATTCATCGCCGCCTCCATGATGCTGCTGTTCTTCAGCGCCATGGCGAACGCCAATCATCATGGAATGAACGAATCGAATATCGTCAGCGTCGCCAAGGAGGCCGGCAGCTTCAAGACGTTGCTCACGGCACTCGATGCCGCGGGTCTCACTGCGACGCTGGAAGGCAAAGGCCCGTTCACTGTGTTCGCACCGACCGATGCTGCGTTCGCGGCACTGCCGGCTGGAACGCTCGAAGGGCTGCTGGCCGACAAAGCCAAGCTGACCCAAGTGCTGACCTACCACGTCGTCGCAGGTGACGCGAAGTCTGGCGACCTCGTCGACGGTTCGGCACTGACCACACTGGGAGGCGGCAAGCTGTCGGTCGCGACGACCGATGGCGTGAAGATCGGCGGCGCGACCGTCGTTGGCGCCGACGTAGCGGCCGGCAACGGTGTCATCCATGTGATCGACCGAGTGCTCATCCCCGCAGGCTGAACCCCGACACCAACGACAATAGACCCCTCCCTCCCCAACTTGCGCCATCCTCGTGATGGCGCTTTCTTTTTCGGTTCAGCCGTTATCGAATCTGGCCGCGACGATCGTCAAAAATCGCTTGGCCGCCTCCGACAGTGCGCCATTTTTCTTGTAGTACACCCCGACCGTGCGGGCAATGGTGGCGAAGTCCACGCCCTCGATCGGGATGAATCCATTCAACTCCGGCAGCAGGCGATCGGAGACATAGGTCAACCCCTTGCCGGCCGCGACCAGCGCAAGCCGCAGCTCCAGATGGCTCACCTCCCAGATGCCGGCAAACGCACGACGCAGGCGCTCACCGCCTTGGCGCTTGGCGACCTCATCGAGATACGACGTGATCAGTGTTGCGCGGCTGAGCGCCGCGAGCGGCTCCCGCCGCAGCTGTTCGAACTCCGGGTGCGCCTCATGCACGACGAGCACGCGGGTTTCGTCGAAACAGGGCCGGGTCTGAAAGTGCCCCGGCATTTGATGCTGAAAAGGTCCGAAGCCCAGCTCCCAGCGATCCTCATCGACGCCATAGATGATCTCTCGGCTGGGCGCCACGTCCAGCTTGAGCCGAGTAAGTGGATTGCGTTCACAGAACGTGAGCATCAGTTGCGTGCCATGAAAACGATTCACCAGTGAGCTCATGGCGAGATTCAACGTGGACAATCCGCCGCGGCGCAGCTGTTCGAGATCCTCGAGCGCCGTGCGCTCCTCGTTGAGTACCGTCTGCGCGTATCGGAACAGTCGTACGCCCGCCTCCGTGAGCACGGGTTTGCGACCGCGCGCGAACAGCGCCGTGCCAATCTTGTGCTCGAGGTTGGCGATGGTCTGACTGACCGCCGACTGCGACAGGCTCAGCCGTTCGGCAGCACGACTGAATCCGCCCTCCTCGACCACCGCCGACAGCGCACGAACTTCGTTGCGTTCAATCTGCATAGCCGAAGTGTTCCATGCCGCCATACAGACGCGCCACTACCAACGCCGCTACCGCGCTTATCGAGTCATCACCACCGCTAATGCATCAGCAGCTTCGATCCCGTTCTCAGCCAACGCACACCCGCAGGCAACGGAGGGCCGATAGGATCGAGTCACGACCCAAAGGAGCAACGACTCATGAAACTGCCACGCGGCCTGGAAGGCGTCGAAGTCGATGAAACCGCAATCAGCCTGGTGGAAGGCGCGCGCGGTGCGCTCAGCTACCGGGGGATTGGCATCGACACCCTGGTGACCTGGCCATTCACCCGGGTCGCCCATCTCGTGCTCACGGGTGTTGAACCGACCGACGCCGCACAGGATGAATTCGACCATGCGCTGACCCAGGTTGCACCACTGACGGAGAGCGATCGCCACTGCATAGAACTGGTCGCGTGTCTGCCGATACATCCCATGCAGTGCCTGGTTGCACTGACACCGCTCCTAACCCATGAGGACGGAGCGTTCGCGGAATTCGGCGACACCGCGCCGGGGCTCTCGATCGCTGCTCGGCTACCCAACGCAATCGCGCTGCTCCTTGCATTGCGTCGCGGTGGTGGGTCGCCACAGTTCGATGACACCGAACGCGATCCGAACCTTCGATTTCTGCGCGCGATCGGCGCACGAGCCGATAGCAAGTTTGTGCACGCATTCACTGTGACCCAGATCCTGCAGATCGAACACAGCTTCAATGCCAGCACGTTCACCGCCCGCGTCGTGGCCAGCACTCTGGCGCCGGTTGCCAACGCATTGGCCAGCGCATTCGCCGCGCTGCACGGGCCGCTACACGGCGGTGCCGATCAGGCGGCATTGGAGACCGCCCTCGCGGTCGGGTCGGCCGGCGCCGCTCATGCATTCGTCGACGACTGTCTCGCCCGCGGCATCAAGGTCATGGGCATGGGTCATCGTGAGTACCGTGTGGTCGACCCGCGCGCCGCCTATGTCAAACGCTTCGCCGCCGAACTCTCGACCGGCACTGACCTTGCGACGGTCACACAGACACTCGAGGCCATCGAAGCCCGCTTTGCGCAGCGCATGAAGGAGAAAGGCAAGCCGCTGTACGCCAATCTCGAGTTCTACAAGGGTGTCGTCTACAGCGCGGCAGGACTACCGAGCGATTTCTTCACGCCTGCCTTCGCCATGGCGCGCGTGTTCGGCTACCTCGCGCACTTCATCGAGTCGCGGAAGGACAATCGACTGATTCGCCCGGCGGCGCGCTATGTCGGAAGGAGGCCGATGCAGGCTCCGAAGGAATAGCCGAGCGCGCACTCGGGAGCCTGTCTCTAGCTTGTCGCCGAGGTCATAGGTAGGCTCCGTCCGGGGTACTTCCAGTACGTCCCAGAGGACACGGGCGTTGTGTATCGTCTCGGCGGTGTCGCTGCAGAAGAGTTCGGCGCTCCCTTCCCTGCCGTTGCGCGTCATGCCGGCATGACGGAGCGGTCCACCAGCCCCACCGGTCATCACGCTTTCGTCAGCTACGCATCGCCAGACGCAGCCATCGCGAATACGTTGGTCGATGCCTTGGAGCGGCAGGGAATCAGCTGTTGGATCGCGCCGCGCGACGTGGTGCCTGGCACGCTGTATGCCGACGCTATCGTCCGCGCCATCAATCGGGCCTCTGCGTTTGTGCTGGTGCTGTCCGAGCACGCCGTGCACTCCGCCCACGTTGGCAAAGAGATCGAACGTGCCTCGTCCAAAGGGGTGCCCATCATCGCCGTGCGCACCGATGCGGCGCCGCTCAGTCCCTCGTTCGAGTACTTCCTCAGCGAGTCGCAGTGGATCGATGTGGCATCGGGCGGATTGCATGACGCAGTCGCCACGGTGGTCACAGCCATGCAAGAGCATTCGCGTTCGATGCCATCGGCTAAGCCAAGAGTCCAACCGAACCCACTACCTCGGGCACAGGTCACTTCCTCACGGCGCCGTGTCTGGTCAGCGGTGCTCCTGGCTGTGACCGTCACTGTTTCGCTCGCTTGGCTGGCGACTGAAAGGTTGCGGTTCACCGGCGACCCCGACGCTGCAACCGCCGCTGCAGCGGCATCGGGGGCGCCTAGAGTCTCGGAAAAATCCATCGCCGTCCTTCCGTTCGTGGACATGAGCGAGAAGCAGGACCAGGGCTACCTCGCTGAAGGGATGGCTGAGGAAATCATCAACTTGCTCGCGCAAGTGCCTGACCTGCATGTGCCAGCGCGCACTTCATCGTTCTACTTCAAAGATACGCCGACCAAGATTGCCGACATCGCCAGGGAACTCGGTGTCGCCCAGATCCTGGAAGGTAGCGTCCGCCTGTCGGGGAATCGACTCCGGGTGACGGTGAAGTTGGCGCGCGCCGATACGGGCTATCAGCTGTGGTCAGAAACCTATGACCGTGACCTAGAGGACGTGTTTGCGGTTCAGGACAGTATCGCCAATGCGACAGTTGAAGCGTTACAGATCAAGCTCATGGGGGGGTGAGCTGAATCGACACAGGGGCGGCACGAAAAATCTAGACGCATACCTGCTCTACCTGCGGGGCGTGGCAGCGACGTTGCGAAACACCAAAGCATCTCTGGACGCTGCGAGCGAATTCCTCGACCAAGCGATCAGTCTCGACCCAAACTTTGGCCTTGCAATTTCGCAACTCGCATTCGCGATGGTGGTAGCAACAGACAACAACTTCCTACGCCCAACGGTCGGCTACGAACGCGCCCGGCTACTCGCTCAGCGCGCATTGGAATCGAGTCCAGATCTGGCAACCGCGCATGCTGTGCTGCAGTATGTCCAACGAACGCTGGACTGGGACTGGGTAGCGGCGGAGGCGGAAGGACAACGGGCTCTCGCCATTGACCCCACAAACTCGGGCGCATTATTGGCCGCCGGGATATTGTCGTACACCCTCGGACGTTGGGACGATGCCGAGCAATACCTCAGTTCTGCACTTGTCCGCGATCCACTCAACGCGTTCGTGCTTTGGAACCTTGGGACTGCCTACTACTTTTCAGGGCGGTTGAAGGACGCCGAAGCCACCTACCGCAGGTTGCTGGCGATTGCGCCTGAGTTCCTTTGGACGCGTTCATTTCTCGCCAAAACACTGCTTGTCGATGGAAGGCCGGATGAGGCGCTTGTCATCGTTCAGCAGGAAGTCGACGAGGCACATCGAATGCTGTTCCTTCCAAGTATCCTGACGGCACTCGGTCGTCACTCCGAAGCAGACGAAGCACTTGGCGTGCAGATTAAGGACAACGAAGCTTCGTACTATGTTGCGCTAAATTACGCGTATCGCGGCGACACCGACCTTGCCCTCCTGTGGCTCGAACGAGCCTACGACAACAAACACCACGGCCTAACCCAGATGGTGGGAGAGCCGTTGTTCAACAAGGTGGCCGATGATCCCCGCTACAAGGCGTTCCTGCAAAAGATGGGTCTGCCGAGTAGATGAAGCGTAGAACAGATGACCGTCCCACAGCGCATTCATCAAGTTCGCAGAGTACTGCTAATCCGGCGTGACCTCGAAGGCGAGGCGCACCATATCGCGACAGACGATGCCGTCTTCGATGATGGGATCAGGATAGTTGTCGGTGAAGAAGTTCGGCACCACGCCGACGATGCGAAAGCCGCCGCGCTGATAGAACGCAAGGTTCGCAAGGCTCGAGTTGCCCGTGCCCACTTCGACGCGCCGCGCACCCTTCGACTCCGCCAGACCCAGCGCATGTCCGAGCAACCATCGGCCGAGTCCCTGACCCTGGCAGTCTTCGCGAACCGCGATGTTCATCAGTTCGATGCACTCGCTGTCGCGCCACTCCATGACGTACACGCCGAGCACTTCGCCGTCGTGCTTGGCAACCCGCGTCAGCTCTTCACTCAAGTACGACTCGATCCGCGCCCGATGCGGATCGGCATCGAGCAACAGCGCCCAGGGCAGTTCGTTCGGCAGCGGGCGTGCAATCAGCAGGTCCCAGACTGGCGGGAGTTTCATCGGGATTCCTCGCGCCACAACTGCCACCAGTGTCGCCTCACTTTGTGCGGCTTGTGGCCGGCATCGGCGAAGGCGTAGTACGCCGCGGTCAGCGGCCTTGCCACGGCATCGTAGGTGTCCCAGGAATCCGCCGCGTCATAGATGCGCTCGACATCGACCCCCAGCGCGGCGGCCAGCTCACTCGGATAGTCGGCGTAGTGATCCGCGGCGAACAGTCGCCCGCGCTCACTCAAGAGGTCGGCAGTCAACCGACCGCCGGTGACCTTGATGAAGAATTCACCGGGTTTGAGATCGCGCATGCGCAGGCGCAGGAGTTCCCGCTCGAATTCCTTGGCGACATTCGCAGCGAGGAGGCTGAGATTCGCGCACCAGGCAAAGTACACGCCCGGGACCAGCGCCGCCCGATCGATTGACCCCGCCCTGCCGATGTGAACATCGATGTCGTCGATGATCGTGTTCACGCCGCCTCGAGCGCGCGATCGAGATCCGCAATCAGATCATTGATGCCTTCGATGCCCACTGAGACGCGCACCAGGTTGTCGCCAATGCCGAGTGACGCGCGAATCCCCGCCGGCAGGCTCGCGTGCGTCATGATCGCGGGATGCTCGATCAACGACTCGACACCGCCGAGACTTTCGGCGAGGGTGAACACGCGAAACCGTTCCAGTACGCGTCGCGTTGCCGCGAGGTCACCGGCAACGTTGAACGTGAGCATGCCGGAGTAGCCATGCATCTGCCGTTTCGCGAGCGCGTGCTGAGGGTGGCTCGGCAGCCCCGGAAAGCGCACACGCTCGACCTTGGCGTGCGATTCGAGAAACAGCGCCACCGCCATGGCATTGCTCTCGTGGGCGCGCATCCGCACCGCGAGCGTCTTCAAACTGCGCAGACAGAGGAACGCATCGAACGGGCTCTGAATACCGCCGATCGCGTTGGCCAGAAACTTCAGCCGCGTCGCGAGTTCATCGTCGTCGGTGATAACAACACCACCGACCAGATCGCTGTGACCGTTGATGTACTTAGTGGTCGAGTGCAGGACGATGTCGGCACCGAGTTCGATGGGGCGTTGGAAATAGGGACTCGCGAATGTGTTGTCGACCGCGAGTTTCGCCCCGCCGGCATGCGCAATCTCCGCGACCGCCGCAATGTCGATGAGCTTCATCAGCGGGTTCGACGGTGTCTCGATCCACACCATCTTCGTATTGGCGCGCATCGCCTCGGCGAGGCTGTCTGCGGCGGACAGATCCACGTAGCTGAACGCAATACCGAGCTTGGCGAACACCTGCTCGAACAGTCGATAGCTGCCGCCGTACATGTCGTCGCACGCAACTACATGATCGCCTGCCGATAGCAGGTGCACGATCGTCGCGGTACCGACGCACCCCGATGCCACGGCGTAGCCGTAACGCGCACCTTCCAGATTGGCGACGCACTGTTCATACGCCTGTCGGGTGGGGTTGCCGCTGCGAGAATAATCGTAGCCCTGGTGCACGCCGGGCGCCGACTGAACGAACGTGGAGGTCAGATACAGCGGGGTGACGATTGCGCCAGTCGAAGGATCCGGCGATTGGCCCGCGTGAATTGCACGCGTCTCGAATTCGAATTCGTCCTTGGACCAGCTCATGCGGAACCCCTCGTCACGGCGCGAAGCTCGAGCGCGCGCGCACACCCCAGCGCCCGGCGACCCGTTCGACGATGTAGAGCGACTGGTGAGTCGCATAACGCTCACCGTTCTCCCGATAGCGCGAAAACGTCGTTGCGATATGCACCTTGTCCGCCGTGCTGTGCACGATGTCACGCGCATCCCATGTGCTGTGGTGCCAACCTTCGCTGCTGACGAGACTCGATTTGCTCATCGCTTCGATGAATGCCTTGCGGTCGGCGTAGTAGTCGACCCGGCCGCTGGCAAGCCGCACATGAGGGAACTGCAGTGAGTCCGCCCATGCTTCCAGGTCACCTGCGTTGAATGCCTTCATGAACGCGTCCATCGCCGCAAACGCGCCGGCGTTGGCTGCTTCGTCCGCGGCAACGCCGCTGCCGCAAATGCACGCAGCTGTGAGCAGCACACGTTTAATCCACTTGACCATCATGTTGTTCTCCTTCGAGTCATCGCGGCCGGTCGCCGATCACCGTAACGCGATGGTGTTTGCGATGCTGGGGCAGAAAATCGTTCACCGGCTTGTGCTGGGTCGAGCGGTTGTCCCAGATCACGACCGTTTCAGGCTGCCAGCCGAGTCGTACAGTGAATTCCTCGGTGATCATGTGATCGAACAGAAAATCGAGCACAGAACGACTTTCGCGCGAAGACAGCTCGTTGATGCGCGTAGTGAAGAGGCTGTTGACGTACAGCGCCTTGCGCCCCGACTGCGGATGCGTGCGGATCACCGGGTGCGATACCGGCGGATTGGCCGCCACCGCATCCCTCAACCGCGCCTGACCGCCGGGTTCGGCCAGACTCTCCTTGAACCCGAATCGAAAGTCATGGGTCGCGGTAAGGCCGGTGAGCAGGCGGCGAAACTCATCGGACAACGCGTCGTAGGCGGCCGTCATGCTCGCGAACAGCGTGTCGCCACCGTAAGGCGGAATGATCTGGCCGTGCAGCAGCGTATACGCCGGTGGTGTTGCACGGAACGTCATGTCCGAATGCCACGCTTCGATTTTGGAAGGTTTCTCGGCGGTGCTTTCGAGGATCTGAACGTCGACTGTTCCCGGCACGACCGGGTAGGCCGGATGTCCCTCGATCGCACCGAATCGGGCGGCAAACGCGCGCAGCGTCTGCGGCGATATGTGCTGATCGCGGAAGAACAGGACCTCATGCTCGACCACCGCCGCATGGATCTCATCGAAGACAGCCGTTGACTCGACGGCCTTGCCGAGATCAACGTCGCTGACGAAGGCGCCAAGAGCGCCGGCTGCTTTGCGGGTTTTCATGCGTCGATTCTATTGCAGTGCGTGTGCTGATGTATTCTGCGCGGGAATCGAATGCTCAGTTACTGGAGATGGACGAATGCGGGAATCCTGGACGCCGGAGCGGATGCGCGGTGTGTTCGAGCGGGTGAAGAATTGGGGACGCTGGGGTGCGGAGGACGAGAGCGGCGCCTTGAATCTCATCACCGAAGCCAAGCGTCGCCAGGCCGCCTCCGAAGTGGTGAGCGGCGAGGTGATCAGCTGCGCGCGCGAACTGGCCGTGCAACCCACTGTCGAGAACCCGAATCCCGCCCTGCACATGATGATTCAGGGTGGCGATGACTGCGTCATTCCCGGTGTGGGCCTCGAAGCAGCGATGGATTTCGTCGGTGTCGCCTTTCACGGCATGGCTACCACCCACATCGACGCCCTCTGCCACGTGTTCGTCGACGGTCAGATGTACAACGGCTTCGCCGCCACCGAGGTCAAAAGCACCGGAGCGCGTCGCGGCAGCATCATGTGCGCGCGCGACGGCATCACCTCCAGAGGTGTGCTGCTCGACGTGCCACGCACGCTGGGTGTGGACTGGATCGAGGCAAGTTCAGCCATCACCGTGGCGCAGCTCGAAGCAACCGAGAAGGCTCAGGGCGTGCGCGTAACGGAAGGCGACATTCTCATCGTCGCGTCGGGACGCGACGCGCGCCGGGAAAAGCACGGTCCATGGAATCCGATCACCGAAGGTCTTGCGGGCATGCACCCGGAGTGTGTGGAATGGATTCACGATCGGGGCGTGGCGGTACTCGGCAGCGATGGCGTATCCGATGCCCTGCCCAACATCGATATCGAGGGCTGGGGCATGCCGATCCACCAGTGCGCCCTCGTCGCCATGGGTGTGCACCTGCTCGACAATCTGCGTCTGGATCGTTTGGCGGAGGCCTGCGCGCGACGCAAGCGCTGGTCGTTTCTGTTTACGGTCGCACCACTGCGGATCGAGCGCGCAACCGGCTCACCCGTGAACCCGATCGCACTACTCTGAACGATTCAGCGAGCCGCTGCCGAAGATGGCTCGCGAGGAAACCAAAGGCGCGTCCGCAAGCAGAATCTCACCAGCATCAACATGAGTGGCACTTCGATCAACACGCCCACAACCGTTGCGAGCGCGGCGCCCGATGACAAGCCGTACAACATTGCCGCGGTGGCGATCGCGACTTCGAAGTGATTGGACGCGCCGATCATTGCGGACGGTGCAGCGTTCTCGTAGGTCAGGCCCAACACCTTGGACAACGCGTATCCCAAGGCAAATATCAGCACGGTCTGGACGAACAACGGGACAGCGATCCATAGGATGGTGAGCGGGTTTTGAACGATGGTCTCGCCTTTGAACGAAAAGAGCAGCACGAGTGTAACAAGCAGTGCGGTGATGGTAACCGGCGTCAGATACCGCAGAAATGTCTCGTTGAACCAGGCCTCTCCCTTCGCCGCCATGATCCACTTGCGAGAGGCGTAACCCGCCGCGAGCGGTAGCGCAACATAGATACCGATCGACAACAGCAACGCCTGCCAGGGCACCGGTAGCTGTCCTACGCCCAGTAAGAACCCGCCCAACACTCCAAACAGAACCAACATGGTCAATGAATTGATGGCTACCATCACCAGCGTATGGCCGTCGTTACCTTTCGAGAGATAGCCCCAAACCAGCACCATCGCCGTACAGGGTGCAATCCCAAGGAGGATGCAGCCTGCGAGATAGCTGCGCCAAAGCGGTACTTCCAGCATCTTGACGCCATCGACGAGCACCACGTGACCGGCACCGTAGGTGTCGCCAACCGACAGGCTGGCTCCAAGCGGCATCTTCACCAGGTCAACTGCATCAGGGCCGATGAAGTTGAGAAACAAGGTGCCGAGGAAAAAACTCGAGATCGCATACATCGTGAATGGTTTGACGCCCCAGTTGATGAAGAGCGTCAAGCCCACCGGGCGCAGGGCTTTGCCCGCCTTGACCACCTCGTGAAAGTCGATCTTGACCATGATGGGATACATCATGAAAAACAGGCACAACGCGATGGGAATGGAAATGACCGGTGCGTCGTCAACGTAAATGGCCATTCCGTCAAGGGTTTGGGCGATCTCTGGAGCCACTTTCCCCAGCAGAATCCCAACGCCGATGCATAGCAGCACCCAAACCGTCAGATAGCGTTCAAAGAAGTTCATGCGTCGCCCAGCAGCACCGCCCAACAGAGATTAGACAGTACGCGCCTTGCGAAACAAAGCGAGTTATCCAGTCCAGCGAAATGGCTCGGTCTGCGGGTCCAACTGACAACCACGCTGCAACTAACCATTGACCATAAGTCAGCTGCTCTTCGCCAATCCGTCTGTTTTGCTGCCGAGTTGACCCGGGAAATACTCGATCAGCTCGACGATGTGTCCGTCGGGATCGGCAAAGCAAACGACCCCCTGCACGCCGATGACGGGATCGGGCGCACGCAGCGGCTGCGTCGGCTTCAGCCCCTTGGTCATCAATTCCTTCGTTGCCGATTGGATATTGTGGGTGAGCAACGCCATCACGCGCGGGAACCGCTGTCCTTCAGGTTGGTCGAGATCCGGATTGCGCCACTTCGGCCGGACCCACTCGATCAGATCGATGCGCGTCTGCAGCGAATCGTCCTGTGGCAGCACCAGCTGCACGGCACGACCCTGGACGCCTGAGCCCATGTTGAAGTTCTTGCCGACATAGTCCGGCCACACCACGTTGCGGTTGTCCTTGATCACCTCGAAGCCGAAGTGGCCATAGAACACCGTCGACTGCTCGACGTTGGCGCAGGGCAGAATGAAGTGAAAGATCGAACGAATGCGCCAATCGCTCACTGGACGCCACCCATTCTCCAGCCGAAACGGACACCGTAGGTGCGCGGCGGATAGTAGGACACGAAGCTGTTATCGCCAGTAGACAACCCATCGGAAACCGTGAGGTTGCGCAGATTGTCTTCGTCTGCAAGGTTCTTCACGAACGCATCGATTACCCATCGCTCATCCGCGCTGGTCCACATGAGCCTTGCATCCGCAGTGTCGAACGCATCCGCCTTGTGGCGCTCGATGTTCTGCACCCGATAGTAGACCTCGTCCTGCCAGTAGTAATCGGCGCGCGCGGTCATCGAGCCCCGATCACCCAGCGACCAGTCGTATTGCAGAAAGATCTGGGCCGTGTACTTGGGCGCGCGGTTTACGGTATCGCCAGACAGGTCGATCGTTGGCGTGAACTGGTAGTCGTCGAACTCCGCCGACAGCCACGTGCCATTGACGCCGACGATGAGACCGTCGACGGGAATGAACTGGGTTTCGACTTCGATGCCGGTGATCGTCGCCTTGGCCGCGTTGTCCGTCGTAAACGAGGTGAACTCGAGGAAGTTCACCTGCAGATCTTCGTACTTGTCGTAGAACGCGGCCACGTTGACCTGGGCACGGTTGTTCATGAACTGACTCTTGAGGCCCAGCTCTGCCGCGTCCATCGTCTCCGGGTCGTACTTGTCGAACTGACCGATGGAATAGCCACCACCCTTGTAGCCATGCGACAGCATGAGGTATGCCATCACGTCCTCGGCGACGAAGTAGTCGAACTCCACCTGACCGGTCACTTCGTCCCAGTTTTGATTGTCCTCGTCGCTGAGGTCGACCAGGAACTGCGGGATCATCTGATACTCGGAAATATCCTTCTCGTCCTGGGTGTAGCGGATACCGCCGACGATCTTGAAGGGATTGCCGCTGTCACGGAAGTCGTAGCCGAGCTGGCCGAAGACGGCGTACGACGTTGTGTCGAGTTCACCGCCATTCATGAAAGTAAAACCAAACGGCGATGAGTCCTGGAACAGGTAATCGGTCTGGAGTTTCTCATCGAAGTAAAAGGCGCCGACGATCCACTCCCACGGGCCATCGCCCGCAGACACGACTCTTACCTCCTGGGTGAACTGGTTAGTGTCCATGTTCCAGGTCTGGAACTGAATCGCATTGCTCGACTGATCGATCGGAGCTCTGGTCCCAATTGTTGGAGATGTAACCGGTGATGGACACGATCGTCACAGGACCAAGCGCGCCGAGGTCGACGTCCCACGTTCCCTGTGCCGAGTACAGACTGTTGGTGAGGTCCAGTTCTTCCTTGTAGTCCTTCGCGACTTCGCGCGGGTCGCTTGGGTTCGGGATGGCGCCGGCATAGACCGGAATCGAGCCGAACGGCTCGCGCCGCTTCTGGCTCTGGTTGCCTTCGTTCTGGAACCGTTGCGCGGTCAACACCCAGTTGGAGTTGTCGCCGGTTTCGATCTTCACTTTGCCGCGTATCGAGTAGTAGTCCGTGACGTCGCCGTTATGGTCGTCATTGAACTTGTTGTCCTGGTAGCCCTCGTTGCGCTCACTGATGAACGACAGGCGACCGGACACCGTATCCGTCAGCGCGCCATTGACCGCCGTGCGAATGCGCGCGTCGTCGTAGTTCCCGAGGGTCAGATCCGTGACCATCTCGAACTCATCGGTCGGATCTTTGGTGATCACGTTGATGGAGCCGCCGGTCGTGTTGCGTCCATACAGTGTGCCCTGCGGGCCGCGCAGCACTTCGACGCGCTCCATGTCCCACATGTCTCCCGGCATCGATGACGGCTGTCCGATGTACATACCGTCGACGTGATAGGCAACACCCGGATCGAACCCAGCCACCAGCTGATCCGAGCCGATACCGCGAATGTAGGCATAGGTGACGGGTGACTGAGAGTTTGGGCTGATGATGAGGTTCGGCACCGCGAACTGCAGGTCCTCGAGTTCATCGATACCGCGCAGCTGCAGCTGCTCGCTGTCGAACACCGTCAATGCGATCGCGGTGTCCTGAGCAGCCTCGGTACGTTTCTCGGCGGTGACCAGTATTTCTTCGATGACGTTGGACTGAGCGGCCCACGCGCCGTGGCTTAATCCAAGGAACGCCGCGGCAACAGCAAGTGTTCTGAACATCTCTCTCTCCTCCATTCGAAACCTAAATATAACGGCTGTTATGTAAGTTTGCCATACAGCCGGTCGAGGTATCGATCCATCATTGCGGTGACCTGTCGCGCTGACATGCGTCGGGGTGACATCAGGTGTTGCACGCCGAGCCCGTCCACGTAAGCGATAAGTCCTTGAACCTCCACAGCGACCTCGAAGTCAGCGGGTAGTTCGCCGAGTTCGATGGACTCGTTGAAAGGCTGCTCCAGTCGTCGAGTCCATTCGCGGTAACGCCTGCGCTCCTCATCACGCATATCGGTGTTCAATTCGGAGTGGTACCAGAGCCCGAGCCAGAGACGCCAGTTCGCGGTGCGTTGTTTGTCGAGCGGCAGCGCTTCGATCAGCACTTCGCGCAGTGCCGCGCGGCCGCGCTGAACGCGATGTGCCGCCTGCATGCGCTCACGTACGTGCTGACCCGAGTACTCGAGTGCGAGCCGGATGAGTTCGTCCTTGCCCCCGAAGTAATGAACCAACGCTCCAGTCGTGAATCCGGCCCGCTTGGCAACCGCGCGAACAGTCGTCTTCGCGAGGCCCCGCTCCCGGATCATGTCGTAGGCCGCCTTGACGAACTCGCGGCGGCGCTCGTCGTGGTCGACTACCTTAGGCAAAGTGCGGAATCAGCTCGCGTCCGGTCAGACGCATGCTCGTGACGACTTGTTCGTGCGGCACCTCACCCATCTGCATGAGACACATCAGCCGATCGACTCCAATGTCACGGAATTTCTCCATCTTGCGCCGGCAGGTGGCGACGTCGCCGATGATCACCGAATCGAGCTCGCTGATCACAGCGAAGATCTCCTCGTTGGATATCTCCTCGCCAGCGAACTCGCGCTTGAGCAGCGCCACCACCGGATTCGAATCACCGACAGCAGACCCATCAGAATGCTCGGGCGTAGCGAGTGCGGCGGTAGACGGTCGCGAACGCGGATCGGTGTTGCCGCGAATCGCGGTGTAGAAAATGTCACGCGGCACGTTGAAGACACGCGGCGCGGAACTCACGTACCACAGCGCGGATCGAGGCGCACCGCTGTCGATCGCGGCCCGTGTCGACTCGGCGACGTGTACGAACGTGAAGACCCCGGCGGCGTCGTTGATGGACCGTGGATCGACCGTGCTTGCCGCGATCGCACGTCGATACCCTTTGATCATCAGATCCAGCGTGTCGACCGGCGCGAACAGTGTTGTCCCGAGAACGCCCACCCCCATAGTCCCTGCCCGTTCGAAGGACGGCGGACTGGAGCACGTATGCCACAAGCGCGGATGGGGCTGCTGCAAAGGCTTGGGCAGCACATCCCGATTTTCGACGCTCCAGCGCTCGCTGCCCCAGGAAAAAGAAACGTCGCGCCATGCGCGTGGCAGCATTCGCGTGGCTTCCATGAGATCGGCGCCGGCCTGTTGCTCGGAAATATTGAACGTCTGCCACTCCTTGCCACCAGACTTGGCGAGGCCCACTTCCAGGCGCCCGCCACTGAGTTGATCCAGCATCGCCGCGCGCTCGGCTACCCGCAGCGGATGGTTGATCTCGAACGGCACCAGGATACCCGCATGACCCACGCGCAAGCGCTTCGTGTTGGCCGCAATAGCCTGCAGGATCATTTCCGGGCACGAGCTGTAGCTGAAATCGGTCGCGCAGTGATGTTCAACCTCCCACCAGCACTCGAACCCCACCTCATCTGCAACGCGAGCCTGTTCGATGGTCTCCCGCATCAGCTGCGGAAATCCGCCGTTGCCTTCACAGTCCCGCTTTTGAATTTCGGTGAAGATGTCGAGCTTCATCGCGACCTCATTTTTGACGTAACGTCCGTTATATTACATGTGGTCGGCTAACTCAATGAGGCGCATGATTTCGCGCCAAACAACGGGCATGCTAGCCACAGCGTCACGAGTCTCGATGCGATGGACAGTCGGAATAACCAATCAGAAGGCGTCATTCAATTCCGCTTCGAGCTGCGATCGGCGAGCGCCTCTGACCGCGTCGATTCGGCCCTGCTCGCTCGTCTCGAGGCCTCACGACAGCGGCTATGCAAGGCCGGCATGGTGGGTCGATCCGCGAATCGCTATGGCGGCTATGCCTTCGGGAACATGAGCGTTCGCGATCCGGGCAACGCGGATCGCTTCTTCATCAGCGCGAGCCAGGCGATCGACGCACCGCGTCTGGACGCCACGGCCTGGCCACGCATCGATCGGTTCGACACTGCGACTTTCCATGCGTGTGTAACCGGTGATCTGCCGCCGTCTTCGGAGACAGTCACCCACGGTGTGGTCTACACGGCCGCTGCAGACATTCAGTGCGTTCTACATGTGCACGCGCCCGCGCTATGGCGCAACGCAGCTGCCTTGGGCCTCGCCAGTACCGGACGGGCAACGTCCTATGGGTCGCCGCAGCTGGCGCGCGACGTCGAGGAATTGCTTGGTGCGCGCGTGGGCAATCAGCTGATCTTCGCGACGCCCGGACACGAAGACGGGGTGTTCGCTTGCGGCGCGCAGCTCAGCCAGACGGTCGATGGGTTGCTCGATTTGGCCGCGCGTGCCAAGGCGCTCGCACCATGAGCACCACCCCCGAACCGATCCGCTGGCATGACGGCGTGCTCGAGCTGCTAGATCAGACCCAGTTGCCGCATCGCGTCGTATTCGAGCGCATGGCCTCGGCGACGGCGGTGCGCGATGCCATCCGACAACTCAAGGTGCGCGGCGCACCGGCGATCGGGATTGCCGCCGCCTACGGTGTGGTGGTCGCGATGGCAACCGCCGAGCACGAGTCCGTCGAACAGTTCAACGAGACACTTGCACATGTATGCGCACTGATCGGTGCGGCCCGCCCCACTGCGGTCAACCTCCATTGGGCCATGCAACGCATGCGCCGCGTCGCGACGACTGCCAACACCAACGATCTGGTGTTGCTTCAGCAGGCGCTGGCCGCTGAGGCGGAAGCGATCCATGTCGAAGATCGCGCGATCTGTCGCGCGATTGGCGAATACGGTCGTTCGCTCATCGCGCCGGGCCGCGGCATCCTCACCCACAGCAATGCAGGTGCGCTCGCGGTGTCGGAACTTGGTACCGCAACCGCTCCGCTCTACATGGCTCATGCGCACGGCACGGCGTTTCGAGTATACGTCGATGAAACGCGGCCGCTCCTGCAAGGTAGCCGCCTGACGGCATGGGAACTGTCACGCGGTGGGCTCGATGTCACATTGATCTGCGACAACGCGGCGGCGCATCTCATGGCAGAGGGCGCGATCGATTGCGTGATCGTCGGTACCGATCGCGTGACGGCCAATGGCGATGTGATCAACAAAATTGGCACATCAGCCGTCGCGATTGCGGCGCGTCACTTCGGTATACCCTTCTACGTCGCTTGTCCGTCGTCCACCTTTGATGCTGCGACAGCGCGCGGCGATGATGTGATCATCGAAGAGCGTGCCGGCGAGGAAGTGACCCGAATCGCAGGTACCGATGTTGCGGCGCCCGGTGTGAAAGTGCGCAACCCCGCCTTCGACGTGACACCCCACACCCTTGTGACAGGCTTCATCACCGATCGTGGCCTCTTTCGCCCACCATTCGATCTCAACGCCACGTTTCAGGGGAGTCGACGATGACGATGCCGGATGCTTTGGAAGCGGCGCGACTGATTCGCAGCGGTGAGCGCAGCGCAGAAACGCTGCTCGGCGAATGTCTGGCGCGGATCGCAAAGTACAACGGAGATCTGAACGCGTTCGTCCATCTCGATGCGTCTGCTGCGCTACGCGCGGCGCGCAGCGTTGACGACGTCGTGCGTCGCGGTGATGTCCACACACTGGGTGCACTGGCCGGCGTGCCGTTCGGCGTCAAGGACCTCGAAGACTGTGCCGGCATGCCGACCACCCGCGGCTCGCGATGGTTTCAGGATCAACCCCCGGTGACGCGCGACGATATCCATGTCGCACGCCTGCGTGCTGCGGGCGCAATCCCGATCGGCAAAACGGCCGCGCCGGAGTTCGGCGCGTGGGCCTATACGGCAAGCCCTGCGCTCGGCGTCACCCGCAACCCTTGGAATCGCGCCTGTACTCCAGGCGGATCGAGCGGCGGATCAGCGGCAGCGGTCACTGCGGGTCTGACCCCCTTCTGCACAGCGAGCGATGGCGGCGGTTCCATCCGTACCCCGGCGAGTTCAACCGGGCTCGTCGGCCTGAAGTGCACGTACGGCCGCATTCCAACGTATGGTGTTACCCACCTCGCGCAGAACGCCGTAGTCGGAAGTCTCACCACGACCGTTGCCGACACGGCACTGTTACTCGACGTGATGGCGGGACCGGACGCCCGCGATCGCACGGCGCTCCCGGCACCATCGGTTTCGTTCGTCGATTCAATCGAACGCATATCGTGCAAGGGACTGCGCGCGGTATTCACGGCCGATCTCGGTTTTGCGGTGGTCGATCCGGAAGTCGCGCGCTTGTGTGAACGTGCTGCACATGCGTTCGTCACGGCGATCGAAGGTGAACTCATCGATCAGATGTTCAAACTCGAGGACTTCACCGTGACCTATGCGCGCATGGAAGGCGCAGACATGTTCGTCGACATGCCGACCGACCTCTGGCAGCAGCAGCTTGCAGCGCTCGATCCGCTGGTCGCTCCGAGCTGGCGTTCCACGCAACGCGTGACGCTGCCGAAATTCGCGGCCGTCGAATCCCAGCGCCGCAGGATCGTGGAGCGGGTCGCACTGTTGCTCAATGGCGTCGACTTCCTGTTGACCCCGATGGTTGCCGGACCGCCATTTGCCGCCGAAGGACCCATGCCGACCCGAATCGGCGACCGTGACGTGCACGCCGGCATGATGGCCGTACACGGAATGCTCGCGAATCTCGTCAATCTGCCCGCGATCAGTGTTCCGGCTGGCATCACCGTCGAAGGATTACCAATCGGATTGCAGGTGATCGGGCCGCGCTATCGAGAAGATCTGCTGCTGGCGGCCGCCACGCGCTACGAGGCGTCGCAGCCTTGGCCGCGTCTCTGCCCGCAGTTCTCCTGACATGAACATCCTCCCCAATGCAGGGCGAACCGTACTGGTCATCGTCGCACACGCCGACGACGCAGCGCTCTTCATTGGCGGGACGCTGCGGCGCATGGCCGATGCGGGTGCGCGCCTCGTATTGCTGCGCGTTACCGACGATCGTTACGACTCAGTGGGCATGGATGTCGAGCGAACGATCGAGGCGAACAGCCGCGAGCTGCGCGCGGCGGCGAAAGTCCTTGGATTCGATGAGATCGTTGATCTCGGCTACGAAACCGATCGGCTGGCGGACGTTGCGGAAACTCAGCTGCGCGAACGGTTCATCTACCACGTCCGTCGCGTGCGACCCTACGCAGTGATCAGCTTCGATCCGTACGGCGCCTTCCATGAAGACAATCAGGACCACATCCGCATCGCTCAAGCAGTGGACGAAACCTATTGGACCGCGCAGTTCGACAAGCACCACCCGGAGCATTTCAATGAAGGTCTGGCACCTCACGGTGTGTACGAGCGCTGGTACTTCGCGCGCCGCCTCGTCGAAGTGACTACGCCGATCGACATCGCACCAACGCTCGACGCGAAAATCGAAGCCGCGCTTGCGCACCAGACGATGCTGCGGCACCTCGTGCATCAACTGCGCCTGCAGGCCGCCACCGGTGGTAAGCAGATCGATGCGCTGGAGGCAGCGGCGCATGGGGACCTGCGTGAACTGGTCACGCGCATGGTCACGGCCGGCGCTCGGGCGACCGGAAAGGGTCATGGCCTCGCATTCGCCGAAGAGTTCAGGGTGGTGCGATTTGGCGGCATGGAACGTTTCTTCGGCATCGAGCAGGAGTAATTCAATGGCGCATCTCGCCATTCGCGGCGGCAGCCCGGTCCGTTCGCAACCGTACCCACAATGGCCCCAGTTCGACGCGGCGGAAGAACGGCGCCTGCTCGAAGTGTTGCACTCGAACCGGTGGTGGAGCAGCGAGGGAACGCGCGCGCGTGAGTTCGAGTCGGCATGGGCAGGTCGATGCGGTGTGCCCAACTGCGTTGCCGTCACCAATGGCACCCACGCCATTGAAGTTGCACTACTAGGGCTCGGTATCGGCGAGGGCGACGAAGTGATCGTCCCCGACTACACGTTTCTCGCCAGCGCCTCGGCTGTTGCCACGGTCAACGCCGTGCCCGTGCTGGTCGATGTCGATCCGACCACGTTCTGCATCGACCCCGCTGCGGCCGAGGCGGCGATCACGCCCCGCACGCGCGCATTGATCGCAGTGCACGTCGCCGGTCTGCCGTGTGACATGGACGCACTCGTCGATCTGTGCAAACGCCACAACATAGCCTTGATCGAGGACTGCGCACATGCGCATGGATCGATGTATCGCGATCGGCCGGTCGGCGGATTCGGCGCCGCGGGTACCTGGTCGTTCCAGCAATCGAAACTGCTGACCGCGGGCGAAGGCGGCGCGATCAGCGTGCGGGACGCAGCACCTGCAGCGCTCATCCGATCGTATGCGGACTGCGGCCGACGGCCGGGCGAATGGTTCTACAGTCACTTCGCGCTCGGTGGCAATTTCCGCATGACCGAGTGGCAGGCGGCGGTGCTGCTCGGTCAGCTCGAGCGGTTCGATTCGCAGAATGCGTGCCGCAATCGCAATGCGCTGGCACTGAACACGGCGCTCGCGCGAATCCCGGGCGTGCATCCCCAGGCGCGCGACGCGCGCACCACATCGCAGGGCTACTACTGCTACGTCCTGCGTATCGACGAGGCCGTGTTCGGTGCATCGCGCGACCGCGTTCTGGCCGCGCTGAAGGCTGAAGGCATTCCGCTCACCATGAGCTATCCGCCGATTCACCAACTCGCAACGTTTGCACGGCCCGATGGATTCGCGCCCCGGCATCGGCGCATGCCGGTCAACTATGGCGCGCTCGAACTGCCCGTGACCACCGCGCTTGCGGCCGAGACGCTGTGGGCGAAACACATGCTGTTGATGGGGAGCGAATCCGACGCGCTGATGCTTGCGGAGGCGCTCGACAAAATTCAAAGCAACCTCAACGAGCTGCCGTAGCGTGATGGAGCTCGATCCGGACGGATTTTCGATACGCGAGATGGATACCGCTGCGTTCCTGGCGCAATGCGGTCGCTACACCGTGTGCGTCAATGATCCGCCCTGGCGATCGATTGCACCCGATGTGCCGCCGCCCGCACGGTGCATTGTTGCCGGCAACATGGAGCGCGCTCACGTCGAGTCGTTGCTGCTCGATGAGCCGGCCTCCGAAGTCGTGATCGGCATCGGCGGTGGCTCGGCGATCGACACCGCGAAGTACATCGCCTGGCGAACGGGCAAGCCATTGGTCCAGGTGCCGTCGATCACGTCGGTGGACGCGGCGTTCACCGATACAATCGGTGTGCGCGACGCGCGCAAAGTGAGCTACATCGGCAACGTGCGCGCCGACTTCGTGGTGCTCGATGTGAATCTCGTGCGTTCGGCCCCCGCACGCCTCAATCGCGCCGGCATCGGTGATGTGTTGTCGTGCCACACGGGGCTCAGGGACTGGGCACTGGCCGTGGCGGCCAAGCACGGCCACCCCTGGCACGAAGGCGGCGCCGCGCTCGGTCGACGACTGCTCCGCGAACTCGAGTTGCATTGCTCCGGGATTGCCAACGTCGAGCCAGACGCGGTGCGGTGGTTGAGCTCAGCCTATCAGCGCATTGGCGCCATGTGTGCCCGACTCGGGCATTCACGATTCGAAGAGGGGTCGGAACACTTCCTCGGCTACGCGTTCGAGCATCACACCGGTCGTTCACTCATGCATGGCGAACTCATTGCCCTGTGCGTCATGGCGATGAGCGTGCTGCAGAACAACGCACCTGACAACGTGCATCGACTGATTGCAGACTCGCGTGTCGCCGCGCACCCCGACGACCTCGGCATCACGCGCGAGGTATTCATCGACGTACTACTGCACGCGGGCGATTACGCACGGGCCGAGCGTCTCGATCACTCGATCCTCGATGCCCGACCCATCGACCGCAAAGTTGCTCACGGCATCTGGGAGCGGGTGGCGAGCCTGCCGCGTCAGCCAACCTGACCATCCAACGCACGAACCGTCAGTGCGTGTTCTGGTGGTACACCTTCACCGCGCGCTCGAACGGATTGATGAACGTGCTGGTGCTGCCGCAACGCTGCACGCTCGAGAAGCGCATGTTCATCATCTCCCGCACTCGCGAGCGATTGTCGGCTTTGACATCCACCATGATCAGGTAGCGGCCGGCTTCGATGTCGTCGTGAAACGGTGCCAGCTTGTAGCTTTCCCGACTCAGCCCCACCATACCGCCCTGCCAGGCGCCAAAGAAGCCGCCGAGCAGCACCATCAGCACCACTGTGAGCACATTCGTCTCCCAGGGAAACGGTTGCAGCAGGGAACTGGCGATGCCCGCCGCTAGGCCGACCAGCACGCCGACCAGGGCGAACTGCTCTCCGGTGTGAATCATGTCGAGCTGCTGATAGGTGGTCGCCGAGTGAATACGGTGCTGGTACAGCCCCGCTTCATCCTTGGCGAGCACATGAAAGTGAAGATCGCGAATACCTTCGAAATGCAGCGCATCGGACACGCGCTTGGTGGTTTCGAGGTCGTCGGCCAGATAGTAGAGTCGCCGCATGGTATCCCTCCTGCGAAGTCGTCCGGACGGTTTGCCTTGCCCGAGTATATGGACCGATTCTTGACGGACTTTGGAACTGCCTAGATGTTTTCGGTCTATACAGCGACTCTTTATGCCTGATCGAAATTACCGGGCCGAGACAGCCCGGAATCCGACCAGACGGCGCTCGCCGCGGGCCCGCAGGCCATGAGCCGCTACCGTGCACCGCGTCCGCCGTCGAGCGCATACATCACACCCCGCGGACACGCGCGACTCACCGCGGAACTCAAACACCTGTGGAAGACCGTGCGCCCGGAGATCACCCGCAAGGTCGCCGAGGCGGCGGCGCTCGGCGACCGATCGGAAAACGCCGAGTACATCTACGGCAAGAAGCAACTGCGCGAGACCGACGCGCGCATCCGCTACCTGTCCAAGCGCCTCGATGAGTTGACCGTGGTCGAACGCGCCCCGCCCGACCGCAGCCGGATCTTCTTCGGCGCCTGGGTCGAGTTGATCGACGACACGAACGCGCGCCGGCGATGGCGATTGGTCGGGCCGGATGAATTCGACAGCAACGCCGAGTACATCAGTGTCGACTCGCCAATCGCCAAGGCGTTGCTCGGCAAACGCGTGGACGACGAAGTCACCGTGAGTCTCGCGGGGGGCGACCGCATCTTCGCCATCGAAACAATTCGTTACGAATGAATGCGACGGATTCTGGCTGCTCAGTCGTAAGAAGGGGCGTCACTCACTCACAAGGTCATGACCCGATGAAAACGATCAAACGCTTCGCCATCCCTGCCGTTCTGGCCGTAACCGCCGCCGTCGCCGGACTGACAGCCCTCGCCGATGCACCCGCCAAGCCGGCGCGCACGATGGACGTGGAACAGATCAAGGCGCGCGGCGCGGAACTGTTCGAGGCGGCCGACGCCGACGGCAACGACACGATCAGTCGCGACGAGTTTGCGGCGGCAGAGCCCGCACATCCGCCCGGCAAGCAGAGGGGCCATCGCCGTATGCATCCCGGCATGGACGATTCGCCCGAAGCCCGAGCCGAGTTGTTCAAGGCGCTCGATGCCGACGCTAGCGGTCAGCTGTCCACAGCCGAATTCGATCAGCTCAAGGCCAAGGTGTGGCAGCTGCGCCGCAGTGCAGCCTTCGACCATATGGACGCGAACAAGGACGGCGTACTCGACGCCACCGAGTACCCGCCCTTCGTCAAGCGCGCCGCCGAACTCGATGCCAATGGTGATGGCACTGTCACCGCTGACGAGCGACGCGCGGCGCGGCCCGCAAGACCGTAATCGGGATCGGGGACACCGCAGGCTTTGGGCAACGCAAACGATGAGTCGGACGAAGTACTGATGACTGCGGTAACAACGCACGATGCATCAGCATTCACGCGGCTCATCGACCGCCACCTCGAGCCGCTGCGCGCGTTCCTGTATCGCACCTGTGGCAATGCCGCCGACGCCGAGGAGCTCGCCCAGGAGACGTTCCTTCGGCTGTGGCGGCAGGCGCATCGGTGGCAGCCCGGGCGGGTGCGGTTCACGACCTGGCTGTACCGCATCGGCCGCAACCTCGCGATCGACGGCTTTCGCAAGCATCGCGAACAAACGACCGAAGTGCTGCCCGAACCAGTCGATGAAGGTCACGCGCTCGATACCGCACTGGAACGCTCGCGACTACAGGCGCGAGTGCGTCGTGCGATTGCGCAATTGCCGGAGCGACAGCGCACCGCTTTGCTGCTGTGTCACTACCAGGGAATGAGCAACGTCGAGGCCGCTGCCGTACTCGAAGTCAGTATCGACGCACTCGAATCGCTCCTGTCCCGCGCGCGCAGGGCGTTGAAGCTCGCTTTGAAAGCGGACATCGATTATCAGATGGAAGGGTCATGAATCAGTTGGATCTGAATGCATTCGAAAGGTTAGTCGACATCCACGGCAGTGACCTCGATCGCTGGCCCGCGGCCTTGCGCGAGAGCGTCGATGAAGTGCTCCGGACGACCGATGCACAGCGTCTGTTGCGGCAGTCGCAGGCACTCGATGCGCTGCTCAATGACGTGCCCGTGCCAGCGACTGCCGGACGCGACATGCGGGGGCGAATCCTCGGCTCGGTGCGGGTTCGCGAAGCTGGCTGGGTCGACGGCTTCCTCGATTGGATTGCCTACGGCTCATGGGGCCTGCGTCCCGCAGCCCTTGCGCTCGTGCCGCTCCTGATCGGTCTGGGGCTCGGTCTCGGCATGAACCCGACAAGTACGGATGATTCTCTGGCCGATGAATTCACACTGCTCGCGTTCGAGCACATCGAGGACTACGACGATGCGCAATAGATGGCTGATCGGGGGGCTCATCGTTTCGGCGATCGTGAATCTGCTGTTGATCGGATTCGTGGTTGGCCGAATCGCCAGCGACTCACCGCCGCCGTTCGGACCGGTGGCGGATCCAACTGCCGGCTACATGCGCTACCTGCGGACGTTGCCCGAGGATCGGCGCGAGGAGATCGCGCCGACGATGCGCGAACACATGCGCGGGCTACGTGGTGAAATACGCGGAACGCGTGGGGATCAGCGCGCGCTGTATGCGGCCATCGTTGCCGAGCCGTTCGACGCAGCCGAACTCACCGCGGCCTTGGAGCGACTGCAGCGTCGTCTCACGTCGGTGCAGTCGCAATCTCATGCATCGTTCGTGGCCGTGGTTGCGCGCCTCAACCTCGCCGAACGCGAAGCGCTCGCACGATCGATGCAGCGCCCGCACCGCGGCCATGGACCCCGCGACCCGCGTCACCCCAACGTCGACAACATGCCGCGCGCCGGATGAAGGTCGGGGGGCGCGGGCGTCAGACGATCGAGAAACGCAGCGAGTGAGGGCGCCACCTCGCGAATCGGCTTGTGACCCGGCTTCTCCAGCACCACCCGGCCAGTTGCGTTATCGACTGCCAGAAACAGATCCGAGTCGGGTTCGGTACAGGCAAAGAACACCGTGAAGGGTGCCCGCGCGCGCTGCTTGGCAATGGCATGTCCGATCAGGTTTTCCTGCAGTCGATCGGCATCCTCGGTATTCCAGAGCAAGAGCAGGCTGACGTGACCTTCTGAGGCCGTCGCTTCGAGGCCACCCGACCAGTAGCTGCCGTAGTAGGACCTCACGTCGGCATGCACAGTGATCTCGAGTGCTCGCTCGACGCCGGCAAAGTCGTCCGCGACCTGGCGTCGCGTCGGCTGCCAGCGCACGATGCGCTCCCCTGACGAAGCCATGACCGGCGCCTCGAGTTCGCACGGCGATCGCCACGACTCATCGAACGGGTCATAGAGCTGAGGGAACCGTGCTACGTATGCATCGACGAAGCGGGTCAGCGCAATCTGGGTTGGATTCATCTGCGGTATCCTACCGCCCTATCTCAGGTGCCGCACATTGAAGACACTCACGATCGCCCCCGTCACTCGCATTGCCGGCACCGTTCGCCTGCCTGGTTCGAAGAGCATCTCCAATCGCGCGCTGTTACTGGCCGCGCTCGCACGTGGCACCACCCGCATCACAAACCTGCTGGCGAGCGACGATACCCGCTACATGCTCGCTGCGCTGAGCGCACTCGGCGTGCACGTGCGCGTTTCGGGCGACGCAATCTCCATTGAGGGTCGATCCGGTCCGTTGTGCACCGATCCGGAGTTCGATGGTGAGCTGTTCCTCGGCATGGCCGGCACGGCCTATCGACCGCTGACGGCTGCACTCTGTCTTGGTAAGGGTACGTTTCGACTGCTGGGCAATGCCCGCATGAGCGAGCGCCCCATCGCCGATCTGGTAACGCCGCTGCGCGCGCTCGGAGGCAAGGTGCGCTACCTGAGCTCTGAAGGCTTCCCGCCCCTCGAAGTGATCGGCGGTGGGCTCGACGGAGGCGAGGTCAGCATGTCGGGCGCCGTGTCGAGTCAGTTTCTGACATCGCTCTTGATGGCGGCGCCGCTCGCCCGCGCGCCGATCACGATCAACATCACCGGTGAGCAGGTCTCCAAGCCGTATCTCGACATCACGCTCGATCTGATGCGGCGGTTCGGCATCGACGCGCGACATGACGACTATCGCAGATTCAGGGTGCCGATCGGCAGCTATACCCCACCCGGGGCGCTGATGGTGGAGGGCGATGCGTCTGCCGCGACCTATTTCCTCGCCGCCGGCGCGATCGCCGGCACGGCGCGTGTAGAAGGCATCGGCGCCGGCAGCATTCAAGGTGACGTCGCCTTCATCGACGTATTGAGGCAGATGGGTGCGGCGATCGACGTCGGCGCCGACTACGTCGCGGTCAAGCGCGCGCCACTGACCGCCATCGACATGGATCTGAACGCGATACCAGATGCGGCCATGACCGTTGCAGTGCTCGCGCTGTTCGCACACGGTACAACGCGCATTCGCAACGTTGGCAACTGGCGCGTAAAGGAAACCGATCGCATGGCGGCGCTTGCTGAGCAACTGCGCAATGTCGGGGCGACGGTCGCGGTTGCTGGTGACGACATCGAGATCACACCGCCGGCCACGCTGCGCGCGGCGACGATCGAAACTTATGATGATCACCGCATGGCCATGTGTTTCTCTCTCATCGCACTCGGGGGTGTAGGTGTGACGATTCGAGACCCGGACTGCGTTGCCAAGACTTTTCCCGATTACTTCACCGTGTTCGAGAGCATCTGCCACCGTGGCTGATACCCCGCGCCTCGATGCGGCCCGCGCCGAACTCATCGCCAAGACGTCGCGCTGTCGCGAGATCTCCGCGGCACGGGCCGAAGTGCTCAATTCCGGCCTTGCCGCAAACCTCGAGATGCCGCACCCGATCTTTCTCGACAGCGGGGATGGCTGTCGCGTCACCGATGCCGACGGCAATTCGTACATCGACACGTCCGTAGGATTCGGTCTGCACATGCTCGGCCACCGCCACCCGGTGATTCGCGATGCCATCGTCGAGCGCGCCGACAAGGGCTGGATGTTCGGCATTCACACCACAGCGCAGATGGCGCTCGCGGAACTGCTCAAAGAAGCGAGCCCGTGCGGTGAGCGGGTGGTGTTCTGCAACACCGGCACCGAGGCGACGTTCTATGCGATGCGTGCGGCACGAGGATTTACCGGCCGAGAACACATCGCGCTGTTCGACGGCTGCTACCACGGCGCCCACGACTACGGCATGGTGGTGGCACAGCCGGGCACACCGCCCGAAGCACTCGGCAAGCTGCCAATGGGGCGTGGTGTGCCGCGCGCGATCACTGATCTCATGGTGATGCTGCCGTATCGGCATCGCGCAGCGTTCGACATCATCCGCGCCCGCAAGGCAGATCTTGCCGCCGTCATCATCGAGGGGGTGCAGAGTTCCAATCCCCAGCCCGACGCCGGCGAATTCCTGCGCGAACTGGCTGCGGTGTGCCGCGCAAGCGGTGTGCTGCTCATCATCGATGAGGTGATCACCGGCTTTCGCGTGCGCTATGAAGGCGCGCAAGGATTGTTCGGGGTCAAATCTGACCTCGCGACCTATGGCAAGACGTTGGGCGGCGGCATGCCCGTGGGCGCAATCGCCGGGCGCGCCGACGTCATGAACGTATTCACCGGTCTTGGCGCCGAGCGCGGAATCTTTTCCGGCGGCACGTTCTCGGGGAATCCACTCACCATGGCGGCAGGCACAGCCATGGTCAGTTACCTGAAGGCACACCCCGAGATCTATCCCCGCATCAACGGCGAAGGCGATCGTCTCGCAGCCGCGATCAACAGCTACTGCAAAGACCGACAGCTACCCGTGCAGATGAAGAACGTTGGCTCGATGTTTCACCTCTTCTTTCAGCACCAACCGGTCGAGAACGCACGCGACATCCGCGCCGATCAGAACGCCGCGGAAAAGGCGTTCTACCTGCATGCGCTCAATCGGGGTGTGCTGGTGCCCGGCACACAGCGTGCATTCCTGTGCGCGGCGCACGCGCCGAGCGATGTCGACATCCTGATCGATGTGTTCCGAGCCTCGCTTGCGGACGTCGCTGCCGACGGGCTATTCCGCTAGTCGCTCCGGCCGCCGAGTGGTCGCATTCAGTCGGTAGCGCGGCTTTGCCAACGGTGCGCCGGTGAGGCGACTGCCGAAGGCTTTGAGAAACTCAGCACGGCGCAGAGCAAACAATGGATCGCTTGGCGCAAGACCGGTGATAGCCGTCGTCAGCTGGGGAAACGCAAGCGGAAACATCACCAGCGCCACCATCGACAAGAGCAACTGAGCCGCATCGAGATCGGCCGCGACTTCGCCGCTGCCCTGTGCCGTCCGCAGCGCCGCGACACTCACCGCCCAATCATCCGATGCGGGCGCGCGGGATGACGGTTCATCGAGCGCCTCCCACACTGCGAGCCGTGTCCAGTCACCCTCGTCGATCAGCCGCCGTTGGGACTGAGCAAGTTGCTCACCGATGGCCTCGCCCGCACTGAACAGTGACGCACTCAGGCGTTCGGTCTGAGCCTCCCGCAGCGCGGCGTACAGCCCTTCCTTGCTGCCAAAGTAGTGATAGAGCATCCGCTTGTTGACCCGGGCAGCGGCGGCAATGGCGTCGACCCGGGCCCCCGCGGGACCGAGGGCCGCAAACTCCGCAAGCGCGGCATCGAAGATCGCTGCCCGGGTGCGATCGGGGTCGCGTACGGACATCGGTCGTACTCTAAGTAACCGTATAGTTACTTATAGTAACTGTGTAGTTACTTCGCGTCCAGGTCGAGTTCGAACAGATCCCGGTTTTCGTTGGCGATCAGCAGCGTATGGTCGTCGCGCCAGGCCACTGCCTCGACGATCTTGGTCTGCAACCGGCTGATCGGGATGGTGTGGGTGGGGCTTGCGAGCCAGTTGTCGCCGTCCACGGGACGGTCGAAGATCCACACCGCCACATACGTGAGCACCGCCAGGCGACTGCCGTCTGGAGACAGTTCCGCTGCCGTCGGCAACACGACATCGTCGCGCCGGGCAACGAAGGTCAGCACGTTGTCGCGGTCGGTGTGGGCCGAGTCGAGCCGGTAAAGTTTGGTGCCAGGTAACCAGCCTTCCTGCTCGCCGGGGCGGCGGTGCTTGGTCAGAAAGTGGAGCTTGCCGTCAGCTACGAATACCGCCTCGCAGTCGAAGTGCCACTCCCGCGCTGGAAAGGTGTCCTGATCCGGATAGCGAATCGGCAGAAAGCCCATGGCGCGCCCTTCGGGCACCGCATAGGGATTCGGTTCCGGCAGGAAATAAACGCCGAGGTCGCGCCGGGCATTGCTGTTGTTGCCCACGTCGGCGAGGTACAGCACGTCGTCGGCCGCCGCCATGTCTTCCCAATCGACGTTCCAGGCGTTGAGGACGCGAAAGCCGGGCCAGGAACCGTCGCGATAGCGGCGCGCCAGATAGTCCGGAATCACCGGCTTGCCGTCGAGAGTGATGGCGAAGATGCGAGCGTCATCACCGCTGTCGTTGTGAGCCCAGAACACACCGGGCTGCGCGGCGCGCGCAAGGCCACTGGTTTCGTTCATCGGCGGATGGTCGAGGCTCGCGATCCGCTTCAACTGAGTCTCCGCGCCGAGCGGAGAACACACCACCGTCAGTACCAATCCCAATAGCGCGCGCTTCACCGTCATCACACTCCCTGTCAGGCAGCCGCGCATACTACCCGAGGCGCTCGACTCTGCTATAACGCGCGCAGCAACTTCAGATGACAGGGAGTCGTCGATGACCGCGCTTATTCGCACATGTGCCGCAATTTCGTTCAGTTTCATGCTCGCGGCATCGGCGGCCGCCGATGTCGCCGCATTCGAGGCCCGCGTACAGGGTGCGCTCGATCGCTTCTACTCCGAGGTGCCGGCGAGTCAGGAACTCGCCGCGCGATCGAGCGGGATACTGGTGTTCCCACGGGTTTACAAGGGCGGCATCGGGGTCGGCTTTGCAGCCGGCGATGGCGCGCTCAAGGTCAACGGCCAGACCGTGCAGTACTATCGCACGACATCCGCCTCGTTCGGCTTTCAGATCGGCGCTCAAGGTCGTACCGAGGTCGTGCTGTTCATGACCCAGGACGCGCTCGATAGATTCCGCGCCAGCCAGAACTGGCAGGCCGGCCTCGACGGCAGCATCGCGGTGATTCAGTTCGGTGTCGGCAAGAGCATCGACACCGACAACCTGCGCGAGCCGATCCTCGGCTTCATTTTCGACAACAAAGGGCTGATGTACGACCTGTCCTTCAAGGGCGCGAAGTACTGGAAGATCGACAAGCAGTGATTTGAGGGGAAATAGGTCAACTGTCCCCTATTTCCCTGTCCCCTATTTCCCCCTACTCGAACAACCCCGAGTGCCGCCGTTCGAGATCGAGCAGATAGCGCTTTTTGTCGAGGCCGCCACCGAAGCCCGTGAGGGAACCATCGGCACCGATGACGCGATGGCAGGGAATGATCACCGGGATGGGGTTGGCGCCGTTGGCGGCGCCCACCGCACGCACGGCCTTGGCGTGCCCGATCTGTTCGGCGATGTCCCGGTAGGAACGCGTGGTGCCATAGGGAATGCTCATCAGCGCCTGCCAGACGGCGCGCTGAAAGTCGGTACCGTCAGGGGCAAGGGCGAGGTCCCAGGTGCGGCGCTGCCCGTCGAAATATTCACCGAGCTGGCGTTTGACGCGGCGGAACGGCTCATCGAACCGCTCCCAGCCGATTTCCGTGCCGCGCGCGCGACTGCCCTGAGAGAAACCGACAATTTTCAGCGCATGGCGGCTACCGGCGAGCAGCAGGCGTCCAACGGGAGAGTCCATGTAGCTGTAGAACATCGGGGCCGGGTTCCTCACTCGCCTTTGGCTGCGTCGCGGCGGCGACCCGCCGCTGCCCAAAGATACATGACCGCGTAGGCACTGTATGGCTGCCAGGCGAGCGCGCGCCGGCGC
>JBGSQB010000186.1:0-4482 GCA_041738285.1 Pseudomonadales bacterium | reverse complement strand
CATCGATCAGGTGCTGGCGCAGCTGCATCGCGCGCCGATACGCGGCGATCAGATAGGCCTGACGACCACTCGATTCATGGGTGTTGAGCCGGCGCAAGCGGCGCTCGTAGTCGGCTACTTCACGTAGCAGGCGCACGGCGGCAAGGCTCGCGTGATCCTGGGCGGGGGGCATCCGTGGGGGCAAGGTGGTCACTGGCATGGCGCAACTCCCGTGCTGGGTGCAATGAAGGCACCGGCAGCCGAAGGCTGCCGGTGCGTGACGTCCTGTCGGTACATCGCGCGCCCGGAGGCGCTCGACGCCATCGCCGTCCTGGCGACCGTTGCACTATAGGTTACGGGCTACTTGTAATCAATAGTCTCAATAACACTAGATATCTATATGTTTTATAAGACTATTGTGCCATCGCCATCCAGCCGACCGCCGCGGCCGCAGAATTCTTCCCGGGTCATCGCTTCGAGCACCTCTGGCTCGATTGTCTGGGCCCACGCCCGGCGGCCATCGCTGGTGAGGGTGGCGCAATGGGCCTTGTTTGGGCCGTCGGCGCCGTACATGACAGTGTAGGCCTCGATGGTCACGGCACCACGATGGCCGATCACCACGTCGCGCTGGGGGGTTTCATCCACCCGCGCCTGGACGTCGTCGTGCCGGAACGGCCGGCGCGGCGGTGAAGCGGAATACACGCCGAAGGCATGCTTGGTGAGGTAGCCGCCATTGGCGGTGATGAGGCCACGTGCGTCCGGCCGTTCACGCAGCAGCTCCGCCATCCGCACGATGGAATGCATCACGTAGTTGTTGAGCGGCCCGCCGGCGAAGGTGAGGCCGCCGGTGACGGTGAGCGGTCGGTCCTCGCCGAAGCCGAGTTCGGCCGCGCCGACCTGGACTGCCACGGGAAAGCAGCTGTAGATGTCGAGCAGGTCGATGTCCGATGGCGTCACACCGGCGAGTTCCATACAGCGCCGGCCGGCGAAGCGGATGCCGGGCGAGGAGTGCAGGTTGTCGCGATTGGACACGAAGTAGTGGTCGTGCGCATCGCTGCCCGCCCAGGGATAGATCCACTTCGATTCGGGCACACCCAAGCGTTTGGCCGCCTCAGTCGAGCAGAGGATGAGTGCCGCGCCCTGATCTACGTTGTTGTTCGAGTTCATCAGCTTTGGATACGGGAACGACACCGGACGATTGCTCGGACTGGGCGTGCGAATGGCTTCTGCGGACATCGCCTCTCGAATCCAGGCGTGCGGGTTCGACGCCGCAATCTCGGAAAATCGCGCCCACAGGCGCGACACCCGATCCAGGTGTCCGCTGATGGATTCGCCGCGGGCGAAGCGCAGTGCATTTTCGAACATGGGGTACAGCTGAATCGGCCGGCCAAGACCCGCCAGTTTTTCGGCCTCGTGACGCATGTTCTTGTCTTCGCCGACGATTCGATCAGGCGTGCCGGGGGCTGCTTGCCAGCCGAGATCGAGCGACTGCTTTTGTGCCTTGGCCTGACTGTAGCCGCATTCGGCGCCGGTCAGGATGATGACGTCGTGGCCGCCCCGCTGAATGTCGAGCGCGCTCTGGTTCATCGTGCTCTGCACGAAGTTGCCGCCGTAGGGTGTCAGCACGGTTTCCGCAGTGGGAACTCCGACCGCCTCGGCCACCACACGTGCCGGGTTCTGGTACGGCCAGACGCCCCGGATGACCCGCACCGAAGTGGCTGCGTCGAGCAGCTTTGCACTGCCGGCGTCCGCGGCGGCGTGACGTACCGCTTCGATCATCAGCGTGAGGGGTTCCTTGGCGCCGACGGGCGAGTCACCGATGCGCTGATCGACGTGGGCGACACCGACGAGTACCGGTGTGGCGTTGGACTTCGCCATCGATTGATCTCCAGTGGTCACGAAAGTGGGGCATGATAGTTTTCATTCGAGCGCATTAACAGGTCACGGCATGGTTTACGCCCGGCGAATCGGGTCGCTGCTCGTCATGCTCGCCTGCGCCGGCGCGCACGGCTGGAACGACACCGGACACATGGTGATCGCGCTCGCAACGTGGGATGGGTTGGCGGCCGAAACGCGGGGTCATTACAGCGGCCTGCTGCGTCAGCATCCGCGCTACCAGCAGGATTTCGTCGCGCGATTCCCGCGCGGGCTCGCGCAATCGAGTGCGCCGACGGTCGACAGATGGGTTTTTGCCATGGCATCGACGTGGCCGGACTATGCGCGATCGTTCCATCGCGAGCGCACCGCCGCGGCGCGCGAACAACTGATGCAGCGCTATCACCGCTCACGCTGGCACTACATCAACCTGCCGACCATGCTGATGGCGGACGCGAAGTGGCAACGCAGCCTCGCGCCGCCAATGACCGCGACAGACCGAAGTGATCCGCGCGCATTCAACATAGTGCAGGCGCTCGATGCTCAGACTGTTCGGTTGCGCTCATCGACGCTCGCGGAGGCGGAGCGGGCCATCGCGTTGTGCTGGGTGCTGCACCTTGTGGCTGACCTGCACCAACCACTGCACACGACCGCACTGTTCGTGCGGGGACGGTTCGAGCAAGGTGATCGCGGCGGCAATGAACTGCTCGTGGAACCCGAGGGCAACCTGCACGCGCTATGGGACCGCGCCTTGGGGACGACGCAGGGACGGCGCAATCTGGATTCGATTGCTGGCGAGCTGACGCTCAAACCCCAGGAACCGCAGTCATCGTTCGCGCAATGGGCGCGCGAGGGTCAACGGGTCGCGAGCCGCAATGTCTACACCGAGGCGATCAGAACCGCCGTGGCGCAGAGCCGGTCAGAGCGCGCAGCGGTCGAACTGGACGTCGACGCGGTGTACCGGGCGAGTGCCGCACAGGTATCCTCATCCCGTGCGGCTTTGGCGGTCACGCGGCTGCTGCGTGTGCTGAAGCCGGCACCGCAATCTCCATAAAGTCTCAAGTTCCCGGTCGCGCCGGCGTCCGTATACTCGGGACACGTCACGGGGTCTGGGAGGGCTCGTGGGCGAATTCGTGAGTCGCGAAGTCAACGCGGGCGTGTTCGCGGGGCCGCTGCGAGCGCCGCGCAACTCCGCGGCAGATCAGAAGGGCAGCATCCACGACGATGTGGTCGCCCGAAAGCTCGGGTTCCGCGGCGGTACGGTGGCCGGTTCCCTTCATATGGAGCAGTTTCCGCCGCTGCTCGAACGATTGCTCGGGCCAGCTTGGTGGGAGTCCGGCGGCCTGTCACTCTACTTTCGCTTCGCGACCACCGATCTCGAGTCGGTGCGCTGCTATGCGGTCGCGCCAGGTCCAGGCAACGGCAGCCGCCGCATCGAGGTCTGGATGGATCGCGAAGACGGGGAGCGCGTCGCCGACGGTTCCGCCAACGTCGGCGGTACCGATCCGAACTCGGCGCTGCGGCAGCGCATTGCATTGTCGCCTGCGCCCACGGAACTGCGGATTCTTGCCGGGCTCGCAGTCGGCCAATCGTGCGCCGACGTACCGGTGCAGATCGATGATCAATCGCTCGCCGGGCGGCTTGCCGTCATCACAGAACCGAGCGTGCACTATTCGCCTGCGAGCAGGTGGCGCAAGGCCGCGTTGCCACCGAGCCTTGCGGTGCGCGCCATGCGCAGTGTCGAGCCCGGTCTGCTCGTCCGCTCGGGTCCTGTGGTGGGTCTGTTCGGCGCGATCGAAGTACAGCACCTGTGCGGACCGTTGTTCGCCGGCACGGCGTATCGCGCGCGTGGACGCGTGCTGGCAGTGTCCGACACACCGAAGACCGAATACTTCTGGTACGAGTCGACGCTCGCGGATGCAACCGGCCGTGACTGCGCAAGCATGCTGATGATGCTTCGATTCATGAAGGTATCGAGTCCGCTCTGGGCCTGACGGTCACTGGCTCGCACCGGACTTTGCGAGTGGGAAGTGGCACACTGTGCGCCCCGATAGAGGCAGCAAGCGGTGGACGAAGAAGAACAGCGACGCATGCGTGACGACGTCCGCGCCCAGACCGTGGCGCGCGCGGTGGAGGACCTGCTCTGGCGCTTCAACGAAGAGCACGAGGAAACGCTGTCGGTGTACGACGTCATCGGCAGCATCATGGAAGGGTTGGTGAGCGAAGGCATGTGTCCGGCGTGCATCGCGGAATCCGTGACCGAAGCCTATCGGCGTGCCAACGCCGATCCGGGTCAGCACGTGACAGAAGATGATGGCGCGCGTGTGATGGTCAACCGTCCTGACGGAGACGTGTTTCACTAGTGTAGTGCGCCGCAATCAATGACACTTTCAGAACTCGCCCAACCGTGTCGGACAAGACGCGTCCCGCTGGTAATATCGAGCATATTGCCATGGGACGCAACGCAGTCCGGCGCGTTTGGGCGAGCTCCCGTAGGGCACGACCTGGCAGGGCGATGGCTGCGTTGCACGCCTTGCCAATATGCTTGATATGGGCTGCGGCGCGCGCCTTGCCATAGCCCTGCCAGGTCGCGCTGAAAGCGCCATTGATTGCGGCGCACTACACTAG
>JBGSQB010000173.1:0-4919 GCA_041738285.1 Pseudomonadales bacterium | reverse complement strand
GGTGGCCGCGAGACCCGTGCCGCTGAACCCGCCGAGCAGCGTCATCACGACGGTGATCCAGCGACGGCTGCGGTCGAGTTGCTCGCCGACACTCGGTGCCGAGTCGGTCGGAGCGAGGCCCCGCCACCAGCTGCGCACCCGAACTGCGGGGTTCTGCGCAATCGCCTCCGTGCTCCGATCTCGGGCGATACGCTGGGCATACGGCGTATTCCGGTCGGCCTCGAGCCAGAGCGGAATGTCGATCGCATCCTGAAACAGCGTTCGGTCTTTGTGCATCGCGCCATCATAGAGTTGGCGGCAGTGTCGGTCTATTCAAGGCACTGCTGTGATCGCCGTCACGGGCGCAACGGCGCTACCGCACAGATCGCGAACTCCTGCAAACCTACACTTCTCGTTACGTATTCGTGGACATCGGCTGCGTGTGGCGGCGCCGCAGGCTGCAAGGACGATAACGAGGGAACGACACGATGGTACGGTTTGTCTTCAACCTGTCGATGACGGGGCTCGCGATAGCCCTGCTTGGCATTCTCGTGCTGCTGTCGACGACAGTAGACGAAGACGTGCGTCGGCACTTCGATCAGTCGGTGCGGCAATTGCGGGATCTGGGGCTTGCCATCGAGCGCGAGACCCTGAACGCGCGCAATCTCAACGTCGATCAGGATGCCCGGCTTTCCAACCTGCAGACCGAACTGCGAGCGAGCGTCGATGCCATTGGCAAGGACCTCGCGGTGCTCTATCCGACCGAAGCCACACCGTCGCAGCGATTCCGAGCGGCATCGGAGCGCGGCTTCAATTCCATCGACAGCCGCCAGCAGGAGCACAGCTCGGCCGATGAAATCTGGAGCCGCTTCGTCACCCTCGATCAGTCGACGCGCTGGTTCGCCGACCGCACCGATGCTTTCCGCAGGAATCACCATCTGTTTCTGGAGAACCGCGACCGCCTTGCCGAAGAGAGCCGGGCCTATGTGCAGCGCCTCCGGGAACGCGGCCAGGCGAATCAGGCCGACACGATATTCCGTGCCGCGCAACAGGTGCTCGAACGCGCACAACGCGGCGGCGAGACTGATCTGGTTCAGATCGAATCGATCGCTGAGCGTGTGGCGGGCGGACCACAATCGCGATCAGCAGTAGATCGAGACGTATTTGTGGGACTGATCGAGTCCATGCAAGCGCTGTCGCCGGCCCGGGAGGAGATGGAAAAGAGCATTGCTGACATCACGAGCGGGCGGTTCCAGCGACAGGTCGCTGACCTGCGAGAGCTGGTGACGCGGGACTACCTGTATCGATTGAGCACCGTCAACGACTCGCGTGTGCTGCTCAACGTCTACACGGCCTTGCTGCTGCTCGTGCTCGGCTACTTCGGCGTTCGATTGCAGATGAGCTACCGCGCGCTGAATCGATCGCACGAAGAACTCGAAGGCGCGAACGCGTCGCTCGAAGAGCGTGTGCACGAGCGCACTCAGGACCTCGAAACTGCGTTGTCTGAACTCAAAGAGAGTCAGGTGCAGCTGGTGCAGGCCGAGAAAATGTCGTCCCTCGGTCAATTGGTGGCCGGTGTCGTCCATGAGATCAACACACCGCTCTTGTACGTGCTCAACAACACGACCGTGACTGCTGAAAACGTCATCGAATTGCGTCGGGCGGTGGAGCAGGCTGCGGCCGTGGCACGCCTGGTCAGAGAGACCAACGTGTCTCCGGTCGTGATGCGTGCAGCGCTCGATGAGCTGGCCGCAACCCTCGATCCCGATGCGGCACTCGAAACGATCGAGGAAATTCAGGATCTCTCGGCCGACAGCACCGACGGTTTGAACCAGATCAGCGAGTTGGTCAAGAGCCTCAAGGACTTCAGCCGCATCGACCGCGCCGCGGAAGATCGCTTCGATGTACGCGAGGGCCTCGAGAAGACGCTGCTCATCACCAAGCACTTGCTCAAGTACGGAGTCACAGTCGAGCAGCAGCTCGATGAAGTGCCTCAGATTCTCTGCGCGCCGTCCCGCATCAATCAGGTGTTCATCAACCTCATCACCAACGCGGTGCAGGCCATGGACGGCAAGGGCACGCTCACGATTCGAACACGCAAGCGGGATAGCTTCGTTGAAGTGAGTGTGCGCGACACCGGTTGCGGCATTCCCAAGGAAAACCTGAGCAAGATCATGGATCCGTTCTTCACCACCAAGCCGGTGGGTCAGGGAACCGGTCTTGGGCTTTCGATCGTGCGCGAGATCATCGATGAGCACGGCGGCAGGATCGACGTCGACTCGGTTCTCGGCAAAGGCACCGAGATTCGGATCTCTCTGCCGATCGAACGCCGTCCTCGGGCGGAGGCCGCATAATGGACGCGCACCCAGCAACCGGCGCCAAGCGTGGAACCGTGCTGTTCGTCGATGACGAGCGACGCGTGTTGACTTCCATGCGCGCGATGTTCCGTCGTGACTATGAAGTACTGCTCGCCAACTCGGGTGTCGAAGCGTTGGGCATGCTGCGCGACGAACAGATCGATGTGATCGTCTCCGATCAACGCATGCCAGGCATGACCGGCGTAGAAGTGCTCAAACAGGTGAAGGACCTCGCGCCGGAGTCGATGCGGATTCTGCTCACAGGCTATGCCGACCTGAAGGCGATCGAAGCGTCCATCAATGAAGGCGAGGTGTTCCGCTACCTCACCAAACCGTGCCCGAGCGACGAACTCAAAGAGGCCGTGAGCCTTGCGGTGGATGTTGCACAGAAGGGGCGGGCGCGACGCCAAGAAGCGCAGGTCGTAGCGGAGGCGCCGGTTGCAGCCGCGCCTGTAAGACCGCTGCGCGTGCAGGCGCCGGCGCCCACACCGGCACCGGTAGACATGGAAGCAGAGTCCGAAGAGGTTGAACTCATCGAGCTTTGGCCGTTGCCGTCAGAACCCGTCGTGCGCCCTCCGCAATCGGCGCCGCGAGTCGATTTGAGCGCTCCTCGCGCGAACTCGAGCACTTCCGGCGCGATGCGCGAAAAACCGGTCGACGCGCCGCCGCCATCTGCTGAAGTGGCCGCGCCGCCAACCGCACCGCCCGTGGTGCGTCCCGTACTCGTGAAGCCGCGCCGTGCGCCCAAACGCAACGACATTTTCGGCGACGTCGATCTGCTTGCGCTGACCAACGACCAGGCCATGGTCGATGTGTTGGAACAAGCACTCGACGGCAGTCACAAGCTGCACGTGGCGACCGATCTCGATGGCGCCATCGCGGCGTTGGAATCGCATCCCATCGGTGTGCTCGTGACCGACATTGCCGTCAGTCAGGACGAGATTACGAACCTCACCACGGTGCTGAAGCAACATGTACCGGAGCTGATCACGGTGGTTGCGAGTGATCGCAGCGACGCACAGGTGTTGATTGACCTGATCAACTACGGCCAGATCTTTCGCTTTCTGCTCAAACCCCTGCATGCCGGTCAGTGTCGGTTATCGATGGAATCGGCCGTGAGCCGGCATCGAGACCTGGCTGCCGATCCGTCGCTCGTGCGCCGCCACACGGTGGCCGCGCGATCGACTGCGGCGGAGGGTGTTGTGAGTCAGGTGATCGATCGCGTGCGCCGACTGCGCAATCGCTTCTTTGCAGCCAACGGAGTGGCCTAAGTCATGTCAGATCTGCAAACGATGAATTCTGCGCCGCCAGCCGGTTCGGCGATTGCGTCGAGTTTCGGTACCGCTGCGCTGGTGGTCATTGCCGGTGTGCTCGCCACCTGGATCGCGCTCAAGCGTGACGGCGATGAGATGGAGATGCCCATTGCGGAGATCTCCGCGGTGGTCGCGACGGACGCGGGCGTTCAGCTGTCCATGGAGGGCCAGTCGTTGCATGACCAGGCCGAACTCGCCTTTGCTGCGGGTCGAATCGTCGAACCGGAATTCGACAACGCGCTGAGCTACTACCTGGCCATGCTCAAGGCGGAGCCCGGCAATCCTGTGGCGCTCGCGGGCATCGATCGAGTCATGGGCTACCTTCAGAGCGAAGCGGAAGGGGCAATTTTCCGCAACGATTGGGATGCGGCGCGCGCCTACGCAAGCATGATTCTCGAAGTGCGCAAGAGCGATGAGCACGCGCGCGACATTCGCGCTCGCGCGACGCGGCTCGAGAAGATCGACGCGCTATCGATCAAGGCGCTCGAAGAGTTCGCGGCCGGACGGCTGGTCAATCCCGCGGAAAACAACGCGGCGAATACCTACCGGCAGATTCTGGAACTCGATCCCGCCAACGAATTCGCGCAGCAGGGTATCCGCTCGGTGGTGCAACGGCTGGTGGCGAGTGCGCAGTCTGCGGCGTTCGCAGGTGACGCTCAGCGCGCGCAGCGTTATGTGGCCCAGGTTCGCGCGCTCGATCCGAAGGCGGCTGGCCTCGCGGAAGTCGAGAAGTCGACCAAGCAGATTGCGCGGATCGCCGAAGACCGAGCGGTTCAAGCGGATCTCTTTGCAGCATCCGAGGCCATGCAGGACGATCGCTTGATGCCCCCGGATGAGCCCAACGCGTACGACCTGTTCAGCGCGGCGCTGCGCCAGCAACCCAACTCCGAGGCTGCGCAGCGCGGCCTGCAGCTGGTGCGCGATGCCTTGGTGGAGCGCGTTCGATCACAGATTGCCGCCGGCTCACTCAGCGGCGCGGAAGGTTTCATGAAGCAGGCGCGCCTTGCAGGTGTCGATGCTGCGACATTGACCAGACTCACGGAGGATATGAATCATCTGGCGCGGCTTGCCGACGCCAAGGCAGGTCGCTTCGATCGCGTCTACTCGATTGGCGATCTCAACGCCGTCCGCCAGGTCGCTCCCACCTATCCGCGCACGGCCGCCGCGCGCGGCGTGGAGGGCTGGGTGGAGGTCGAATTCACGGTCGGCGAGACCGGGGACGTGCGCGACTCGATAGCCACCGCCTCCTCCTCCTCCGTGTTCGAGAACG
>JBGSQB010000153.1:0-50348 GCA_041738285.1 Pseudomonadales bacterium | reverse complement strand
GGCGCGAACCGGCCTGCACGCCGGCCGTGCGCGAACGGCGCAGGCTTTCGTAGCGTTTCAGGCTCTGCGCCACGTCGGGATCCTCGGCCACGCACCGCGACAGCACAGCCGCATCCTCGATGGCCATGGCTGCGCCCTGGGCCATGAACGGCAGCGTCGGGTGGCATGCATCGCCCAACAAGGTCACGCGTCCCACACTCCATTGCGGCATCGGCGGCCGATCGAACAACGCCCACTTGAAGCAGCTGGCCGGGTCAATGGCATCGATCAACGTCTGCAGGTCCCGGTGCCAACCCGCGAAGTCGCGTTTCAGCTCGGCGTGATCGCCGCGCTCGGTCCAGGACTCCACCTGCCAGCCGTCCTTTTCCACGACGCAGACACAATTGATGAGTTCGCCGCGTCGCACGTAGTAGTGCACGAAGTGCTTGCCCGGGCCCCACCATGCGGTCGCCATGGGCCGAATCAGCGCCTTCGGCAATCGATCCGCCGGTACCAAGGCCCGCCAGGCCACATTGCCCGTGAAGGTCGGTGACTCGGCGCCGAATAACGCCGTTCGCACCACCGACCGAATGCCGTCCGCGCCAACGAGCATCGCGCCCTCATGGCTCGCGCCACCGACAGACACGCGCACGCCTCCACCATTGTGCGTGACGGACGCGACCCGCGCGTTCAGGTGCAGCCGAATCTTCGGTTGCCCGCGCGCGGCATCCACCAGTACGTCCATGAGATCGGCGCGGTGCACGTGATAATAGGGAAAACCAAAGTGAGCGTGTGCGCCGGCGCCGAGCGCAGCCGACGACAGCACACGACCGTCGCGGTATTTCCGCATCTCAACGCCTTCTGGCAGGAACGCGATGTCCGCAAGTGCGCTGGCGAGACCCAGATCGTGCAGCACGCGGGTGCAATTGGGGCTGAGCTGAATCCCCGCGCCGATCTCACCGAAGTCCTCAGCCTGCTCGAACAGATCGACTTCGAGTCCCTGCTGGGCAAAGCACAACGCGGCGGTGATGCCACCGATGCCACCGCCCGAAATCAAGATGGTGTTACCCGCCACTGGGTCAGCTCGCTCAAGGATCTGCGGTAGTTTCCCTCAATGCACGATGCATGTGTAACCTCGATTCTTCGACTTCGACCAGGAGGCTTGGCGGTGGAACTGTACGACGTCATGCGCACCACATTCGCGGCGCGGGATTTTCTCGATGAGCCGGTGCCAGATGCCGTCATTAGACGTCTGCTGGACAACGCCCGATTCGCGCCGAGCGGCGGCAATCGCCAGGGCTGGAAGGTGATCGTCGTACGCGATACGAAAACCAAGGATGCACTCGCGCCGCTGATCGAATCGACCTTTCAGCGCTACGTGGCGCAGGTCGCGATCGGTGAGTCGCCATGGAACACGATCCACGAGACCCGGCTGACCGACGCGCAGATTGCCGCGACGCCCGCACCCGCCGCGTTCATTCGCAAACTGACGCACGCACCGGTCGTGATGTTCGTGTTCGTCGATCTCGCGCAGGTCGCATCATTCGACCGCCACCTCGACCATGTCGGCGTGATCTCCGGATGCTCCGTCTACCCCTTCGTCTGGAACATCCTGATGGCCGCCCGTAACGAGGGTTATGGCGGCACCCCGACCACCTTCATCGGCGCCAGGGAACGCGAGCTGCAGTCGTTGCTCGGCGTTCCCCAGCAGATGGCGTTCGCGGCAATGATCCCGCTCGGCCGGCCGGTCAAGCAGCTGACACGATTGAAACGCAAGGCCGTGGACGAGTTCGCGATGCTCGAGCGGTGGGGTGGTCCCAAGCTCGAAACATGATCGTAGCTAGTGTCGTGTCCCGTAAGTTCCTACCAATTCTGAGCTCGCCTGGCCTGCGCGCGCGCGACACGGCGAGGAGACATATCGAGCATATGGCGACGAGTCGCAACAAAGCGCCCGCAGGCCTGGCAAACTCCCGTATGGGCGCGGCCCTCCGGCCGCGGGACTTCGTTGCCGACGCTTGACGTGCAGTGGAGCACGCCTGCGCCCCAGCGCCTCGCCCCGCAACCGGAGGGACGCGCAGAAATGGCAGGAACTTGCGGGACTCGACACTAGCGTTTGAGGCTCTGAGTCCCCTTGGGCCAGTTCGCCTTGAACAGGTCTTCGTTCAACTGAAGGTTGCGCGCCATGGCGCTGTAGGTGACTGTCAGTGTGTCGCCACTCGCCACGTGGGTAATGACCTGGCGAACCGGCATCCAGCTCGCCTGATCGATCCACACCTGCAGCCGCGCGACTGTCTCGCGCACTTGTTCCTTCTTCGGCGTGAGTTCGAGTCCCACCACGCGCTTACCATCGATGCGGTCTTCACCCAGCAGAGTCAGGAGGAATCGATCCTTCAGATCCTTGCCTGTGGTCGTGAATCCGAGCTGCGCGTAGGGTTCCAGGCGCGCCTTGTGCTTTGCCAGCGCGTAGCGATCGACCAGCGCGCGCACCGGATCGTAGTCCTGCACTTCCTCCTTGGTCACCAGCAGCACGCGATTGCCGGGTTTCTGTTCGTTGAATCGCATGACCCCGGCGGCGTTGATGTACGCACGCCCCGTGCGCGCCACCGGCGCCGCTTCGGACTGTCCAGTCGATCCCCATCGAATGTCCACGTCGGCGAGCGCGGTCTTGAAATCATCGGTTTGACGATCGAGCTGGGTGAGGACCGAGTCGAGGGTCCAGCCCAGCTCATTGGTCGGTGCTGCAGAAGCCGAAAGTACCAGAACGAGTCCGCAGCCTATGGTTGCCAGCGCACGTAACAACGACATGTTCGATCCTGACGCGATGACGAAGCCGCGCACCATAAGACCTTCCGGTGCGGCATTCAACGGCAACGATCCAGTCTGGCACCGGCCTGGATGACCCCTTACACTCGCGCGCCATGCTGTATCTGATCAATCTCGTCGCGGGCCTTGCATTGCTCGTTTACGGTGCCGAACTGCTCGTTCGCCATGCCGCGCAGATCGCCGCACGGCTGCACATCCCGGCGCTGGTCGTCGGGCTGACGATTGTCGCGTTCGGCACCAGCGCGCCGGAACTCGTGGTCAGCACGATGGCAAGCCTCGACGGCCAGTCCGCCCTGGCGCTCGGCAATGTCGTCGGCAGCAACATCTACAACGTGCTGCTCATCCTTGGTGTATCGGCTCTGGTGACGCCGCTGCTGATCTCCGCGCAGCTAGTGCGTCTCGATGTCCCGATCATGATCGGCGTCTCGATCCTCACCCTCGTCATGGCGCTCGACGGTGGCATCGGCCGCGTGGAGGGTTGCGGACTGGTGCTCGCGCTGATCGTCTACACGGCCTTCCAGATCGTCCAGGGGCGGCGGTCTGGCGCATCCGCCCCGTCTTCGCCGGCACTGCCCGAGAGCGGCAGCTTCCGAAGAAACGTGGTCCTGCTGCTGGTCGGCCTTTTGCTGCTGGTGGCTGGATCGCGACTGTTCCTCGACGGCGCGGTTACGCTCGCCCACATGCTCGGGGTCAGTGACCTCGTCATCGGGCTGACGATCGTTGCGGCGGGCACATCGCTACCCGAGACCGCCACGTCGATCGTCGCTGCACTGCGCGGCGAGCGCGACATCGCGGTAGGAAACGTGGTCGGCAGCAATGTCTTCAACATCCTCGGCGTGCTGGGTATTGCCAGCATCGTCGCGCCGGCGGGCATCGACGTCGCATCGTCGAGCATCTACTTCGATCTACCGGTCATGATCGCCGTGGCCTTCGCCTGCCTGCCGGTGTTCTTCCTCAACAACACCATTTCTCGGTGGCAAGGCGCCATGTTCGTGGGCTACTACGCGGCGTACGTCGCGTACCTGATCCTCGATGCTCAGCATCACGACGGGATCAACATGCTGGGGCGAATGATGGTTTTCTTTGCGTTTCCGATCACCGCTGTGACCTTCGGTGCGATCGCACTGCATCGGTGGCGCACGCGCATCCGCGCCCGGGGACCGCTCCCATAGCGGCCATCGGTGCACTGCGCGCGCGATACGATCGTCTCGATACCCGGGGACGGGTCGGCATTGTGCTGGGTCCTCTGCTGTGCGCGCTCACCGCCTTCGCGCTGGGCACGCAGTCGCTCCCGTTCGAAGCGAGCATGGCGGGCGCGATCATCGTACTCATGGCAACGTGGTGGATCACCGAGCCGGCGCCGCTGTGGGCCACCGCATGCATCCCGCTCGTCGCATTTCCCGTACTCGGCATCGCCGGCCCGTTCGAAACGCTTGCACAGTACTTCGACCCGGTGAACTTTCTCTTTCTCGGCGGCATGCTCATCGCGGCGTGCATGCAGCAGTGGGGACTGCATCGGCGCATCGCATTGGCCATCATTTTTGCAATCGGGGCGAGTCCCCGCCGCATCGTGCTCGGCTTCATGCTCGCCACGGCATTCGTGAGCTTGTGGATCTCGAACACCGCCACCACCGTCATGATGTTTCCCATCGCCATGGCCGTGCTCTTGAAGCTGGCCGAGCGCTCGGGCCACAACGATCCTGCCCTGCGTCGCTTCGGACTCGCCCTGATGCTTGGCATCGCTTATGCCGCAAGCATCGGCGGCATCGGCACCAAAATCGGCACCGCGCCCAATATCATCATGGTGAAGCAGGCGCAGACCGTGTTCGGCATGGAACTCGACTTCGTCACCTGGCTCAGTATCGGTTTACCAATCGTTCTCGTTGCACTGCCGCTGGTCTACCTGTTCCTGGTGCGCATTGCGGCACCGGTGCCGGCAACCGGCCTGGCCGACAGTGCCGACGTACTCGCTGCGGAACGTGCGAGCCTCGGACGCATGAATGTCGGCGAACGCATCGCCGCAGTCGCCTTCGTCACCGCTGCGCTACTGTGGATATTCCGCAAGGACATCGATCTTTCCGTGGTGTTGATTCCGGGCTGGTGGCGGCTGGTGACGTTTGGATGGGAGGACGTGCTCGGCACACCACTGTCGAGTCTGCCCGAGCCACTCGCCCGCCTGCTCGGTCAGGACATCGGCGACGCGGCGGTCGCGATGGTGATCGGCTGCACGCTGTTTCTGCTGCCGGTAAAGGTCCGACCCCCACGCTTTGCGCTCGATGTATCGCGCGCGCGTCAGGTGCCCTGGGGCCTGCTGGTGTTGTTGGGTGGCGGACTCGCGATGGCCTATGGCATGCAACGCAGCGGTCTGTCTGCCTGGCTCGCGGCGCAGCTCAGTGGCGTCGGCCCGGTCAGCCCCTTCACGGCACTGCTACTGGTGAGCTTTTCGAGTGTCGCGCTCACGGAGGTTGCTTCGAACGTCGCGACTGCGAGCATTCTGGTGCCACTGGTAGCAGCGGGCGCTGACAGCTTCGGTCTGCATCCCGCGCCGCTCATGTTCGCGGCCACCATGTCGGCTTCGTTCGGTTTCATGCTGCCCGCAGGCACACCCCCCAACGCCATCGTCTATTCCAGCGGCTACATCACCGTGCCACAGATGGTACGCGCCGGGATCCTGGTCGATCTGTTCGGCGCGCTGCTGGTGGCCTGCATGTGCTACGTAATCGTACCGCGGGCGTTGGGGCTATGATCTTTCCGCACGACCGTTGCAAGGAGTAGTCGACATGCCCCTGCACACTCGCATCCTGCTTGGACTCGGGGCCGGAGCCCTCAGCGGCGTCGTGGTCAACCTGCTGGCTGGCGATGCGCACTGGGTCGAGTGGATCAATCACTACATTACCGGACCCGTCGGTCAGGTCTTTCTGCGTCTGCTGTTCATGGTGGTCATTCCGCTGGTGTTCGCAACCCTGACGCTCGGCGTTGCAGCGCTGGGCGACCTGCGCAACCTCGGCCGGATCGGTGGTCGCACATTCGCCTACTTCATTGCCACGACGGCCATTGCTGTCGCCATCGGTCTGGTGCTCGCCAATACAATCCGACCCGGTGATGGCATTCCAGCCGACGTCACCGCGGAGCTCGTGGCGAGCTACCAAGGTGACGCGACCAGCCGGCTCGCCACATCGGGCGCAAATGATCTGGGTATCTCGACACTCGTCGACATCGTGCCGCGCAATCCGCTGAAGTCGGCGGTAGACACCCAGATGCTGCAGCTGATCTTCTTCTCCGTGATGTTCGGCATCGCACTTGCGCTCATCAAGCCCGAACGAGCAGCACCGGTACTGCGCTTTCTGGAAGGGCTGGCGGACGCCGTCACGATGCTCATCGAGATCACGATGCGATTCGCACCGTATGGTGTGTTCGCCCTCATATTTGTGACCACCAGTCGCTTCGGCTGGATGCTGATCGGGCACCTGGGACTGTTCGTGATCGTTGTACTGGCGGGGCTCGCTCTGCACTGCCTGATCACGCTCACCGTCGCGCTGCGCTTTGTAGCAGGATTGAGTCCATGGCGATTCTGGCTGGCCGTACGCGATGCCGCTGTGACCGCATTCTCCACGTCATCCAGCAACGCGACCCTGCCCACATCCATTCTCGTGGCCGAGCGGCGCCTGGGTGTTCCCGCTCCGATTGCCGGATTCGTGCTGCCCATGGGTGCCACCATGAACATGAACGGCACCGCCCTGTTCGAGGGTGTCGCCGTGCTGTTCGTCGCGCAAGTGTTTGGCATTGAGCTCACGCTCGGCAACCAACTGCTCGTTGTGCTGCTGGCGATCCTCACTGCAATCGGTGCCGCCGGCGTGCCCGGTGGCTCCATTCCCCTGCTCATGATGATGGCCGCCTCGGTCGGTGTTCCGGCCGAAGGCATCGCGATCATCCTGGGCGTCGACCGGCTGCTCGACATGTGCCGAACAACGGTGAACGTCGCGGGCGATCTCAGTGCCACCTGCGTGGTGGCGAAGCTGGAAGGCGTCTGGACGCACCAGTCGGTGTCCACAACGACTGCGGAATCTGCGCCTGCCGGCATCAGTCCCGTAGGGAGAACGGTGTGAAGTCCGTGCGCACATCGAAATAGTCTTCGCGCTCTGCGCGCTTCAACCAATTCACGATCAGATAGGTCAGCGGTGTGAACACCACTTCCACTGAGACCTTGAACGCCCAGTTGAATGCGATCACCTTCAGCATGGTGCCGGGCTGCCAGATGCCATAGAAGGCAATGGGATAGAACAGTGCACTGTCGACGAGTTGCCCGACCAGCGTCGATCCGATCGTGCGTGACCATAGGTGGCGGCCACGCGTCCAGATCTTCATCTTGGCCAGCACGTAGCTGTTGACGAAGTCGCCGCACCAGAACGCGATCATCGACGCGATGACAATGCGCCAGGTGTTGCCGAACACGACCTCGAGCGCCGGTTGCATGACGGCATTGAATGGCTCCTCCGGATCGGCGGGCATATGGATCACGAATTGGCCCATCAGCGTCGCGAAGATCATTGCGCCGAAGCCCGCCCAGATGACCTTGCGCGCACGCGCGTACCCATACACCTCGGTGAGCACATCGCCAAAGATGTAGCTGATTGGAAAAAACAGATTGCCGGCACCGAACGTAATACCCAGCAACATGCAGGTCTTACCGGGGCCGATCAGATTCGAGCACAGGAGCACCGCGACGAATCCCGCCATGACCAGGTCGTAGTAGCGGTAGTGACGCGGGTTGGCGACGGTGACCGCAGCCGCAGATGTTGCACTCATTCGCTATGCCCTCGAGGCGTGTGAACGGCAGTTCTGAATCCACGACTGGGTCGCGGCCTATGAGGGTATCCCGTCGCGCTCATTGGCCGGAAGTACGATCGAAGGCAACCGCGAGTTGCTTGCCGCCGCCCGCTCTGATCCACTGCCCCAATGTGCGACTCAAAGCAGCTGGAGGTGGCGTGAACTCAGTCGATACACCGCATAGCGTGCCATTGGAACGCCGGCCGGTGTTCTGGTTTTACGGCTCGGCGTCGATCGCCTACGGCGTCAAAGACAACGCCTTCAGCTATCTGCTGCTGATCTTCTCCAACAAAGTCCTCGGCATCCCCGGTTATCTGGCGTCGATCGCGCTCGCCATCGCGATGATCTGGGATGCGGTGTCAGATCTGCTACTCGGTCACTGGTCCGACAAGACGAGTTCGAGGCTCGGCCGCCGACATCCGTTCATGTATGCGGCGCTCCTGGTGCTGCCTGCATCCTTCTATGCGCTGTTCAACCCGGTCATCGAGATCGACGCAACCAACGGCTTCTGGTATGTGCTGGCATTGGCACTGCTGATCCGCACCGGCACCACGCTGTTCGAAGTACCTTCGACGGCGCTGCTACCCGATCTCGAGCACGACTACGACCGCCGCAACAAGTGGCTCGCGCTGCGGCATGGATTCGGCTGGTACGGCGGCAACGGTATCCACACGCTCAACTTCTTCTTCTGGGTCGGCGCCTACGGCGTGACCGTCCAGACCGGTTACACGATCTACGCCTCGGTTGGTGCAGCGATGATCGCTCTGGCGATTCTCGCTTCGTCCCTGGGCACCCAAGCCATGGCTGCGGCGCTCCCTCAACCCACAGATACGTTCCGCTTCGGTGCCATCACCCGCGAGATCGCACAAATCTTCCAATCCGTGCGCAACCGCCACTTCGCCGCCCTCTTCTTCTACGGCTTGACTGTTGGCATTGCTGGGGGTCTCGGCACCGCGTTGTACCTGTACAACACCACATACTTCTTCGGGTTCACCGGCACGCAGATCGCAACCACCGGCGTGTTCGTGCTGGTTTCCCCGGTGGTCGCCTATTGGATGGGACCCTACCTTGGGTCGCGGTTCGGCAAGCCGCGCGCCGCGATTACGGCGATCTGCAGCCGCCTGGTGCTGTACCCGATTCCGTACGTACTGTTGCTCAACGGTCTCTGGCCTGAACTCGGCAGCTGGCTCAGTCTCGCCATCTACTCCGTGTTCATCGTGGTAGAGGTGATTGGCGCGGTCATCGGCGGCGTTCTGATGGATTCGATGATGGCTGATGTGGTCGAAGACAGCGAGATTGTCACCAACAGGCGCTCCGAGGGGCTATTCTTCGCCGCGCGAGGGTTCGCCTACAAGGCGGTTTCCGCCGGCGGCATCATCAGCGCGGGAACCATCGTCTCGCTGGTGGGTCTAGACGGCGTGACCAGTCTCGATCAGGTGACGCATCAGATTCGATTCGATCTCGCGGTGGCGTTCCTGCCGCTCTACCTCGGTCTGTGCTTCCTGGCATTGGCCATCGTCTCTCGCTACGGCATCGATCGTGCAGGACATGCGAACAACCTGGCGGCGCTGTCCAGGCGACGTGGCGCGCTGCCGGTGAATCCATAGGACGGAGAGCTTGAGCAAACGGCACAACAAAGGTTCTCGCGTCATCGCCGTGCTAATCGCGGCACTCACCGTGTGTGCGTGCGGTGAGCCCGACGAATCTGACGGTCCACCCGAGGCCGGCCAGGGCGCGCCACTACTCGTCAAGGCCGCGCCCGTCACTGCGCATGCGTTCATCGAGCACATCGAAGCGCTGGGCACCGCCCAGGCGAACGAGTCCGTCAGTCTCACCGCCAAGCTCACGGACACCGTGCGCACGATCAATTTCGAAGACGGTGACTTTGCCGAGCGCGGACAGGTGCTGGTCGAACTCACCAACGAAGAACAGACCGCGCTGCTCGACGAGGCGAAGGCGAACTATGACGACGCACAACGTCAGCTCAAGCGCATCGAAGGGCTTGCTGCGCAAGGCAGCGTGCCCATATCTCAGGCCGACGAAGCGCGCGCGCGCCGCGACGGCGCCAAGGCACGCTTCGAAGCCATCGTCGCCCGGCTCGACGACCGACTGATCCGCGCGCCATTCGATGGTCGGCTCGGGTTTCGGCTGGTGAGCCCGGGCACACTCGTTACGCCCGGCACAGTCATCACCACGCTCGACGATGTCGATCCGATCAAACTCGATTTCACCGTACCCGAAGTATTTCTCGGTGCACTGCGCCGTGGACTCGTCGTCAGGGCCCGGAGTTCCGCATATCCCGACCGCGAGTTCACCGGCGAAGTGACGAACGTCGATTCGCGTATCGATCCTGTCACGCGCGCCGCCGTCGTGCGCGCACACATTGCCAACGGCGATCGGACGCTGCGACCCGGCATGCTGTTGACCGTCCGACTGCAGCGCGACGCGATCGAAGGACTCGCTGTGCCGGAAGGCGCGGTGCAGCAAATTGCCGACGCTGCATTCGTCTATCAACTGGTGGATGGGCGCGTCGTGCGACGCACCGTGCAGACCGGACGGCGCGAGCCTGGCCTGGTGGAAATCAGCGCTGGTCTCGCGCCAGGCGACCTGGTGGTCGCCGAAGGGCTGATCAAACTGCGCGATGGGTTAGCGGTGCGCACCGCCGAAGTCGTGGCGCCAGGAGGCGACTGACATGTTGCTGTCCGACATCTCTGTTCGAAGACCGGTGTTCGCCACCGTCTTGAGCCTCTTGTTTCTCTGTCTGGGTGTGCTCTCGTTCCAGGATCTGCCGCTGCGCGAGTATCCGAACATCAACCCGCCCGTGGTGTCCGTACAGACCACGTATCCCGGCGCATCGGCAGATGTCATCGAGACAAGAGTCACCCAGGTCATCGAAAATCAGGTCAGCGGTATCGAGGGACTCGAGAGCATTCGATCCACGAGTCAGGACGAGCGCTCCTCGATTGCGATCGAATTCGACCTGTCACGCGACATCGATGAGGCTGCCAACGACGTCCGCGACCGCGTCGCGCGCGTATTGGATTCGCTACCGGACGAAGCCGATCCACCTCAAGTCGCCAAACAGGATTCCGACGCCAGGCCGTCGATGTATCTGAACCTGACCAGCGATCGCCTGTCGAGCATGGAGCTCACCGACTTCGCCGAGCGCTATGTCGTCGACCGCTTCGCTTCGATCTCCGGCGTCGCAGAGGCACGCATCTCGGGATCGGGGCGTCCGTCCATGCGCATCTGGCTCGACCGCATGGCCCTCGCGGCGCGCGACCTCACCGTCACGGACGTCGAGTCGGCGCTGCGCCGGGAAAATCTCGAACTGCCTGCCGGTCGGCTTGAATCCGCGGAACTCGAGTTCCAGGTGCGCATCGCCCGCAGTTACCAGACCGCGGATGATTTTCGCGCGCTCGTGATCATGCGCGGTGCGGACGGCCACCTCGTACGTCTGGGTGAAGTTGCGAAAGTCGAGGTCGGCCCGCGCACGCTGCGCAACGTGTTCCGGGCCAATGGCCAGAACGCGGTGGGCATCGGCATCATCAAGCAGTCGACCGCCAACACGCTCGAGACCCTCGAAGGCGTCAAGACAGAAATGACACGAATCGCGAGCACGCTTCCCGAAGGGATGTCGATGGTCGCAAGCTCGGACGAGTCACTGTTCATTCGCGAAGCCATCGAAGCCGTGTACAGCACGCTCGGTATTGCGCTGGTGCTGGTCAGCATCGTGATCCTGCTGTTCCTTGGCAGCGTCCGCGCAATGCTCATTCCGGCCGTCACCATTCCGATTTCGCTCACGGCCGCGTTCACGGTGCTGGCCGCGTTTGGCTTCACCGTCAACCTCATCACCCTGCTCGCGCTCGTGCTCTCGATCGGTCTCGTGGTGGACGATGCGATCGTGGTGCTCGAAAACGTGCATCGCCGGATCGAGAACGGCGAGCCACCGCTGCTCGCATCGTTCAACGGGGCGCGCCAGGTAGGATTCGCGGTCATCGCGACCACCGTGGTGCTGGTCGCCGTATTCATACCGATTGCGTTTCTCAAGGATCAGGTCGGTCGGGTGTTCGCTGAACTGGCGGTGACGATCTGCGGCGCGGTGATCTTTTCGAGCGTCGTTGCGCTGTCGCTGACACCGGCGATGTGCTCCAAGCTGCTCAAGCCGGCAACCGATGAGGGCAAGTTCGCCCACTGGCTCGACGCCTTCTTCGATCGTGTTTCGCGGTTCTACGTCAACTCGCTGGCAGTCGGTCTGCGCCACCGCTGGTTCGCCGTCATCGCGGCACTCGGCGTGGCTGGCACCGCGGCCTGGATGTTCGAGAACATGCCGCAGGAGTACGCACCGTCCGAAGACCAAGGGCAATTCTTCGTGCGCGTCGTCGCTGATGAAGGCACCAGCTTCGAATACATGGTGCAGCAGATGATCGAGATCGAAAAACCATTGCTGCCGCTGGTCGCGTCGGGCGACATCCAGCGATCGCTCGTCGGCGTACCCGGGTTCGGTGGTGGGGGCACCAACTCCGGTATCGTCATCGTGTCGCTGGTGCCATCGCAGCAGCGCACCATTACCACGGATCAGGTGATGAGCAGCATGATGGCAGCATGGAACGAAGTGCCTGGCGTGCGAGCGTTTCCGTTCATGCGTTCGGGCATGTCGCGCCACGGCGGCGGCCAACCGGTTCAGTTCGTTCTCGGCGGCAGCACCTACGCAGAACTGGCGCAGTGGCGAGACATCATGCTCGAGCGGATGGCGCAGAACCCGGCCTTCATTCGCGTCGACGCCGACCTCAAGGAGACGCAGCCGCAGGTCGTGGTTCGGATCGACAAGAATCGTGCGGCCGAACTGGGCGTGTCGGTGCAGAACATCGGGCGCACGCTCGCCGCAATGATGAGTGAGCGTCGCGTGACGACCTACGTGGTCGAGGGCGAGGAATACGATGTCGTGTTGCAGGCCAAGGAGGAACAGCGCGCGAGCGCAACTGACCTGACCAATATCTATGTCCGCTCCGAGCGCAGCGGTCAACTCATTCCGCTGTCCAATCTGCTGGTCACGGAGAACACCGCAGGGCCGGCTCAACTCAATCGCTACAACCGGCTACGCGCGCTCACCATCAACGCCAACCTCGCCGAGGGTGCAACCCTTGGCGATGCGCTCGACTTCCTCGAAACGACCGCCCGCGAGTCGCTGCCCGAGACGGCGCAGATCGACTACAAGGGTGAGTCACTCGAATACAAGGAGGCGTCCGGCGGCCTGTATTTCACCTTCGGCATCGCACTGCTCATCGTGTTTCTGGTGCTGGCCGCTCAGTTCGAGAGTTTCGTGCATCCGGCCGTGATCATGGTGACCGTCCCGCTCGCGGTCGCCGGCGCACTCATTGGCCTCTATGCGGCTGGCATGACGCTCAATATCTACAGCAATATCGGCGTGATCATGCTGATCGGCATTGCCGCCAAGAACGGCATTCTGATCGTCGAGTTCACCAATCAGCTGCGCGATGAAGGCATGGCCTTCGAAGATGCCGTGCTCGAAGGCGCGCGCATCCGCTTCCGCCCGATCCTCATGACCACCGTTTCCACCGCCGTGGGTGCATTGCCGCTCATCATGTCGGTGGGCGCCGGCTCTGAAAGCCGCACTACCCTCGGGGTCGTGATCTTCTCGGGGGTCACTTTCGCGACATTCCTGTCGCTGTTCATCGTGCCTGCCCTCTATAGCCTGGTCGCACGCCGCACGAAGTCGCCGGGCGCCGTGACACATCGGCTCGAGCGTATGCAGGTAAACGCCGGCTAGAGCTGATCAGAGTTCGATTGGCACAGTACTTGCGATGCCTGGGAGGAACGCGCCGCTGGCCGGTCATTGCGCTTCGCCTTGCACGCATTGAGTGCAATCCGTCGGATGACTGCACCACAAGCGGGCACATTCACGCGGAGGCCGACTCATGCACAAACTCGGATTCCTGGACGCATCGTTCCTGTACGCCGAAACGCCATCGACACCGATGAACATCGCGTCTCTGCAGTTGCTCGAACTGCCGATGGCGACGGAGTCGACCTACTTCGAGGATCTGAAGCGATTCCTCGCGCCACGTGTCCATCAGGTTCCATTCATGAAGCGCAAGCTGAAGGCGACACCGCTGCTGCTCGATCAGCCGGTGTGGGTGGACGCGACCGACTTCAATATCGACGCACACGTGTTTCGGGTCGTGTTGCCGGCACCCGGCACCATGCGGCAACTGGAAACCACCGTCGCCCTGCTGCACGAAACGCCGCTCGACCGGACACGCCCTCTGTGGGCCTTCTATCTGATCGAGGGATTGCAGGCTGGGATATCCGGAAGGCCGAGCGCCAAGCGCGTGGCTGCGTTCTACTGCAAGTATCACCACGCCTGTATCGACGGCATGGCCGGGCAGCGAATTCTCGACGTGCTCTACAGCGATGCGCACGATGCGCTGCCGCCGATCGTCGCGCCGGCAAAGTCCGAACCCGAGCCGGGTTTCTTCGATCTCGTGCTGGACGCCATGCGCGCGGCGGCCGATCAGAGTCTCGCATCCGGCCAGCGCGTCAACGAGCGTATCCGCGCCGTCAATGCGCTCATGCGCCGGGCGATGCGTGGGGGTGCTGGCTTTGGCGCATTTGCACAATCCGCGCCGCGCACACCCTTCAACACCGCGGTGGGTCCTTATCGCTCGTACGCGGCCGCGTCGCTACCACTGCCTGTCGTTCGCGCACTGGCTAAATCGGTGCACGCGAGTATCAACGACGTCGTCATGGCGGTCTGTGCCGCCGGACTGCGGCGCTATCTATACGGGCGAAACGCGCTACCCGATGTGCCGTTGCTCGCGGGCGTTCCGGTGTCTTTACGCGAACCCGGCGATGCCTCGCTGCGCAATCGGGTCACAATGCTGATCGCATCGCTTGCGACGGACGTCGCCAATCCGATCGACCGGCTCACCGCAATCAAACGGTCGGTGCGCCTCAGTAAATCCGTTCTCGTCGAGGCACGCGCCCTGCAACTCGAAGACCTACACATGCCGGGACTACCACTGATCGTGTCCCGCGCCGCAAGGACTGCCGAGCAATGGAAGATCGCCGACCACGTCGGCGGCGCCGTCAACGTCGTGATTTCGAATGTCATGGGGCCCGTGCGGCCCAAGTTCCTGATCGGTGCCCGCATGCTGACGCACTATCCGGTATCAATCCCGGCCCACTCCGCGGCGCTCAACCTCACGGTTCAGACCTACACCGATCGGATCGATCTCGGCGTCACCGCATGCCTGGACGCGGTACCCGATGCACACGTGCTTCGCGACGACATCGTCCAAGGCTGGGAGGAACTGCGTGATACCCTGGGATTTCGCGTTGAACCACACGCACAAGCCGCGTGAGGTAGCGCAATTGCAGAAATAGTAGACTACTGTTCTATTCGAGATAGAAGAGCAGTCGGATCGCCATGAATGCACCCACGCAGTCCGCAGCTACACACGCCTCCCGCGTCGTTCCCGACATGTCCAAAGCATCTACGTACGCGGAGTGGAAGGCGGCAGCCCTTGCGGCGGATGAGGCCAGTGGCGCTGCGCAGTGGCGCAGCAAGGAAGCTTCAAAGAGTTACGACTATCGGATCATTCGGCAGCGCTTGGATGAGGTGCGCGCGCTGAAGCAGACAGGAGATGCACATCGCCTACTGTTCTTTTTGAACGAAGGCATTCACGGCAACATGGGGGGCATGGGCAGGCCAGCGCTATACAACCGGACCCGGTTCGGCACCAAGGACCTGATCACCAACTACATCTCGGAACTCGCAAACGCCATCGAAGTCGTCGCCGCCGTCGACGACAGCGTCATTCCTTTCACCGAAAAGCTCGAGTTCTTCCGCCGCGCCAGCCATTGTTTCGGACGATCCGCGCTCATGCTGAGCGGCGGCGGCGCGCTCGGTCCCTTCCATCTCGGCGTTGCAAAGGCCCTGCTCGAACAGCAACTCCTGCCGACGGTGATTTCTGGCGCCAGCGCCGGTTCGTTCGTTGCCGCAATTCTCGGTACGCATACGGACGACGAGTTGCGTGTGCTGTTCGAAGGCACACCGCTGATGACCGCCCTCGGTGAGCTGAGTGAGACGAACGCCGCAGAGGCCAAGGGTAGCCGCCGAATCGCTGTCGAGGATGTGCGCGACGGCATCGCCCAGATGGTGCCCGATCTCACCTTTGCCGAAGCTTTCGAGCGCACCGGCAGGAAAATCAATATATCGGTATCCCCCGCCGAGATTCATCAGTCATCGCGGCTGATGAATGCGGTGACGTCACCGAACGTCTGCATCCGCGAAACGGTGCTCGCCTCGTGCGCGATTCCGGGCGTCTTTCCCGCGGTGACGTTGGCTGCCAAGAACAGCGCCGGCCAACGTCAGCCGTACGTGCCTGCGCGCAAATGGGTAGACGGGTCGATCTCCGATGACCTGCCTGCAAAGCGCCTCACGCGACTGTATGGCGTGAACCACTTCATCTCGAGCCAGACCAACCCGGTGGTGCTGTGGGCCATCCGCGACACGGGGTTCGATGAAGGCCTCGTCACGCGCTTCATGGACATCTACCAGAGTGCGAGCCGCGAGTGGATGCGCGCCACCTGGCCGTTCGCGATGAACCTGATCAAGGACGTCTACCCGCTGAATGTCTACGCCCGCATGGCTTACAGCGTTGCGGTGCAGGACTACACCGCTGACGTGAACATCCTGCCCAAGCGCCGGCTATGGGATCCCCGCAAGTTGCTGTCGGTACTGACGGAAGAAGAATCCAGGAGTCTCATCCGCGAAGGCGAGCGTTCTGCGTGGCCGAAGATCGAGATGATCCGCAATTGCACCTTGGTCGGCCGAACCCTCGACCGGGCAACCGATGAACTCGAGCGCGCGTACGCCGTACGCGCGAGCCATCTGCATGAGAATAGACAGCTCTTGGCGAAGGACTGGTCACCACACTAGTCACACTGTGCCCGTCATCGAAAACAAGAACTCCTACGACGACGTCCGGGCCGCTGCCTATGTCGCGCACCATGAGAAGAGCGCGCGAACGAAAATTACCACCCGCCGCGAGCGCAACGTGCTGCGCAAGTGCCTGCGCGTCGGTGCGCCAGGAGAGTCGATCGGCGATCTTGCATGCGGTGCGGGTCGATTCTGGCCCACGATCGCACAGTTCACGGATCGAATCGTCGCCCTCGATTTGAGCCCTGCGCTGCTGCGGGAGAGCCTCGACTATCGAACTACTCACTGCGCCCGCATCTGTGGATCGATGTTCGCACTGCCGTTTCGAAACGATGCCTTCGACACCCTGGTGTGCATGCGCTTCATGCATCACCTCGGTCACTCGGCGGATCGCGTCGCCGTGCTCGATGAACTACATCGCGTCGCCCGCAAGCGAGTGATCATCTCCCTGTGGAGCGATGGATCGATTGCAGCAGCGCGGCGGTTGCGCAAACAAGCACAAGGCCCCGCGCCGGTGGTCGGGTTCGGCAAGCGTCGCTGCACGCCGCTGCATGACCTTGAAAGAGACTTCGCCGCGACGGGCTGGCAGATCCGCAAGCGCTATGCCGTGTGGCCGCTGTTGTCGATGTGGCAGTTCATTATCCTGGAGAAGTCACCGACACCCAGTGGGAGCAGGCTTACCGGCGAATAATCCAACCGCCTCGGCGCTTGTTCGCGCGCAAGCGCGCTCCCACGCGGTAACTTCAACGCTTCAATGCACCTCGGCGGAGTCGCCCCACGCCCGCTTCAACCGGTCCATGTTGAACCCCGGCTCGCGCGCGGCATCGATGATCACCCGCTCCTTACGCGCAATGGTCTGCGCCGCATCCTTGACTTGCGCGGCAACCGCCCACGGAATCACGACGGCGCCGTGTTGATCCGCATGAATCAGATCGCCATCGCAAACGCGCATGCCAGCGACCGTCACCGGCTGGCCGTAGCTCACCACGTGCACGAAGGCATGAGATGGACCGACGCGGTCGGCGAGCATCTGAAAGCCGTCCGCGATGTCGGGTAAATCGCGCACACTGCCGTCTGTGATGACACCCAGACAGCCCAGACCCTTGTGAATGTTGCTGTTGACCTCGCCCCAGTAGGAGCCATAACCACGCTGCGCCCCATCGAGGTCGGCGATGACCACGACGCTCGGCTTTGGACCTGCGTCGATGTAGCTGTAGTAGCCGATCGACAGGTCGCGTGCCTGCGCTCCGCGCAAATCGGTTGGATGTGCCGCGCGAATGCATGCCGTCCGCGCGACCGCCACCGTGGGTTTGAGTGCCGGGCGTGCGCAAACCAGCGGTTGTGTCGTGTAGCCATATCCGCGTCGATCCGGTGCGACGACTTCGAGCGCATTGCATAACGTGGGCGTGTCGAGGGCCTTCAGCTGCGCAATCAGCGATTCATTCAGTTCGGTCATCACAGCGGTCCTTTCAACGAGTTGAGCCATACTACCCGCACGAGGTGACAGGAGCCCCAACGTGGACGTTCTGATCGATGGGCTTTCGTTCCCTGAAGGGCCACGCTGGCACGCGGGTCGCCTGTACTTCTCGGACTTCTACCGACACGTGGTGCAGAGCGTCGATGATCGAGGCCAGTCGTCCGTCATTGCCGAGGTACCCAATCAGCCCTCCGGCCTCGGCTGGCTGCCGGATGGTCGTTTGCTGATCGTGTCCATGATCGATCGAAAACTGCTGGTCCAGCAGCGCGACGGCAGCCTCGTTGTGCACGCGGATCTCGGAGCGATCGCGACCTGGCATTGCAACGACATGATTGTCGATTCGGTTGGTCGCGCGTACGTCGGTAACTTCGGCTTCGATACCCACGGCAACGTCGAGCCCGCCACTGCCAATCTCGCGATGGTCGATCTACACGGCGGAGTCAGCGTTGCAGCAACCGACCTCGCCTTCCCGAACGGCACCGTCATCACAGCCGACGGCAGGACCCTGATCATCGCCGAGAGCCGTGGCCAGCGGTTGACTGCGTTCGACATCGCCGCGGACGGGTCGCTGCACAACCGCCGCCTGTGGGCGGACATCGCGCCGCATGTACCTGACGGGATCTGCCTCGATGCCGCGGGCGCGATCTGGGTCGCCGATCCGCGTGGTCGGTGTGTCGTTCGTGTGACTGAAGGTGGTGTGATCAGCGAGCGTGTTCACACCCCGGATCGCGGCGCCTACGCCTGCATGCTGGGCGGCGGCGATGGCCGCACATTGTACGTCTGCACGGCAACCGGATCAGGCCCGCATGCGCGTGCTCGGCGCGAAGGTCGGATCGAAGTCACCCGGGTTCGTGTGCCGCATGCAGGGTTGCCGTAGCAGTGCTCAGTCAGAACGAGGGGTCCATCTGCTGCAGTCGATCATCCAGGAAGAGTTCGCGCCGGAATGCTGGCGGATAGACGCGTCGCAGCACATTCCCTACGTCGAGGTCCGGGTCGATGCCAAGATCCGGCAGCGCGCTCGAATCGTCCCATGGTTGGATGTAGAGCACCTTGGGCAATGCCTGATTGCCAGAGATGATCGTCTGTTCGAGCTCGACCTTGTCCTCAGGCGAGTTCGGCACCTCTTGCGCGCCCAGCGGGACGCACGCTAGCGCAGCGCCGAGCGCCGCCAGACTAACGAATCGAATGTACGGCACCGAACGTCACCTCCGTCTTGTCGAAGCGCGCAGGAAACAACACACGCAGACGGTCGAAACTGAGTTGCACCCATTCGTCGTAGACTCCCATGGAGCTGCGTTTCGCGTTCAATTCATGCAGCTCGATCGCCCTTTCCTCGAACGGCACGGCCTGTTCCTCGAGCAACACTTCGTACTGTGCGAGCTCGAGTTCCGATAACCCATCAGGTCGATTCGATCGGACGATGGAATCTGCGAGCGCAGCATAGATCTCCGCGACGTTGTAGGTGGATGCCGTCGCGAACTGCGTCACACCATGGGCCGCAACCCGTTCATAAGCCGACACGGCGATCTTCATTGCTGCCTGCTTTTCCCTCAGACTCGCCGCCATCGGCGTATCGAGTCCGATGGCGAGAAACGCATCACGCGCATCGTCCGCCAGAACGAGTTGCGCTTCGGCCGCCAGATAGCGCGCGCGATCGTCCGGATCGACGACCGCGCCCGCCGCCGCGACGATGCGCTTCAGCCAGGCTCGATACGTCGTGCCGTCGCCCGCTTCCTGGCTCAAAGTCGCCGCGCGATGCATGGCCTCGAGGGCAACATCGACGGGCACAGGATACGCGTCTGCATACTCACCGAAACACGCGAGCGCCGCGCGCGCATCCCGATCGAAATACAGTTCGGCTGCGCGGTAAAGCGCCTGACGGCGAACGTTGGCGTCGGAGTCTTCCTGCGCCAACCGACGCAGTTGCTCGGCGGCCAGTAGCGGCTGCGATGCCTGCTGGTACAGATCCGCGAGGCGCCGCGTCGAATCGGCCGACAACGGATGATTCGGGTATCGATCACGCAGATCGATGAGCAACCTCGCGGCCTCGGGCCACGCTGATTCGGATTCCCGGATCGCCACGGCGTCGTACAAGCCCCGAACCGTCAGATCGGCGGCTGCATCAATGTCGGCCATGCGCAGGAAATGCGCCACTGCCGACCCAGCATCGCCCGACCGCTCGGCAGCTTCGGCCTGCTTGAAGATCGCCGCGAGCAGCTTCGTGCGGACATCATGGGCCGCGGCTGATGTATCGGGTTCGATCGCAAGATAAGCAAGGAATGCCTTTTCCGCCGCCTCGAACCGCCCAAGCTCGTAGCGCGCCTGACCCGCCACCAGCAGTGCCGTGCGCCGCAGGCCGGTGGTCATGCGCGCATCCGCGATGACGCGATCAGCGAGCGCAATTGCGAGCGCGAAGTCATCGAGCTCATACGCTGCCACCGCGGCCGCGGTGAGTGCCTTGCCTGCCTGCGGATGCGTCGGGAATGAATCGAAGAACTCGATTTCAGCTTCGATGGTGCGCCACGAGAGTTCGCCGCGCGCCTCGACCGGCGCCGCGTCGCGCAGCGCCGTAAGCCCGAGCACGACCGCGTAGGCAGCTTCTCCGGCGCGTTCGAAGTCGGGATAGTCGTGCACCACGCGCTGAAAGCTCGCGATCGCGAGTTCCGGCATCTTGGCATCGGTGTACGCCTCACCAAGCAGGAAAAGATGCCCTGGCACACGGGCGTCGTCGGGAAACGATTCGATGAGTTCTTCGTACAGCGATGCCGCCCGCACGAAGTCTTTCGGACGATGCGTCATCTGGGCGTCCGCGTGGGCAACGGCCACGAGCTCTGTCAGGTACCTGTCGAGTGTGCCCCGGTAGTCGTTGCGCGCATCGTTCGCGTACACCTTCCAGTAGTCGCCCTTGATCCCGTATCGGGCAACGAACTGGGCCTTGTGTCGCGCAGCTTCCGCGGGAAAATCGGCACGCTCCAGCGTGTCGATGGCCCTCTCATCGAACACTGCCGCGCGCCAATCCATGGGGTTGCGTTCGACGTAGGCAGCCAGTGCCGCGACGCTGTCCAAAATCCGACCCTTGACCGCCAATTCCTGCGCCAGCCGCTCGAACACGCGGTACTGCCACTGCGGTCGTGCGAGCTGATCCATCGCCTTCGACAACGTGCGTGCGTTGTCGAGGTCATTGAGCGCAAGCACCGCACCGCGCAGCACGTCGTCGAGCAGTTCCTGCGCAGCGCGGTCGCGCACTTCATCGGCTACCAGTGTCTGCGGCAGCACGGCTAGAAATCCAGTCAGGCTCTCAGCCGGACGCCCAAGCTTCAACTGCGTCCACGCGAGCATGTAGGTCGCGTTCTGCCAGTACAAACTCTCTTGCCCCTGCTCTACCACGAATCGATAGTCGTCTGCCGCCTCGGCGAAGCGATCGGCCGAGAAGTTCGACTCGGCGCGACGAAAGTGAGCCTCGGTCGCGTACCGGCTGTATGGAAACTCGGCGATCAGTCGATCCAGATAGCGCTGCGCGGTGGCACGATCGCCAACCACCTCATAGGCGCGCGCCAATCGGTACATCACCTGGTCCGGATCCGCTGCGTCCGGCGATTCGAGCAACGATTCATACAGAGCGATCGTCGCGCGCTGGGACGCAGTGTCGATTGCGTCAGATTCCGCTGCCTCCACGGTGTTCATCTTCAGATCGGCCAGCCGCCGAACGAGGGCATCATCGTTGACCGCGCCAGGTGCCGTTCCAAGCACGCGCTCGTATTGCGCGACGACCTCATCCATCCGCGGCGGTTGCTCGGTGGGGACCGTCGCCGCCGGCAGCTCTGCCAGCACTGCAACCGCAGCAGGTCCCGACGCTCGCAACGGCCGTTCGGTGGCGCAACCAGCAAACCCTGCCATCAGAACAATCATGAGGACAAAGCGAATCATCCGCTTGGTGCCTCCCCACCCGCCGCACTGTCCATCGCCCGCGCAATGGCAATCCGGGTGAGCTCTATCTGCCGGTCGATGCGATCACCTTGGCGATCGATCCGGCGACGGAGGACGTCCACAAGTTTCATCTCGTTCTCTTGCCTGCTGCGCACGAGTCGATCGAGCAACGCATCGATTCTGCGATCGGCCGCATCGAAGTCGAGCGACGAGGAAGTCGCGGCGATATCCGTTTGCTCGATCAGGCGATTGGTCCGGACGTCGAGCGCGGCGATGCGTTCCCCGAGACGATCCGCAGCCCGTTGCGCAGCCTGCAACCGATCCCGCGCGTCGCCAGCCAGCTCGAAGAACAAGACGGCTTGCAAGCGATCGATTCGAGCATGTGTCGCGACCTTGGCATTCGTGTCAGGCAGCCGATCTGCCCGCATGCGCAATGCGGCGAGTTCGCTGACGCGCAACGCTTGCGGCACATCGGCAACCTCGAGCATCCACGCTGTCTCTGCAACTGGTTCCTTGGTCTGAAACTCGGCCAGGCGAATCAGTTGCGACTCCAACCGGTCACGTAAGCGAGCCGTACGATCGTGAAGATCGGTTCGCGCGATGTCCTTCCGCAGCAATGCGGTCCGTCGCTTGCGCTCCTCTGCCACGAAACCGAGCGCCGGCAGTTCGGCTTGGGATTGGCTGAGGGAGTCGATCATTCGATCAGCAGTGAGCAAGTCACCGAGACGCCTTTGCGCCGATGCGTCGGCAAACCACTGCGTCCATTCGTGATGACCCAGTGCGCGCTGGAAGTCCTCGAGAACGGGTTTGAGCCCATCCGCCCCGCCGTTGAAGGCATGCGCCATGGCGCGCAGCAGCGACGCCATGTGCAGGTGATCCTGCGACTGCGCAGCGAGTTGCCGCAGCGCGTTCTGGTGTTCGATCAACTCAGCTTCGGCGCGTCGGAACTGAGCGAGCGCCACTGCCGGGGTGGCAATGGGCACGAGGCTCAATGGCAGCGCGAGCTGCGCCGTGACACCTGCGGACGACCAACCTTGCGTCTGACCCAGTGTCGTCCACACGCGCGCGGCCAGTTCATGCTCGCCGTCCTTCATTGCGAGACTGCCGTAAGTTGCCAGGGCGGGCGCACTGTAGCGACTCCGGGCGGGAATCTCACCGAGCAGCCGCTCCGCCGACGCCGACTTGGTCTGCTGCAGATTGATCAACGCCAAGGCCAGACGCCCGCGCTGCTTGAGATCCATGGCTTCGGGTGAGTACACGTCCATGTCGGCAAGCTTCGCCAGCACGTCGACAGCGCGCTTGCTGGCGCCTGCAGCGTTCATGCTGACCCCTAGATTGAACAATGCATAGGCGCGCCGAGAATCCTTCGCATCCAGTGTGTCGATCATCGTCTGTGCGAGGTCGAACCGCCCGACGGCAGCCGCCCATTCCGCACGCAGAAACCTCGCCTCCATCTGCATCGCGTACGCAGCATCGGGAACGGACGGCATCAGTAGTTCGAATTCCGTGAGCGCGTGGTCGAGCGCTGTCCATCGCTGGTTACGGTGGCTCGCGAGCGCCTGCGCCATCGCCAGCCTCAGACGCTGCTCGATCGATAGCTCGTCGTCCGACAGCGGTGCCATCGCCACATCCGACTCGAGCGCGATGATCTGCGCCGCGACGGCGAACCGCAGTCGATCCTCGGCGGACAGATCCGATGTGTTTGTCATGACCTGTGCATGGGTCAGTGCTGCCAGTGAATCACTCTGGAACTGGTCGAACAGAACAGCCGCGTACTCGAGATCTGGCACGCCCGCAACCGACCGCGCGGCGAACGCACAACCGAGCAGCCAGTCGCAGACGATGTGTTTCATTCAGTCTCCGTCAGTGGACGACGATGGCCGCGATGTCCGCTTCGGATGCCGCCGTTGCGCGCGTGATCTCGAGTTGGATACGGACTGGCTCGAAAGACTTCTGGAACTCGATCTCGACCCGCTTGCGGTACGCTTTCTGCGTGGCGTCGACGGCATTGAATTCGGCGTTCAGCCTGTTGGTGCCCGGCGGGATGTTGCCTACGAACAGCCGCTGCACGCCGCCGCGCTCGAGCGCAACCAACTCACCGGTGTTGTACACATGCTGCGCGACACGCTTGCCGTTGATCGAGAGGTCGAGCGACTCGAGATCGAGTGCTTCGACCGCCGCCACCGATACGAACACGACCACTTCGGCACTGGGCGGATAGAGCAGCTTGTGTTCGAGCACGTCGAGGTCCCGATTCAACTCGACGAACTCGGCTTCGAGTTCCTCGAGTGAAGCGGTGATGCCCGCGGGTGGCGCGGACTCGTCCGGAGCATGCGGAAGTTCGACGGCGAAGGATGGCCCGCAGGGCGCGAGCGCTACCCACGCTAGCATCGACTGCATGATGGCACGGATTGAGTTTCTGGCGTCGGTCATGTCCTTGTACCTGTCGCTGATCTAGCCAACCAGTGATCGGGCCATCAGCCCCCGAGTAGCCGGCTCAATGTCGATCTCTGTTCGTCGAGCAGTGCCACTAGCGCTGGATCGCCTGCTTCGCTCGCCAGATCGAACGCGTTGGCCTGCCGAAAGTTGCGCAACTCCGGCTTTGCGCCTGCGAGAATCAGGTTCCGCGCGATCGTCAGTCGATCGTTGCGCACTGCCTTGTGCAACGGCGTATCGCCGGCGGCGTCACGCTGATTGACATCGGCGCCCTTGGCGATCAGTTGATCAGCAATCGCAGCGTTGCCTTGCGCCGCAGCCAGTGACAGCGGCGAACTGCCGGCAGTCGACTTCGGATCGATCGGATGCCCGGCCGCCAGCAGCGCTGCGACGACAGCAGGCGAAGCAGCAGTCGCCGCCCGATGCAGCGGCGTGACGCCCTCGCGATCGCCGGTGAATACCGCACCACCGTCGATCAATCGCTGCACGACATTCAGATCATTGGAGCCCGCTGCATACCACAGTGGCGATCGTTCCAGAGCATCGAACACACCGACTTCCGCTCCGTGATCGAGTAACGCGCGCATGCAGGCGAGTGAATTGACTGCTGCCATCAGCGGACTGCGACCGGCCGGACCAACCTGATTGACGGGTGCGCCAGCGTCGATCAAGGCAATCGCAGCATCGATGCGACCACGCTCGATGGCATACAAGAGGCTCGTCTGACCAGTCGAATTCACCGTCGAAAGGTCGGCGTCCGCATCGATCAGCCGTCGCACGAGCGCGTCGCTTCCACCGGCCAGGGCCACATGCAGCAGCGAGCCATCATCGCCAACCGGCGCATCAACATCAGCCCCGGCCCGCAGCAAAGATTGGACAGTGTCGTCGTGTCCTCGCACAACGGCCCAGTACAGTGGCGTGTGGCCATCCGCATCCGCATCATCGACGGCGTCCGTCGCCAGTCGCAAAGCAACCAGCTCCCGGTCGCCGAGCCAAGCTGCCAGCGCAAGGTCGGAGAAGCCGGAGAACTGCTCCCCGCGTTTGAGAAGCGCCAGTTGCTCGTCGGCGGTATGCCGTTCTCGCTTGCGGGGCGATACCGCGCCGCGCGACCGTAGCGCTTCGATCATCGGGCCATCGTTACGCGCGAGCGCCACTTCCATCGGCGTCCAATCGGTGCCGTTGCGCACATCTGCGCGCCCACCGGCATCCAGAATCGCCAGTGCGACCGGAGGAGACCCGCCCGATGCCGCTAGATGCAGTGCCGTGTTGCCCGCCCGGTCTGCCAGACCAACGGCGGCGCCTGCTGCGATCAGCCGAACTACCGTCTCAGCGTCGGTGCGTTCCACTGCGTAAAACAGCGCAGAGCGGCCATTGTTATCCGTCGCATCGACATCGATGTTGCGACCGATCAGCAACTGACTGGCCGCGTCGGCACCGACTGCGATGGTCGCCATCAGTAACGTGCGCTGGTGCGGGTCGCGCAGCGCAAGATCGGCATCCCGAAGGCGCTCCATGACCGCATCCGAATCGCGCCACGCCGCGATCGCGGTGAACAGGTTGGGGACGTGCGTACCGAGCGTCTGCAGGCGCGCCGCGGCACGCTGGTCGCCTCGCATAGCGGCCTCCTCGTACCAGCGACGCGCCGTCTGAGTGTCGCTGGCAACACCGATGCCACGCTCATAGCACTGCGCAAGCATGTACATGGACTGCAGATGACCGAGCTGCGCCGCCCGCTCATAGAGTTTCGCACTGGCTGCAAGATTGCGAGTCGAGCCCTGGCCGCCGCGATACAGCGACGCCAGGCGAAACATGGCTTCGGGCTCATCCGCCGCCACTCGCTCCTCGAGCGCCAGTTCCGCGCGCGCGAATTCCTTACGCACGATGAATTCGTTGATCGTTCCGTAGTCGTAACTCGCGAAGGACTCGAGCGGCGCGAATAGCACCAGGATCAACGCGAGTTGCGCGCGCATCGCATCGCTCATCATTCGGTACCGTACTTGGTTTCGACGTTGATACCGATCGCCTTCAGGAACGGCGTGGGCAGTTCACCACCGGCACAGACGATGACGTTGTCGTTTGGCAGGTCGAACTGCTCGTCGTCCTTTTCCATGCGCACTTTGCCCGGCGCAATCGATACGACATTGGATCGCAACAGGACCTTCACTGATCCGTCCGCGGCGGCGGCATCGATACGCGCGCGATTCTTCGGCTTGGCGCGGGAGAACGACTCCGACCGATAGGAAATCGTTGCGACTGCGCCGGGCGCCTCCGAGATTGCGAGCGCCGCCTCCAACGCACTGTCACCACCACCAACGACCAGCACCTTTCTGCCTTCGTACTCGGCGGGGTCGGACAGTCGATAGACGACTTTGGGCAGATCCTCCCCCTCGACACCGAGCTTGCGGGGCGTGCCGCGGCGGCCGAGCGCGAGCAACACCGCTCGCGCCTGGCGCACGCCTGTGTTTGTCGTAACGATGAAGATACCATCGGTCCTGGCAAGCGACTTCGCCTGCTCGGGGCTGCTGACCGCGAGTTCGTGATCCCTTACCAGATTCACCCAGTATTCCATCAACGCTTCCTTGGTGGTTTCACGGAAGCGCATCTCGCCAACCAGCGCGAGCCGCGCAGGCGCGGTCATGACAAGCTTGCGACGTGGAAAGTGAGCCACTGTGCCGCCCAGCGAATCCTGCTCGATCACGAGATAACGCAGCCCAGCCTCTTTGGCGGCAAGCGCCGCCGATACCCCGGCGGGACCCGCACCGACGATGACGAGATCCAGGACGTCGGATCCCGGCTTGCCGCGATCCAGAAATGCCCTGATGCCATCGACTGCCTGCCGGCCCTGCTCGATCGCGTTGCGGATGAGCCCCATGCCGCCGAGTTCACCCGCGATGAACATGCCCGGCACATTGGTCTCGAAGTTCGGCTTTACCTGCGGAATGTCGACGCCGCGTTCGGCGGACCCGAACACGAGCCTGATCGCGCCGACTGGACATGCAGTCTTACACGCGCCATGCCCAATGCAATCGCTGGGACTGACAAGATGCGCCTTGCCGCGCATCACACCGAGTACATCATGCGTGGGGTATTCGGGGCATGCATGTACACATGCCTCGCAGCCAATGCACTTGGCGTGATCGACTACGGGATGCAGCGATGGCGGTGCTGTGAGCCCGGCTGCGATCGACTCATTGTGAATGTCGAGTGCCAGGCGCTGGCGCACGGTCTTGCCACGGCTGAGCCGAAACATGATCCAAGCCACGGGCGCCACGTAGGCCAGATACGGAATCCATGTCTGTACGGAGTCGGCCATGAGGTGCTTCGGTTTTCCGTCGAAGGATCAACGAGTTGATTGTTCTCACGTTGCCGATTGTGTCACATCGTGTTTTTCACAATGTGCGACACTCCACATTCTCGGGTCACATCAAGCACCGCGTGAACGTCGCTGCATCGCGTCCGCCGCCAACACAATCTGCCGCACCGACGCAATCCACCTCCGATGCACCGAAACGAGACTCATTTCGAATGCGCGCGGGCGCGTTCCTCTTCTACGCCTGCACTGCCGCGATCGTTTATGCCGGCTGGGCGATTCGTGACGATCGACTGCTATCACCGGAGTTCGGTGCCGGCTACTGGCTCGGCATCATCGGCGCCACCCTCATGGCGTCGCTGTTCCTCTATCCGCTGCGCAAGCGCTGGCGACCGATGCGCAATCTCGGCCGCATCTCGGGCTGGTTTCGCGTGCACATGGCGCTCGGAGTCATCGGTCCGGTACTGATCCTGTTCCATGCGAATTTCGAGCTCGGATCGTTCAACAGTCGTGTTGCGCTCTTCTCTACGCTCATCGTTGCGATCAGCGGCCTGTTTGGCCGCTACTTCTACTCACGCGTGCACTACGGTCTGGCCGGCAGGCATGCATCCCTCGACTCCTTGCGCGGTGATTTCGCCAGTCTCTCCGGCAGCGGATCAGTTTTGGCGCGGCTGCTGCCGGAAGTCATCGCGGATCTGAAGTCGGTCGAAGCACGGCTGCTCGTACCGCGACTGGGGGTACTCGATTCGTTCGTCACAGCGTTTCTTGCCAGCATCCTCACTCACTGGGCGGCCACGCGCGCACGTATGCACTTGAGACGCGCCGTCGCCAAGGCCTGCGCGCAGTCGCCATCGCTCGAACGCGAACGTGAGCGCCTCGATCGCAATGCGCGTCGATACATCGGCGCGCGCATGCGAGCGTTGCGCAAGTATGCGCAGTTCGCGTGGTTTGAACGTTTGATGTCACTGTGGCATGTCGTGCACTATCCGCTGTTCATCGTGCTGGTACTCGCCGCCCTTGTTCACATCCTTGCGGTTCACCTCTACTAGTTTCGCGCTCATCTGCCTCGTGTCCGCAATGGACATATCAGGTGCTTCCCTGGAACACCTGGTGATGCCCGGCCCCGTCATCGAAGGACACGCAGAGTGGGAAGGTGAGTGCGGCAAATGCCACGCCTCGTTCGAACGCGGCGCGCAGGACGCCCTCTGCCTGAATTGTCACAAACCGATCGCGAAGGACGTGGCGGCCGGCACGGGCTTTCACGGACTCGAACTCGTCGCCCGCCCGCGTCTGTGCCAGAACTGCCACGCCGAACACAAAGGTCGCGACGCGGATGTGGTCAAGCTCAATACCGCGCTGTTCGACCATGACCTCACTGATTTTCCGCTGCACGGTCGCCACGAGGGAGTGGCGTGTTCCGGGTGCCACGAATCGGATGTCCCGTTTCGCGACACCGAAGGCCGCTGCGTCGACTGCCATCAGGAAAGCCAGCCGCACAAGGGCCGGCTGGGCGAAGATTGTGCGACCTGCCATGTCGAAGACAACTGGAAGTCAGTTACCTTCGATCACGACACAACCGACTTTCCGCATACAGGCAAACACAAGGAGGTTGCCTGCAAGGCCTGCCACGTCGCGGAGGTGTATGAAAACCTCGATACGATGTGTATTGGCTGCCACGCACGCGACGACGAGCATCGCGGTTCCCGGGGTACGCAGTGCAATGACTGTCACACGACCAGCGGGTGGAAGAGTGAGTCGTTCGATCACTTTCGCAAGACGGGTTTCGAGTTGCGCGGCGCGCACAAGCCACTCGAGTGCAGATCGTGTCATCTCGATGACATGGCGCGCCCCGAACCACCGGCCACCTGCGCGGGGTGCCACAGCTTCGACGACGTTCATGGCGGTCGTCACGGGCAGGAGTGCGATCGCTGCCACACCGTAGAAGCCTGGGAGAATCCCCGTTTCGATCACTTCGAAGAGACCGGCTTCGAGCTCAAGGGGGCACATTCGGAGCTCACATGCCAGTCCTGTCACATTGGCCGGCTGGAAGATCCGCTGGAAGCGACTTGTGATGCCTGCCATGCGGATGACGACCCGCACGAAGGTACCCAGACCGACTGCGCGCGCTGTCATGTCGAAACGTCGTGGCACGAAGTGCGCTTCAACCACGACTTCACGAGCTTTCCGTTGATTGGCCATCATGGCGCTGCCGCATGCGAGGCCTGCCACCTCTCCAACGTCTTCACCGACGCGGGGAGCGCCTGCTTCGACTGTCATAGCGATGACGATTACCACACCGGCGTGTTCGGTGAGGATTGCGGCCAGTGCCACAACCCCAACGGGTGGAATCGGTGGGGTTTCGATCACGACGCGCAGACAGACTTTCCACTTACGGGCGCGCACCAAGGTCTCGAATGCGACGCCTGTCACACTTCAGACGGCGTCAAACCGGGAGAATTGTCGATGGTATGTATGGCTTGCCACCGTAAGGACGACATTCACGATGGTCGCTTCGGTCGCGACTGCGGTCGCTGTCATACCACCGAATCGTTTACCGACTCGGTGCGATTCCCATGACCGGGCAACGGTATGCGGCTGAAACGACTAATGCGTGCGATCTCGTCGGTACTGATGGTGCTTTGCGCATCGTCGGTGCACGCGCAGGAGTTCGATCACTTCGCCACCGGCTTCGAACTGGACGGCATGCATCAGTTCACCGCGTGCGACAGCTGCCACGTCCGCGCGATCTTCAAAGGTACGCCGCGCGCATGTGGGGCCTGTCATGACGGCTCCAACTTTCGCGCCCAGTCGGAAAAGCCAGCCAACCACATTCAGTCGAGCAACGTGTGCGAGTCGTGCCACGTCACGGCGAGCTGGGCTGCGATTCCCCGGGTCGACCACGATGAAGTAGTCGGCGATTGCGCCGGCTGTCACAACGGCTTCTTTGCCCCCGGCAAGACCCCAAATCACCCAAGCACTTCGAACGACTGCGCCTCCTGCCACAATACCTTCGCCTGGAACATGACCGGCTTCAACCACGCCGGCATCGTCGATGGGTGTTTTGGGTGTCACAACGGCGTCGAAGCCACCGGTAAGTCGGCTCGTCACATCCTGAGCGACACCGCCTGCGAATCGTGTCATACCGTCGGCCGCTGGGAGCCCAGCTGGCTGGTGGATCACGACCATGTCATCGGCAGTTGCACCAGCTGTCACAACGGCAATACCGCCACCGGCAAGGGACCCGGTCACATTGCAACGGTCGCCGAGTGCAGCGAGTGCCATATCACCTTCGCCTGGACGCCGGCTGACTTCGACCACGTCGGTGTGATCGATGGATGCTCGACTTGTCACAACGGCGTACAGGCGGTCGGCAAGGCGCCGAACCACATCGCCAGTGACATGATGTGCGAGGGCTGCCATACCACGGACTTCTGGCAGCCCGTGCTGCAAGTAGATCACCAGCATGTCATGGGCGCATGCTCGAGCTGTCACAATGGATCGATCTCGACCGGCAAGCCCGCCAATCACGTTCCGACGACGGCCTCCTGTGACAGTTGTCACTCGACGCTCGCCTGGATACCCGCGACTTTCAGCCACGACGGCATCGATTCCAGCTGTATGCAATGCCACGATGGCGTACGCGCCACTGGCAAGTCGCGCAACCACGTGGCCACCGACAACATCTGTGAGGATTGCCACGTCACCGACGTGTGGTCGCCCGTGTTGGTGGTGGATCACAACCACGTGCTCGGCAGTTGCTCGCAAACGGGGTTACCGCAACCGGCAAGTCACCAACCCATGTAGCGACCACCTTACAATGCGACGCGTGCCATACGCCGCTCGCCTGGCAGCCGGCGATGTTCGATCATGGCAACGTCACCGGCAATTGCGTCGAGTGCCACAATGGCACCACAGCAACCGGCAAGCATCCGCAACACATTACAACCGACAACGTCTGCGAGGACTGCCACTCACCTGGTGTCTGGGCACCAGTGATACAAGTCGATCACGGCCACGTACTCGGCAACTGTACGAGTTGCCACAACGGATCGGTTGCAACCGGAAAAGACGCCAACCACGTGATCACCACGGAGGAATGCGATTCCTGCCACTCGACGCTCGCGTGGACGCCCGCGCGATTCGATCACTCCGGCATCGTCAACGGTTGCGCAGGTTGCCACAACGGATCTGACGCAACCGGCAAGAACGCACAACACATTGCCAGCGACAACATCTGCGAGGACTGCCATACGACCCAGTCGTTCAGCCCCGCGTTCACCGTCGATCACAGTCACGTCCAAGGTAGCTGCAATCAGTGTCACAACGGGACCGTCGCCACTGGCAAGTCGAGCACCCATATAGCGACCTCGGCACAATGCGACACCTGCCATTCAACGCTCGCATGGACGCCCGCCGCCTTCGATCATGCCGGCATCACCGCCGGCTGCGCTCAATGTCACAACGGCAGTACCGCGACCGGAAAGTCGACCGCGCACATCCGTACCGACAACGTCTGCGAAGATTGCCATTCCACGAGCGTGTTCACACCCGCGGTGCGCGTCGATCACACCCACGTCATCGGCACCTGCGTCAGCTGTCACAACGGTACTACGGCACCGGGCAAGTCGCCGTCGCACATTCCCAGTTCGAACACGTGTGACGATTGCCACACCACGGTTGCGTTCTCGCCTGCCGTATTCGACCACTCAGGTGTCGCACCGGGAACGTGCGCGAGCTGCCACAACGGCACGACCGCGACGGGCAAGAACGCGCAGCACATCGCGACCACGGCATCGTGCGACTCGTGCCATACGACGATCGCATGGCTACCCGCGCAGTTCGATCATGCGGGCGTGGCGCCAGGTTCCTGTGCGAGCTGCCACAACGGCGTACAGTCGACCGGTAAGCCGACGAACCACTTTCAGACCAACCAGTCCTGCGACAACTGCCATACGACGAGCGTCTGGTCGCCGGACATCTTCACGCACATGTCAGCCAACTACCCAGGCGATCACGCGCGCAATCCTGCTTGCACCGGCTGTCACACGAACAACGCCGAGCAGATTATCTGGCGCTTCCCATATCAGCCCGACTGTGCCGGTTGCCACGCCAACGACTACAAGACGGGGCCGCACAAGAACGCGACGGTTTCCGATCTGAGGGACTGTGCTGGTTCCTGTCACAAATCGAGCCCAGAGCATTCGGTACGAAGTCGGGAGTGGTAGGTGGTGCGCCGCTTGACATGGATTTCAGGCCTGCTGGCCGCCTCGCTCCTGACATCCCTTGCGTACGCTACGCCGCTCGAACGCGTTCTATTGGTCAGCAGCAGCGCACGCTGGGACATCTACGAGATCGTATTCGATGAGGACGTCGATCTCCTTGGTGAGGTCCAGCGGCGCGACGATCGACTGATCGTGCAGATTCGGACACACGTCTCCGGGCGGCCCTCGTTCGAAAGCGAAACACTCGACTACGAAGGAACGTTGGGGCCGATCATCGATGTGACCGTTGCCGGATACGCAGCCCAGGCGTTGACTGTCACGATCGCGATGACGTCGGCGGCGGGCGCCGAGTTGATGCCGCAAGCGGACCCAAGACGAATCACCTTTCGATTGCCGTCAGCGTCCCAGGCGGCTGAGGCAACGGATGCCGAGACCGCAGTGCAGGCAATCGCCGCGCAAGTGGCACCTGTCGTCGACGGTTCGATCGCAGATGACGGCATTGCGCTGCCTGGCGCCGTCGATGGGCCGGTGCACACGACTGATCCCGATGCGGCAGAAGCGCTCGAACAGGGACGCGCCGCGGCCGCGAATGGCGAGTACGCCAACGCCATTGCTGCTTTCACCAAGGCGATGAACACGCCTGACACGACCACCCGCCAAAACGCCATGGAACTGCTCGGCGTAGCGCGGGAGTACAACAACCAGAAGGCGCATGCGAAGGCGGTGTGGGATCAATACCTCCAGGAGTATCCCGACTCGCCCGACGCACCCCGTGTGCGCCAGCGTATCGCTGGCCTGATCACCCGCGACCTGCCCAGCCAAGCGAAACTGAAACCGCAACAGACGCAATCGCCATGGCGCGTCGTGGGCACGGCCTCCCAGTTCTACCGCCGGCAGGCATTCAACATCGACGGCCAGCAGGAAATCGTCGGAATCGATTCGATATTCTCCGATGCTGACCTGATCGTCGATCGACGGGGCGAGAACGTCGACTTCGGCGCGCGCTACGCGGGGGGATACATCTATGACATGACCGGTGACCTCGCAGACGGTCGCATATTCGCCACCAGCTATGCCTTCCTGGAAGCCGACATGCATTCGATCGACGTCAACGTTCGCGTCGGTCGGCAGTCACGGACGAGTTCAGGCATCCTGGGACGCTTCGATGGCATGCTGCTGGGGTGGTCGCCAGCGACATGGCTGAACGTCGGCGTCGTGGGCGGCTACGCGGTGGATTCCTCCTTCGATGGCATCCACACGGATCGACCCTTCTACGGTGTGAGTGTCGAAGCGACCAGCGCGGACGGAAAACTCGGATTCGCACCCTTTCTGATCGAACAGCAGATCGACGGCTTCACGGATCGTCGGGCGGTGGGCATGGAAGCGCACTACTACCGCGACAACGGCACGTTGTTCTCTCTGGTCGACTACGACATCTACCACGAAGAACTGAACAACGTTTACCTGTTCGGCAACTACGTGGTGCCATCGGACATGCAGCTCTACGCATCGTTCGACTACCGTCGCAGCCCCTACATCTCCACCCAGAACGCGTTGATCGGTCAGCCGTTCGACGACTTGTCACAGCTGGAACGCGAATTCGCCAATCGCGAAATTCTCGACCTCGCCAACGACCGCACCGCTGAAGTGAGCTTCATTTCGGTGGGTGGTGACAAAGATCTGTCCGAGCGCTACCAGATCGGTTTCGACGTCGGTTACTCCGACTTCTCCGAGACGCCGTCGTCCGGTGACGTTGCGGGCTACCCGGCACGCGAGGATCTGTACTACACACTGCGATTTCGGGCCAACGAGTTGTTCGGCGCGGGCAGTTATTCGTCCATCTATCTTCGATACGTCGACTCGGAAGACTCCAGCACCCGTTCCGCCTATCTCGCCAATCGCTTTCGAATCGGACAATCCTGGTATCTCTACACCCGCATGCGAGGGGATTTCCGGGAGTTTCAGTCCTCCGACCAGGAGCAGTGGATCGTTGCACCCTCCATACGACTCGACTATCGATGGAATCAACGCGCCACGCTCGAAGTGGAGACGGGCTACGAGTGGACCACCCGTACGATGCCCAACGACCAATTCAAGATGAACGGCTACTTCATCCGCGGCGGCTATCGCTGGCTATTTTAGCAACCGGATTCGCCCGAACGCCGAAAAAATGATAAAAGGGCGCCCGCTTTCGCTCCCACCAGGATTCCCGCCGTGCTCGCCACCGCCAACGTCACCATTCAATTCGGCGCCAAGCCGTTGTTCGAAAACGTCTCTGTCAAGTTCGGCGGCGGCAATCGCTATGGCCTGATCGGCGCCAATGGCTCCGGCAAGTCGACGTTCATGAAGATCATCGGTGGTGACCTCGCGCCGACTGCCGGCAACGTATCCCTCGAACCCCACACTCGCCTCGGCAAGTTGCGCCAGGATCAATTCGCGTTCGAGTCGTTTCGCGTGATCGACACCGTGATCATGGGGCACAGCGAACTGTGGCGGGTCAAACAGGAACGCGACCGCATCTACGCCTTGCCGGAGATGAGCGAAGCCGACGGCATGCGCGTGGCGGACCTCGAGGTCGAATTCGCCGAGTTGGACGGTTACACCGCGGAGGCGCGCGCCGGCGAGCTGCTGCTGGGTGTGGGCATTCCGCTGGAACAGCACGAAGGTCCGATGAGCGAGGTCGCACCAGGCTGGAAACTGCGGGTGCTGCTCGCCCAGGCGCTCTATGGCGACCCCGACGTGCTGCTGCTCGATGAACCCACCAACAACCTCGACATCAATGCGATTCGCTGGCTCGAAGGCATTCTGAACGAACGCAGCAGCACGATGGTGATCATCTCCCACGACCGCCACTTCCTGAACAGCGTTTGCACGCACATGGCCGATCTCGACTACGGCGAGCTACGCGTGTATCCGGGCAACTATGATCAGTACATGATCGCCTCGACCCAGGTGCGCGAGCGCATGCTGGCCAACAACGCGAAGAAGAAGGAACAGATCGCCGACCTGCAGAATTTCGTCAGCCGCTTCTCCGCCAATGCCTCGAAGGCGCGCCAGGCGACATCCCGCGCCCGCCAGATCGAGAAGATCGAACTCGAGGAAGTCAAACCCTCGAGCCGGGTCAGTCCGTTCATCCGCTTCGATCAGGAAAAGAAACTCTATCGATTGGCGCTCGAGCTCGAAGGTCTCACCAAGGGCTACGACACTCCGCTGTTCAGCAATCTCGACCTGTTGGTCGAAGTGGGCGAACGCATCGCCGTGATCGGACCGAATGGCATCGGCAAGTCGACGCTCCTGAAGTGTCTGATGGGTCAGCTCGCCCCCGACGCAGGCGCGGTCAAATGGTCAGCCAACTCGGAGATCGGCTACGTACCCCAGGACCGTGGCGATGACTTCGCGGACGACCTGTCGCTGTTCGAGTGGATGCGGCAGTGGAAGAAGAAGGCCGATGATGAGCAGACGCTGCGCGCGACGCTAGGCCGCCTGCTGTTCACGAAAGACGAGAGCAGCAAATCGGTCAAGGTGATCTCTGGTGGCGAGGAAGGCCGCATGCTGTTCGGCAAGCTGATGCTGTCCAAACCCAACATCATCGTGCTCGACGAACCCACCAACCACCTCGACATGGAGTCGATCGAGGCATTGAACCTTGCGCTCGACAACTACCCCGGTACGCTGATTTTTGTCAGCCACGATCGCGAGTTCGTATCATCACTCGCAACGCGCGTCATCGAGATGACGCCGACCGGCATCATCGACTTCAAGGGCACCTACGATGACTACCTTCGCAGTCAGGGCTTGGAGCAGCCCGAACCGCGACGGATGAGTTCCTGATCCGACAGTCGAAGCAATCGCCAGACGGCAAAGCCCAGCAATGCAAGACAAACGATCTGATTGGCGGTGAGGTATCCGATCAGCAACGCGTTGTCAGCGCGCAGGAACTCAATCACGAATCGCACACCGACATAGGCGGCGAGGGCTATGAACAATGGCGCGCCACGTCGAGTGCTCCCACGTTCGTAGCGGCGCAAGACCAGGTACAGCCCCATCAGGCACACCGACTCAATCAGTTGCGTCGGCAACACCGGCATCGACGGCGATTCCGCAGCGCCGATGAGTCCAAGCGCCGCATGCTGATGTGAAGCAAAACTGCCCGCCGGGAATGAAAGCGCGATTGATGCCAGCGCCGCGGTAACAACGCGCAGCGTATCGACCTGCAAGCGCGCCGCCACCGAGACCCCATCGGCCGCCGCGGTTGCGACATCCCCCCAACAGCACCCGGCGAAGAAGCAGCCGATGCGCAGCACTGCGAGCCAGACCAACAGCGGCAGAGCAATCAGATCACCGAGTTCGAGCATCGACAGACCCGCGCGCCGGCAATAGAACCACAACACGGGTAGCGCAAAGACCGGCAGCACGAACAGTAGAAAGCGATCGAATACCAGGAGCGCCATCAGTTTCACGCCGATCGCGCCGACCACGAAGGCAAGCGGCAATGCGAAATCGATGTGGGAGACGTCCCAGCCAGCGGCCGCCGCACGACGTCGGGTGAGCCACCAGCACAACAGACACGCGAGCACGAGGGCAAGGCCATAGGGTGTGATGAAGGTCAGTGTGCCAAAGCGAGGAAACATGGGGCTCTGTCAGTTCACCTATACGCCAATGCCAGCACTCTTTAGCAGCGCCTCGACGCGGGCAAATTCCGATGCGGGTATTCGCACCAACTTTTGCAGATCATCAGCTAGGAGCCTGGGATTATCGATTTCCCGCTTGATCGCCGCTTCATAATCCGCGCTCGTTTCAGCGTCATCGAACGCGTCTAGATCTTGGTTCAGCATCCGTAGCCCCAAGGTGCCCTCTGTTGGCGCGCCGACTGCGAACACGTACCAGTTCTCCGGTGTCATACCGGCCTCGTCACGCACCACCATCTTCGGTTCCAGCACCAGGAAGCGCTTGCCGCGGATCGTCCTGAGCCAAGCCTTGAACGCGACGATTTCCGGCGCGGCAAGACCCTCACGCTCCAAGACCGCGAGCGGATCAGCCGATGGTGGCGCTACCTCTGTTAGCGAAGCCGCGTCCGGTTCATCAATGCCGATCCAGGTCACGAGCCAGGTGCGCGCGTCGTACGGTTCCATCAGCCAGAGTGCCGGTGCCAGATCACCTTCTGTGGCCACCCACACCCCGGTCATGGCCGGGTCGATGCGGCTCCTTTCGGGGTTGCCGATCGGCACCGGCAGGCACGCGAGCAGCGCGAGCAAAAAAGGGACGATGACGACGGCCAGGAATAGTCCGGATGAGGAGCGTGAACGCGGTGCGGCGAACGGGTTGCCCATCGAGACCTCCCACGACTGTGGGCTAGCCTACGCTCAACCAAGACCCGTGCGCCAATCGGCCTACCGCGGCACGTCGGGGAAGCGAATCTTCGGTTGGCGGTCCGACAGCGCGCCGTACAGGTTCAAGAAGAAGCTGCCGATCCCCGCCGCGCCCTGCATGTAGCCAGTCTGGGCCTGCAGGAAGTTCGGCCGCTCGCGGTGCTCGGCCTGAGGCCAGCATCGCATGTCGCCCACCACTTCGGCTCGACGTTCGAGCTCAACGGCTACGCGCTGGGCAAGCTCGAGACACTTCGCATCGCCGCACTGACGGTAGCGCAGGAGCGCGAAGTCACCGATGCCGGCATCGCCGCAACATTGACTGACGTTGTTCCACAGCCCATCCGAACGCACCTCCGGCGCACCGGTGCTGACGAGACCGAGAATGGCGCCTTCGATCCACTCGTCATATCGCGGCTCTCGGGTCACACGATGAAGCACGTGAAATAACCGGGTCGTACCGGGCGGACCATGACACGCGGACAGATAAAACAACGACTCGCCATCGCCGTCGTGATGGTGCACGAGGTGACCATCACCCACCGGGCGCGCGATGTGCGCTAGATGCGCGGCTGCAGCCACAGCAGCATCCAGATAACGCACATCCCCCGTTGCCTCGTACAGCATGGCAAGGAATGTACCCACGCCGGCAGCACCGTGCGCGAAGTTCGACGGCTGCCAGGGAAACGGCATGTCGGACATGAGCGCCCAGTTGAGACCACCCTCCGTGCGCTCGGCCACTTCGAGCAGGCGATCGCCGACTGCCCGCGCCCACGGCATCGCCTGGGCGTGCAGACCGTGCGCTGCGGCATGCAACAACTCGAAACCTGCGCCCGCCGCACCCACAGAGGCATCGTAGATTTCGCGGTCGCCCTTGAAGCCATGAATGTCGGAAAACGGCATCGGCTCGATCCAGGCGAGTCCCGCACCGCGAGCCACGGCCGCCGCTCGCAGTCGATCAAGGCACAACCCAGCCGCGCTCATGAGTTCGGCATCACCCGCCACTCGAGCTACTTCACCGAGGGCAAACGCCATGCCTGGCCAGCCGGTGTAAATCGCGCAACTGCCACGCTTGGCACTTGATGCATACGCCGCAAGATCTTTCGCACCGGCGATGGCACGCTCCAGGTAGATGGTCTCAGCCGTCGCCGCGAACATCTCGACGTAGAAGATGACGATGCCGCTCGAACCGTTGTACAGCGTTCGCGACACGACGTCCGGCGCTTCGCGACTGTGACCCCAGGCCACGCCGGTCTCGGTGTCACGCGCGAGACTGTGAACGAATCGCTCCGCCGAGCGCGCGAGGTCGAGATAGTGTGTAGCACGTGCAGACATGACTCGCCGCCGTCTGAATTGAACGAAGTCTAAAGCGCGAGCGGCGCCACCGTCACTTCGACGTGCGCGCGATCGCTCGACAGGGTCACCCGGCCATCCTGAATCAGCGCGTGCAAAGTCATGTTGCGCTCGAAAAGCGAGGCGAGATCCTGATCCAGCTCGAGTTGGAACACTGACAACGAATCGAACCTCGCGAGATCGGCACGCGTGCGCGACCACCATACATCCGCGCCGCGCCCATACACATAGAGCGTCACCGCGCGGGAGCGGGACGACGCCTTTCGCAACACCCGCGCATCGGGTTGGCCGATCTCGATCCACTGCTCGATGGCACCGGTGAGGTCCTTGCGCCACAGTGCCGGCTCGTCGGCATCGCTCAGATCGCCGGCGAACATCAGGTGTTCGTGCGCATTGAGCGCGAAGGCGACGACCCGGATCAGCACCCGCTCATCGGTCTCCGATGGATGCTTGGCGACGGTCAGCGCATAGGACTCATAGTGGCCGCGATCGATGTCGCTCACCTCGAGTTGCAGCTTCGATACGGTTGCGCGAAGAGCCACGCCTCGCTAAGCCTCGAACATCCGCCACTCGGGCATGTACGAAAGGCCGAGTCCCACGATGCGCGTCATGAGCTCCTCGTAGCTGATGCCCATGGTCTCGGCTGATTCAGCGAAGTCTTCACCAAAGGTGACGTTCGGATTGGCATTGGCCTCGAGCAGGAAGAACGTGCCGTCCTCGCGCATGCGGTAGTCGAGGCGGGCAAACCCCGTCATGTGAAGCGCTCGATAGATGCGCTTGGACAACCTGCTCAATCCTTCGGCCTGGGCCGTACTCAGGCCCTGCGCTGCACCGGTCATGATGCCGTGCTTCTTCTGATACTTCGGATCCCATTTCACCTTGCGGGTGGCGATGCCGGCCTGCACTTTGGACACGGTGCCAAAATCCATCTCCCACGCCGGAAACGTGGTGAGCCGCGTGTTGCCCATGACGCCGACATAGATCTCGCGCCCCTCGATGTACTCCTCCACGAGGGCATCGCTCTGCACCTGTTTGTGAATGAACTCGACACGTTCGCGCAGGCTGTCCATGTCATCGACAACGGACGCCTGGGAGATTCCGAGTGATGCATCCTCCGTCGCCGATTTCACGAACAGCGGAAACTTCAATCGTTTCGGCTCGCGAAACTTCTTGCCGAACGGAAACAACAGAAAGGTTGGCGTCGCAATGCGATGCCAGGCCAACACCTGTTTGGTCAGCACCTTGTCGCGGGACAACATGAGTCCGCGGGGGTTGCAGCCGGTGTATCGCTGGCGTAGCAGCTCGAGATAGGCAACGACGTAGTAGTCATACGAGACGATGCCGGAGAACTCTTCCATGAGGTTGAAAATCACATGGGGGCGCCATTCACGAATCGTTTCTCGCAGCTCCGTGAGCTGATCGCCAACACCCATGATGCGAACGTTGTGGCCGAGTTCATGGAGCGTTGAGTAGACGTGGAACTCGGTCACACACTCCTCGTTGTCGGCCAGCTCTTCGAGCACCGTGGAGGGCGTTTCGTGCGTGATGATCAGGATCCGCTTTTTCTTCATAGCGCATAGTTCTCCCGGTTGCGACGCAGCACATCGAGCACGATCCGCTCGTGAAGACGAACGACTTGCCGTTTGTTGACACCGCGGGGTCCACGCAACACCAAATCGAGTTGCTTCGCGCGGCGACTGACCATGGAGATTGCGTGGTCCACCAGATAAGGATGCATGCGCGCGCGGCGCACCAGCAAGCGGCGCATCTGCGGTTCGATCTCGCGTATGAAGCGGGCTGCGGGGACACCGCGCGGCCGGCGCACGCGCGTGATGAAGGTCCGCGTCAGCCATTCGTCATATCGCCTTTCACGCCGTTCGTAGTACGCGAGCTTGCGCCGGTAATGGGAACCAAGCGTGCGTTCGTTTTCCGACAGGGGCTCGACCTCGGAGCCGTCGATTACTCGGGGTCGCTGACCGCTCACTTCCGCCATCAGGGCATCGACGAACTCGAGTTTGTCGATCGCGGGCCACTCCGCATATTCCCGGCGCCAGCGTGCCTTCGGTTGCAACCACACGGCGAACGTCTCGGCGAAGTCCTCCGTCGGGTGACTTTGCGCATACCAATGCCCGAGGTGCAGCACGTGGTTGGTGCTGCTCGGGCGCGGCCGGTAATCCTGTGGATACGGCTTGGATGCGCGGCCGAACACCGCCCGCCAATCAGCGCGCCTGCGCAGCCCAAACGCAGTGTCGAGGGCATGTCCCGCCTCGTGGCGCAAAATACGCAATCGCCACAGGCTGCTGCCGCCCTCGACCTCACCCATCATCCGCCGCTCGAGTTGTCGCAGACGGGGGTGAGCCACGAAGAACGGTGCCGCAATGCCTGGCACACCATCCGGAGAGAACCACTCCTCCGACAGCCAGACGTGGGGGCGAAAGCGCATGCCCCGCTGATCGAGATCGTGGTATAGCCGGCTGATTTCCGGCTGCAGCATACTGCCGCCTATGCGCAGTCGCAGATCGCAGAACCGCAGATCGAGCAACGCATCGTCATCCAGACTCGCCCATCGATGCACGCGTGACTGACGGGAGTTGGGACGGCTGCGGGGCTTGGTAGGCATCGCGGTCATGGTACCCGATGGGCGGCTAAAGCGCGGCCGGGAATCGTGCCACAATCGCGCAATTCCCCACGTTCGACCTGGTAGGTCTCCATGAACAGCGACTCGACCACTCTGCTGCAACGACGCAATCAATTCCTCGGCGCGGGAGCGCCCCTGTTTTACACCGAGCCCGTGCATCTGGTTCGGGGTCGAGGCGTGCACCTGTACGACGCCGACGGCCGGATATTCGTGGACATGTACAACAACGTCCCAAGCGTTGGCCATTGCAATCCTCACGTGGTCGCCGCGATCTCGCGACAGGCTGGGCTCTTGAATGTACATAGCCGATATCTCCACCAGGGCGTGGTCGACTACGCCGAACGGTTGACGGCGACCCACGACCCATCGATCGAGGCGGTGGTGTTCAGCTGCACCGGCACGGAAGCCAATGAAGTCGCGTTGATGATGGCGCGCGCTGCAACAGGTGGACGCGGCATCATCTGCACCGACGAGGCCTACCACGGCAACAGCACTGAGGTGCGCAAACTCACGCACCGGACCTCAACCACCGGCGATATTCGATCCATCCCCTTTCCCGAGACATACCGTTATCCGGGTAACGGCGACGCGACCCAGTACTATCTCGGCAAGCTGAAAGAGGTCATCGCAGGGTTCAAAAAGGATGGCATCCCCTTTGCCGGCATGCTGGTGTGCCCGATCCTCGCCAACGAGGGTCTGCCCGACATTCCGAAGGGATTCATGAAGCAGGCCGTGGACGTCGTGCACGACGCGGGCGGACTGTTCATCAGCGACGAAGTGCAGGCCGGGTTGTGCCGAACGGGCCGCTGGTGGGGCTATCAGCTGATGGACTTCGTTCCCGACATCGTTTCCATGGGCAAGCCGCTCGGTGCCGGCATGCCGCTGGCGGGCACTGCGGCGAGGCGCGAACTGGTCGAGACTTTCCGCCGCGAATGCCGCTACTTCAACACGTTCGCCTCGACTCCGTTGCAGGCCGCCGCCGGCAGCGCCGTGCTGGACGTCATCGAATCCGACGGCATCCTCGCGTCGGTCGCGCGGGTTGGCGCGTCGCTGCGAAGCCGCATCGATGCCATCAAGCTCCGCTGTCGCAACATGGCCGATGTGCGCAGCCAGGGACTGTTCGTCGGGCTCGAGTGGGTCGAAGACCCGCGCACCAAGGCGCCCGATCGCGAAGGCGCACTGCGCATCGTCAACGCCGTGCGGGAGCGTGGCTACCTGATCAGCAACGCCGGTGCGTTCAACAATGTCCTGAAGCTGCGGCCGCCGCTGGTGTTCTCCGAGCGCGACGTCGATGCATTCATTCCGGTGCTCGAGGAGACCCTGGCAGATCTTGGTCACCTCGATGGATGAACGTGGCCGGTTGCTGGCGGCAACCGATGCACTCGATAACTGGGCCATCGACGTCAGCAGTGTCGTTGAAGTATCGCGATCGGAGAACGTCGTTTTCAGAGTGGAGGATCGGTCGGGTAAGCGCTTCGTGCTGCGGTTGCACCGCCCCGGCTATCACACCTTCGCTGAGCTCGAATCCGAGCAGCAATGGACTCATGCACTCACGAGTGCCGGCATCGACGTGCCGATACCGACGCGAACCCGGCGTGGCGAGGGTTACGCGAAGGTGGCATTTGGCGATGAGACCAGATACGCGGGTGTACTCGAGTGGGTCGACGGTGAGGCAATGTGGACATTGATCGAGAAGGACGCCGACACACAGACCGCGATCAGGAACTTCTCCTCACTCGGCACCCTCATGGCCGCGATGCACGAACAAGCCACGCAGTGGACTACGCCTCAGGGTTTCACGCGCCACATTCTCGATGAACATGGGCTGATGGGCAGCGCGCCATTCTGGGGTCGGTTCTGGGAGGCGCCCGCGCTATCGGTCACCCAGCGCGCGCGATTCGAAGGATTTCGCGCCCGAATCTTCGATCTGCTCGTCGACTACGCCAAGGACAAGAACGTGTTCAGCCTCATTCACGCTGACCTTCATCCGGGCAACATCGTGGTCCACGAAGACCAGCTGCACGTCATCGATTTCGATGATGCCGGCTTCGGCTGGCATGTGTACGACATGGCGGTTGCGCTCAAGAACTTTCAGGACCGTGACGACTTCGCGCGCCTGCAAATGGCGTTGATCGAAGGCTATCGCCGCGTGCGGTCAGTCGATGATGAGACCATCGCGCGCTTGCCGCTGTTTCTGCTGATTCGCGCACTCGCCACCATCGGCTGGATCAGTGCGCGGCCGGACTTATCGAGCGGCGACTACGTGCATCGAATGATCGACTATGCCGAGCGGCACGCAGACGCGGTGCTGGGGAACAGTTGATCGAAGGCTGTGGGAGAAATGGGGGACAGTTTACTTATTCAGGTTCGACCTGTCGGTCGAACCTGAATAAGTAAACTGTCCCCAATCGCCTGCAACAACGCCTCGAGCACCTGCCGCTGTGCCGGATCGTTGTAGAGGCCCGCGGTGGTGACGATGACGCGGTCTCTGCTGGGAACGATCCAGATCCGTTGGCCACCATTGCCGATGCCGGCAATCCACGGCGTCGGCGGTGTCGTTTCGCAACCGGCGCCGAGCCACCACAGGTAGCCATACATGGTTCCGCAATCACCGTCGCTCACGCGCGCATGCGGCTTCGTCGATTCGGCGACCCAGTTCGCAGGCACGATCTGCCGCCCTTTCCAGACACCGCCGTTGGCCATGATCTGGCCGAGCCTCGCCATGTCGTTGGGGGTCAGTCGAAGACCCGATGCCGCGCGCGGGATGTCGCCGTTCTTGGACCACTCGAAGGTGATACCAAGCGGTGCGAACAATTTTTCCTCCGCATACGCATCGAGCGACTTGCCGGCGGTGCGCGCGATCACTTCACCGATGAGCGCAACGTCGCCGCCCGAATAGAGGAAATCTTCGCCGGGGGCATGCACGATCTCCTGACTGAGCACATAGCGAAACGGATCCGCGGCGATGTCCATCGCGATCTCGGAGTTGCGCGGATCCGTGTAGGGGAACGTCGTCTCATCCCACCGGAAACCAGACGACATCGTCAGCAGATGGCGTAATGTGATCTTCATTCGATCGGTGGTGCGCAGATCCTGGTACTCGGGAAAGTACTCGAGTATGGGCGTGTCGAGGCTGCGTATCAGACCGTCGCCAACCGCGATACCGAACAGCATCGACACCACGCTCTTGGTGACGGATCGAACGTCGTGCAGCGTATCCGGCGTGAATTTCACATGACGAATCGCTTCAGAATCGTTTCGTCTTCACCCTCGAAGTACCACTGCGCCAGCGTCTGCCCGCGCTGCACGACCACCACCGCGTGTATACCGGGAAACTCCCCGCCGCGGATCCGCGCTTCGAGCGCCGTGAGCGCAATGAAGTCGGTATCGGACCAGACCTGTGCCGACATCGTCATCCACAGCATCGCAACCCATCGCAGCATCGACTTCGCCATGACCTGTCACCTCCTTTTCATCGAGCCCACACTCGTGACACCATCCGCGCGCAGCCTGGACCCGCTGCCGGAGATCGAACATATACTGGCAGCATCTGGGAAGCAACCTTCCGCGCAAGGGCAATCGCTGCTCCATGATGCTCGGGCGCAGTGTGTTTCGCATCATGGGCTGGCGCATCGAAGGAGAATTCCCGGATCGCGCCAAGATGATCGTAGCGGTTGCTCCGCACAGCTCCAACGTCGACTTCGTGCTGGCAATGGCGGTGGTGCTTGGCCTCGGCCTGCGCGCATCGTTCCTCGCCAAACGCTCCCTCTTCGACGGTCCCTTGAGCCGCCTCATGTACGCATTCGGCGGCGTGCCCGTCGATCGCGACTCGTCACAAGGTCTGGTCGGGCAACTGGTGCGCGAATTCGCCGAGCGTTCCCACCTCGTACTCGGCATCACCCCAGAAGGCACCCGCAGGCGTGTGCAGGAATGGAAACGCGGCTTCGCGCTCATTGCACAGGCGGCCAACGTGCCGGTCTTGCCCGCAACGATCAACTACCGCTCGAAGATCGTTCGTTTCGAGCCACTCATTACCGATGTGAGCGACGTCGAACAGACGATGTCGGTGGTCAAGCACGCAGCCGACAACGCCGGACGCCGCTAGCGACGTCTCTCAGATGACGTGGAGCCCAGCGGCCGCAATCGCGGCGCGATCTATTGCAAGCATCGCATCCGGATACTTCTGCACCGCGCAGAAGCCGACGAAGAAATCGACCGATACATCGGGAAACATGTGTTTGGCTTCCGCCCAATGAAGGCGTGCCTGGGCATGATCACCGACCACCGCGAGGTTCACGGCAAGCGTCATGTGGGCCATGAAATTGCTGGGAAACAGCCGCAATGACTCCCTGTTCTCGGCGATCGCCGCTTTACGATCGCCACCCATCAGGTGCGCGTGCGAAAGGAACAGGTGCCAGACATACAGCAGCGGGTCACGGGGACTCAAGTCGATACCGCGCTCGATGTGCCTGATTGCCTCGTTGCTACGCCCAAGCCCCGACAGGCTGAAGCCAGCGCACGCCCAGGCGTCGGCATGATTTGGGTTCAGTTCGATTGCCCGCGAACCTGCCGCAAGGCCTTCGGCATGACGACCGAAGTTGTTGTACGCGACGCAGCTTGCAACGAGGCCGGCAGGATCGTCGGGCGCGATCTTCATGGCCTTCTTGGCGTGCGTCGTCATTTCACCGAACAGATCGAGACGCCCGTCCCACTGAGCCAACACACTGAGCGCGCGTGCAAGTTCCGCATGCGCCAGCGCCGAGTCGGCATCGAGTTCGAGAGAACGACGCAGTAACGCGATCGACTCGTTCAGGCCCTTGCGTGTCCAGCGCACCATGCGCGCTCGATGCACGAGTTCCCATGCACTCATCTCGTCGGCGGACTTTCGACCGAGGCGCCGAATCTCGGCACTGAACACGTGAGGATGGAGGCGGCTCACGATGGCCGCCGTGATCTGGTCGATGACCTCGAACAGATCCTTCATCTCCACGTCGAAGCGCTCGTCCCAGAGAACCTTGGCCGCCGCGATGTCGCACAGCTCGACCTGGGCGCGCAGCCTTCCCGACGCCAGCGCGATACTGCCCGTGATTGCGTACCGCACGCCGAATTCGCTCGCTACGCGACGCAGTGACGTGGCATCGCCAGCGAGTGTGCGCGTGGTGGCTGCGGACACCACATGAAAGGCCGGTATCCGGGAAAGCCCGTTGGTGACCTCGTCATGCGCGCCGGCCGCAATCAGCTTGCTCTGGTCGTCCGCCGTCAGCACCCGCAGCGGAATGACTGCCATAGAAGCGGTCTTCAATGGCGTGTCGCCAGGTCGGCCGTCATCGACAGAATCGGTGGTGCGATGCGAAAGGCTTTCGAGCAACCGTACAAACCCGTCCTCATACGTGTTGGTGAAGTCGATGTGCTGTTTGCGGCGCAGTCGCAGCGGCACCCGGCACGGTTCAAGCAACACCGGCACCAGTTCCTTCCCCTCATCGAGCGCAAGCGTGATCTCATCGAGCACGTTGTCCGACTCGACACTGGATTCGGACAGCAGAATCAGCACTTTCTTGCTCGTCGCCAGCGCCTGCTCGACCGCCCGGTCCCACATGGTGCCGGGAGAGATGTCGACCTGATCCACCCAGATCGGAATCGACTGCGCGCGCAGATCCTGAGCCAGGCGCAGCGCAAGTTCGCTGTCGCGCCGGGAATAGCTCAGAAAGATCGTGTCGCTGGATGCCATGGGTGTAGCAGACCTTGGAGAGCCGAAACGATACTCCAGAGCGCGCGTCAGCGCATCGCATTGGCCAGCTTCGTCGGCAACAGGTACCCTGCCAGCGAGCGTCCAAAGGGGAGAAGAGATGCAACGTCTGTACAGCGCACTGCCGGCGGCGGGGTTCACTCTGCTCGCGGCATTCCTCGTCATTACCAGCCTGCGCGGCTACAGCGACACGACCACGCTGTGGGTTACCAGTTCGCTCGTGACATTCGCCATCTGCTGGATGAATGCGACCCACCTGCTGGGGCCCCGCGCAGCGCTGGCATTCATCGCAATCGCCGTCAGCGTGGGTTGGTTCGCCGAGCAGATGGGCGCAACTCGCGGCTGGTTCTTCGGTGATTACGACTACACTGACGTCCTCGGCCCGACACTCGGCGAAGTACCGATCGTGGTGCCGCTGATGTGGTTTTCGTTCACCTACATGGCCTATGTGATCGCGAACCTGATCGTCTGGCATGCCCCGACGGATGGCGCATCCCGTATCGGCGAAACGCTGCTGATGTCGCTACTTGCGGCAATGATCGTGACCGCCTACGACCTCGGCGCCGACCCGTACATGGTGTACGTGCTCAAAGCCTGGGTCATGGTCGAGCAAGACGGCGCCTGGTTCGGCGAAACCGTGCAGGGATTCATCGGCTGGGGTGTGGTCGCGTTCTTCATCATTCTGGCATTTCGCCTGCTGCGGCCCGCGGTGCCCTTCGCGCCCACATCGACCTTCAGCCGCCGCCACGCCCTCGTTCCCGTACTCATATATGCCGGTCTGATGGCAAGCCAGGTCGCGACCGGCTACCCGGTCGAAACCCGGTCGATCACCGTGTTTGCGATGGGCATTCCAGTGCTGTGCGCGCTTGCCGGCTGGCGCTATTGGCACACATTGCAACCCGGTCCCGCACCGACCACGCAAGGAGGCCGACATGTGCGCTGATCGCACACTGTTCGAGCGGCCGACGAAGCCGACAACCCGTTGGACCCATGCGCAATTCGATGCATTGCGACAGGTCACGGATGGTCCCGCTGACGAGGTCATCGCCGGGTACTTCAGCCGTGCACAGTCGCTCGCACAGGGCCAGGCGCGACCGCACGAGTTGCTGCAGCTCTTGATGAATCACAGGGTCAGCCCGACGCGCGATCTGCCGCAGGCGGCCGTCCCGCAGCGGCTGCTCGCCGATCTCGAAGCACGTTGTCCGCTACCGAACGTCGAGCCGGAGCGCGTGATGAAGGGCCAGCACCTGTTTCAGGAACATGGGCCGGAAATGCTGATGATCCTGTGCTGCTACTCGCTGCCGATGGCCTACGGCGCGGCCAACGGTTCGCACGTGTTGCACGAGACGGGCTATCTCGAGAACCGCGTCATCCGACGACTCGTAGAGACCACTCAGATGGTGATCGACGTGATGAAGCCGGGCGGGCTCGTCGCTGGCGGCGATGGGCTGCGCACGGCCCACGAAGTGCGACTGATGCACGCGGCCATCCGCTATCTGATCGAGCAAGGTGATCGACAGTGGAACCCCGCTTGGGGCAGACCGATCAATCAGGAAGACCTGGCTGGCACGCTCATGACGTTTTCTTACGTCGTGCTCGACGGCCTCAGCAAGCTCGGCATCGTCGTGAGTCCCGACGCGCAAGAAGCGTATCTGTCGGCGTGGCGCAGCATCGGTCGAACGATGGGCGTTGCAGACGCCCTGTTGCCGGCCGACATGACTGCGGCGCAAGAGCTCACCTGGTTCATCTACGATCGTCAGATGAGAGGCTCACCGACCGGTCGCGATCTCACTCGTGCCCTGCTCGATGCAATGGAGTCGAAGATCCCGCCGCTGATGCGGCCGCTGTGCTCGAGCATGATGCGCATGCTCGTGGAACCAAAGATGGCAGACGCGCTGCAGGTTCCGAGTAATCCGCTGCTCGACACCGCCACCTGCGTCATGCAGCGGCTATACGGCGCCATCGACAACGTGTTTCACATTGCACCACTCGGCCTCGGGGGCTATCGCACCTTCAGCCACGGCGTGATCGAAATGGTCACCCTCATGGGTCGCGGTCACGATCAGCGGGCGGCATTCAACCTACCCACCGAACTGGGTGAGTACTGGCGCGTGCCGAAACGCTGATCGACCGCTCGATTAGCCGGTACGCTGCTGCTTACGCGCCCGCGTCCGTCGGCGCGGTGCACCTGTGCTTTGATTGCCGAAAGACTCGCTCGAGTTGCCACCAAAGCCGGCGCGCGAATTGCCACGCGACTCGCCGCCACCCGAACGGCCGCC
>JBGSQB010000058.1:0-13219 GCA_041738285.1 Pseudomonadales bacterium | reverse complement strand
CGCGTCATCATCGCCAGTCGCGATCCCGCGCGCGCAACCGCCGCCGCGCAAGACCTGCGCGCCGAAAATCCGGGTGCAGCCGTCGAGACCGCGGTACTGGAGCTGTCATCACTCGCATCCGTGCGCGCATGCGCGGCCGATCTCGACCGGCGCTGCGAGCGGCTCGATGTGCTGATCAACAACGCTGGCGTCATGGGCATTCCACGCCGCGAAACCGAAGATGGCTTCGAGACGCAACTCGCCACCAATCACTTCGGCCACTTCGCGCTCACCGCGCTCTTGTTCGACAAACTCACTGCGACCAACGGCGCACGTGTCGTAACCGTTGCGAGTCTCGCCCATCACTTCGGGTTCATGAACTTTTTCAACCTGCACGGTGCATTGTTCTACGACCCGTGGTTTGCCTACGCGCAAAGCAAGCTCGCAAACCTGCTGTTCACGTTCGAACTCGACCGCAGGTGTCGCGCCGCCGGGTTGTCGGTACGCGCCGTTGCCTGTCATCCCGGCATCGCGGCCACCAACCTGCCCTACGCAGCGCCGCGCATGAGGAACTCGCCGCTCGGTGAGAACCTGATCAAGTCCTTCACTTCGATCCTGAGCCAGTCTGCCGCCGATGGCGCACTGCCGACGCTGTATGCGGGGTTCGCTGCCGACGTCGAAGGCGGCGACTACATCGGACCGGATGGCGTGGGCGAAATGCGAGGCGCGCCGCGCAAAGCAGCGACCAGTCTGCTGGCGCGGTCTGAAATCGTGGCGAAAGAGCTGTGGCGCGCGACGGAAGAAGCGACTCAGGTCACGTTCCCGGCACTCAAGTAACCATCAAGATTCGCGGGCAAGCCCGCTCCCACAGTGTGGTGGTGGGCGCGGGGTTGCCCGCGAATGATCGAAGGGACAAGCTGAAACCCACCCAAAGGGCACACCATGTCCATCAAGCACGCACTCGTGGTCGACGATTCGAAGTTGGCCCAGATCACGTTGAAGCGACAGCTCGAGGCCCACGAACTCGTCGTCGCGCTGGCGGATTCAGGTGAGCAGGCGCTCGAGTTTCTGGAAGAACAGATCGTCGACGTCATTTTCATGGACCACACCATGCCGGGCATGGATGGATTGCAGGCGCTCGCGGCGATCAAGCGTAATCCGCGCACCGCCATGATTCCGGTGATGATGTACACGACCAAGGAAGGTGAGGTGTACGTCGGTCAGGCCCGTGCACTCGGCGGGATCGGCGTACTGCCAAAAGAGATTCATCCCCAGGTGCTGTTCGACATGCTGCTGAGTCTGGGGCTCGTCAAGGACAAACGCACGGCCACGACGCCGCCCGAACCAAGCAAACCGATCCCGCAGCGTCGCGTGACCGATGAAGGTTACGGCAGCGAAGCGAATGCGGCGCCGTCTGGCATGGCGCTCAATGCACTGCTCAATCGCATCATCGAAGATCAGGCAGCCTTGCGCACCGATCTGCGCAGAGATCGCGATCACCTGGTGCGCGAGGTCGCCGCCGAAGTCATCGGAGCGCAGCGCAACGCAGCCGAGCAGGATGACGCGCTGCCCACCATTCCACAGCGGCAGCCCTCGAGGGTCTGGGCTGCGCTGACGGCCGTGTTCGCGGCAGCGACGATCGCGCTCGGACTCATGCTCTGGCAGACACTCACTTCGTCGTCGCAGCTCGCGGTTTCCGCGCCCGATGAAGATCCTGCATTCAGAGCGGAGCTCCTCGAATTGAACGCAGCACTACACACCGAGCAGGACCGCGCCCAGGCGCGCTACCGCACTGCGATCGACGCGCTGCAATGGTCGCTGAATCAGAATGCGTGGTTTGCGTTCGATGAGTTGCCGTTCGATGACGCGCGCGCCGAAGCGCTCCGCGACCTGCTCGAACGGCTCGTTGCCCTGGGATTCCAGGGCCGCGTGCGGATCGAGTCGCACCTGGGCGAGTTCTGTCTCGTGGGCGACGCCGGAGATGGCTATCAGCTTGCCACACCGGGATTGCCGGTCGAAGCCTGCACGCTGCTCGGTCACCCGCAGGACGACTCGACATTCCTCGCCGACCGGCAATCGGTGGCGTTCGCCGAGTTCTTGCGCAGTTCACCCCTCGTCACGACTTCGGGCATCACCGTGGAGCTGATCGCTCACGACCGCGCGCATTCCCTCAGCCATGTCCCAGCGCCGCCGGATCTCAGCCGCGCGGGCGATTGGAACCGCATTGCCGAGCGCAACAACCGGCTCGAGTATGCACTGATTCCCGCGAGCTGAACGACGGTAAGTGGCCCCGAGGCCAGTTACCTCTCACTCATGGGCGAGCAGGTAGCCTGCGCTCGTGGCCGCCGCATAGATCACGAAGGAGACCAGCGCGAGCGCCTGGGCCGGCCGATGCCGGTAGAACGTGGTCGGCGCTCGCCACACCACCGTGCAGACATAGAGCGAACTTGGCAACGCGCACAGCCCCCACAGCGCACCCGCAGAGACGTCGAAGACCAGCACCGATAACATCAACAACGCAAATGCGAGCGCATAGATGAGCGGCAGCAGCCGGCTGGCGCGTGCGCGGCCGAGGCGTACGACGAGATTGCGCTTACCGGCGCTGGCATCGGCCTCGAAGTCGGGGAATTCGTTCACCCACAGAAAGGCTGCGATGAGCAGACCGAGCGGCAGCGACAGCCAGAACGCCGTCGAACTCAGCGAGCCTGTTTGAATGAGGTAGGTCGATAGCACGATCAAAGGTCCGTAGCAGGCGACCACATCGAGTTCGCCGAACCCGCGGTAGACCAGCTTCAGCGGTGGCCCGTGATAGGACCAACCCAGTACGACGCCGACCACACCGATCCAGAACGCGCCCGGCTCACGCAGGAAGACGATAGCCGCGCCCAACGCGAGCGCTGCGCCCCCGAACGCGCCGGCCATCGTCCAAGTCTGCGCGCGGGTCAGGAGGCCGTCGACCATGACCCGCTTGCCGCCGGAGAAGTTGGTCCGATCCGCCTCGGCAACCGCGAGGTCAGTACCCGAATCGAAGTCGATTACCTCGCCCCAGGCGTTCTTCGCGACTTCGACGCAAAACAGCGCAATCGCCGTGATCGCGAGCCACGGTACGTTCAGCGGCGCATCCACAGCGGCAACGCTGCCGCCAATTGCCATTGCGGCAAGCGAGGTGATGCTGATCTTCGGATCGGCAAGATGACGAAAGCCCAGCCACAGATTGTCATTGCGCGAAAGCAACGTGCGCGCTCCACTGATCGACTCACACGACTATACGAGACACTGGTACCGTGAGGCACATCTGCCGCAGCGAAAACCTTGCAAGTGAAGCGACTCCTCGACATCACAATCGCCGCAGTTGCATTGATCGCGCTGTGGCCGCTGCTAGCGATCATCGCGCTGTTGATTCGATTGGAGGGCGCAGGTCCAGTGCTCTTCCGTCAGCTACGACTTGGCCGCAATGAATCGCTCATCACCCTGCACAAATTTCGCACCCTGCGCGAAGTCGCCGATGTTACCGACGAAGTCACACCATCGAACGATCCGCGCATCACTCGAATGGGTGCTTGGCTACGTCGCTATCGCCTCGATGAGCTGCCGCAGTTCTTCGATGTGCTCGCCGGTCGCTTGAGTCTGGTCGGACCGCGCCCACAAACCGCCGACAACATGGGCGCAGTGGATCTGATCGCACGGCGCGATCTGCTACGTGTGCGGCCGGGGCTCACCAGCATCACTGCGCTCAATTATCTGGCAGAGGACGAAGTGCTGACACGCGTCGAAGCGCCGCAGACGGTCTATCGGCGCGTCCTCGTGCCGATTCGTGTCGCCGATGACCTGCGCGCGGCTGCCACGCAATCCATCGGGCGCGATCTGATGACCCTGCTGCGCACGCCATTTGCACTGTGCTCGAAGCGCGCCTTTCAGCGCTCCCGTACCCATGTGGAGCGCGTCCTCGCTGATGCCGGCGTGACGCTCGCCGACCCGTGAATGCCCTTACTTGTTCATCAACGCCCGCGCGAGCAATCTAAAGCGGGGACGGGCGCGAACTGGACCAGGGATCCGACTATGGAGTTCAAGGACTACTACACCGTCATGGGCGTTGCCCGCGACGCGACTCAGGATGAGATCAAACGCGCCTATCGAAAGCTCGCGCGCAAGTATCATCCGGACGTGAGCAAGGAGAAGGACGCCGAGGCACGCTTCAAAGAAGTCGGCGAGGCCTACGAAGTGCTGAAGGACACGGAAAAGCGCGCGGCGTACGACCAGCTCGGCAAGAACTGGAAAGCCGGCCAGGAGTTCCGCCCGCCGCCGGACTGGGACGCCGGGTTCGAGTTCGCCGGCGGCGGATTTACCGGCGGCGAATCTGCCGGTTTCAGCGACTTCTTCGAGTCGCTGTTCGGTCGCGGCGGGTTCGGCTCTGCTCGGACGGGCGGTGCGGGTTTCCACGCCCATGGCGAGGACCGCCACGCCAAGGTGCTGATCGATCTCGAAGATGCCTTCACCGGCGCCACCCGAGCGATCACGCTGCGCATTCCGGAGGTCGATGCCGCCGGCCACGTCCTGACCCGCGATCACACGTTGAACGTCACCATTCCCAAGGGCATTCGTGCGGGCGCGCAGCTGCGCCTGTCTGGTCAAGGCGGCCCGAGTTTCGGCCAAGGCAAGCCGGGTGACCTGTACCTGGAAATCGAGTTCCGCCCGCATCGCCACTTCCGCGTCGACGGCAATGACGTCTATCTCGACCTGCCGATCACGCCTTGGGAAGCAGCACTCGGCGCATCGGTGAAAGTGCCAACGCCCGGCGGTACCGTAGAAATGAAAGTCCCGCCGGGTTCCGCGGCTGGCAAGCGAATGCGGTTGAAGGGCCGTGGCATTCCGGCCAAGGCGCCCGGCGACTTCTACGTGGTGCTGCAGATCTCGGCGCCACCCGCGGTCACCCCCGAAGCGAAGGCGTTGTATGAGCAGATGTCGACGCAATTCAGATCATTCAATCCACGCGCTAAATTGGGAGTGTGAGATGGGCAGAGACAAGGTTCCGACCAACGACACACTCTTCACCGCCATCGTCATCGAAGAGCACATGAAGCTGTCGCTGGCCGACATCAGTCGCGGCTGTGCGGTACATGCCGAGTGCATCATCGAACTCGTCGATGAAGGCGTACTCGAGCCCGCTGGAACCGATCCTCGCACCTGGCGCTTCCCAGCCCGTGAACTGCGGCGCGCGAAGATCGCCTTGCGATTGCAGCGTGACCTCGGTATCAACCTCGCGGGTGCCGCGCTCGCGATCGAATTGCTCGATGAGGTCGACGCCTTGCGTGCTCGACTGAGCGCCTTGAGTGGGGGTGACGGCTAGACCGGCTCGATGCGACGCGCCAGCCGCTTCTGTACTTCTTCCCCGATCCGCTCCAACGCATCGTCGGGAAATGGATATACGCAACTGACGTTTATCTCACACAGCACATAGGTGTCCGCGCCTTCTGCCGTCTTGGGCCCATAGAAGAAGTCGGCGTCCCAGATCACCGGCAGTTCCTCGCGTTGCATATCGAGCGAGTCGCACAATTGCGGCACCCAATCCACTTCCATGCGCGTCCGCAAACCCTGAAAGTCGGGTCGGCTGGTGGGATAGTAGAGTCGTGGACCAGGCTCCGGCGGACGACTCGAAGAAGCAGGATCAGCCGCCGGGTACAATGCGTTGATCAACTGTTCACCGAAGCCAACGACGGTATCGCGCACGAGATAGCAGCGAACCATCCCGTCGACGAGCCGCGCCTGATAAGGCTGATCGATGACGCTGCCGCCCGCGGCGAAATGGCGATCGAATCCACCGATGAATTCGGTCAATGGCATCACCCTTTCCTGGCTGCCGCGTCGAGCATGTCGTACGCGCACGCGTGGCGCGACTTCACCGTCCTGCGTCACGAGTTCGACCTTCCACACGCCCTCGCCCCCATTTCCGCGGCTGTGTTTCAGGACGCGCGGTTGGTGGCGCGCGAGGCTCTCCTGAAACTCAGTGCGGAGCGCCCGCGCGTCTGGATATCGGCGAGTGTCGCAACCCCAACTCATCGCCCGCGTCGAGTACAGCACATCTTTGGTTCCGAGCTTGTCGATGACGTCCGGATGCGTGCTGACCATGAGGCCGAGATCCGCGACCTCGCGCAACAGCTCATCGAGTAAGGCGCGGTCTCGGCCATGCTCGACAGGATTGACCCACACGAGGACACCATCGAACCGCTTCAATCGTTCACGGACCTGCGCGATCGCCCCATCGCGATAGGGCACGCCTTCACTCGCGACGCCGTGGCGCGCGAGAACGTCCGCAACGCGCGCGAGGCGGCTTTGAGCAAGTGTAGTTACAACTCCTGCCGCATCGGCGGACCAGATGATGGCAACGGATGGCATCTGTCACTCACGCGAATCAACGATGTGTGGGGCCGAGCTTCCTCGGTTTCAATCGCGGTCACAATACATCGCGCGCCGCACCTGCATTTGCCGGGACGCGAGCGGCTGAACTCATCGAATCCGATTGCCGCAATAACTCCGGTGGATCGGTTCGGGGGCTCAATTCGTTCAAGATGATCGAAGCGCTCACCTCTCCCCAGCGGGCGGTCGCCTGACGCAGAGCGCGCGCGGTGGTACGGCCAGCCGCCACCGCGCGCCTACGCCACTGCGACTACGGATGTTCTATTTTGACCAGCTCGAGGATTACCTCGCCGTCCGGCAGCTGCTCCGCAACGAAGCCGACGCCTTCGACGTAGAACTTGAGTTCGACTGCGTCGGCTTCGTTGCCGATGAAGTCCTCCGTCTTCAGACAAGCGCCATTGCAATTGACGCTCTGTCCGTCGACATTGAGCAGATGGATTTCACCGTCGACCATGATGTCGGCATCGAGTGCAAGCACCTCGGCGGCATCCTCGGCGTCACCCAGCGCAAACTCCTGCCGGTAGACGTCACCAACCTGCGGCGATGCCAACATCACGATCCCCGCCTGAGCGCCTTCTTCTCCCGCGATGAATGAGCCATCCAGATCGGTCAGGTATCCGTCCTCGAAGTTCTGCGCGATCTCGCCGAGATACCAGACATTGCAGTCCTTATCGATGGCGTAGTAGTCATCCGTGTCCTCGATCGGATCACCGGATGGATCGCCATCCTGGTCCGGCAATCCCTCGAACACACGATCATTCACGACGATGGTTTCGATCCCCTCGATCTCACGCGTGTCTTCGGTCACCGTAACTATGATCGTTTCCGGTTCGTCGGTGTCATTGACGAAGGTCGTCACCGTGCCGGGAATCAGGGGGAAGAAGCGGTTCTGTCCGCTGGCACAAACGCCATTGGTGCCATTGAAATCGTTGGGATCGAGTTCGACAACATAAGCACCAGGGTCCGGTAGCCGCTTGCACAACGCATTTCGCGCCTGCGCCTGTTCACCGCATTCACCCTGTGCAGCGAGATACTCGTTCCAGGCATCGCGACGGCATAGCCGAACCTCGTCGCTGTTCAAGCACTTGGCGGTGTTTTCGTAGTAGTCATCGACGATATCGGCGCGACACGCACTTCTCATCACTCGCGTAGTGTCGAAGCAGGTCCCTGGCGACGGCTTGTGCCATCCGGTCGCGGACGCGTTAGCGCCGATCATCATCAGCAGCACTGCAATAGGCAATGAAACGGTACTTTTTCGATACATGGTGTTTTCCTGATTGGTTCAGCACTCTGCTAGAGGCCGCCCCAGCGGGAAATCTGTCGCGCGTCGGCAAACTTCGCCAATGACCGCGCGATGCAGGTCGATGTGGTAGCGTGGTGAATCTCAGGATTCCAACTGCACACGCTCGAGAGGCCCAACCGTGCGTATTCGTGTCGGCTACGACATCGTCTATGAATTCCCCCAACCGACGCCGATGATCCTCACGCTTCATGTGCACTACACGCGTGCGTCCGATCTCATCGTTCCAGATCACATCGTCACCGATCCGGCGGTTCCGATCACTGCGTACCGGGACTCCTACGGCAACTGGTGCAGCAGAATCGTCGCCCCAGCCGGCGAGCTTCGCTTATCGAGCGATGCGATTGTGAAGGACACCGGCATGGCAGACCCCGTGGCGCTGGATGCCATACAGCACCGGGTGGAAGACCTGCCAGAGGAGACACTCGTGTTCTTACTCGGCAGCCGCTACTGCGAAACCGACGTTCTCTCGGAGACGGCTTGGCGGCTGTTCGAGACATCACCCACCGGATGGGGACGCGTGCAGGCGATCTGCGATTTCGTTCATCAACGCATCGCGTTCGGATATGAGAACGCGCGTTTCACCCGAACGGCCTGGGAAGCATTCAATGAGCGGGTCGGGGTCTGTCGCGACTACACACATCTGGCCGTTGCGCTGTGCCGCTGCATGAACATTCCTGCGCGCTACTGTACAGGCTATCTGACCGACATCGGCATACCGCCGCCGCATGGGACGATGGACTTTGCCGCCTGGTTCGAAGCCTATCTCGGTGGCCGCTGGTATACGTTCGACCCGCGCAACAACGAACGTCGTATCGGCAGAGTGCTCATGGCCAGAGGACGCGATGCGGCCGATGTGGCGATCAGCAACACCTTCGGACTGAACACACTGAAGCGATTTACCGTGCGCGCCGACGAGATAGTCGATGGCATCGCGTAGCGACTACTGCAGCTTCTGGATCTTGCCGCCGGGCGCCGCGGTCATGAACTGCACGAGCCGCTCGGTCACGTTGGGTTCAAGTCCTTCGGTGTGCCCCTTCTGCAAGCGCACGACGTCCGCAACGACACGACCGTCGGCGCAGTCACGGTACGCAGCGACGGTCGCGACACCCGGCCCGGGTAGCCCGCCCCACGATGGATTCGACGGGTTCTGTCGCGCGCTGTCGTAAACATAGCCAGCCTTCGTATCGCTTACTTCGCCGAGCGGGGCGCGCTCAGCACAACCTAGCTGCTGCGCCCACAGGGACTGTACGGGCAATCCAGCATCATCCATCTCACGCTCGCCGGTGGTGAAGACGAAAGAGAACGGCTGTTCCGGTAACTGATTGAGCATTGCCCGCATGGCGGCAAACCGAGCCTGCATGTCGGCGACTTCCTTCTCGGTGGGTGCCGGCGTGCCCGCAGTCCGCGGCGGCCCCCAACCCACGGGAACTCCAGGACTGCCGCCGAGACGACCGCCCGAAAGACTCATCCAGCCATCCACGCGCTCGGCAAAGAACGGCGTGCGCAGCAGTCGGTTCGAGGTCATGCCGCCCTGGGAGTGACCCACCAGCCAGAATGCGCGCACATTCGCCTTGCCGATTTCCTCGACCAGGGTTTCGACGATGTTCTGCAGATAGCCGTCGTCAACTTCGGTCCATACGCGGGTCGGCGAGTTGGGCGTCGCAATGACCAGTCGGTGTTTGTCCTTGACGTCGAGGAGCGGAAAGTAGTGCCGCTGCCAATTTCCGTACGAGCCGCCGCCATGCAAGCTGAGAATCAGCGTCACCGGTTCACCCGCCTTGAGGTCGCAGGGATAGTCGAGGAAGTACGTGCGCCGGGTTCCCATCTCGACGACCGCGCCCTGATTGATGATGCGATCGGTGCTGCAGTCTTCGTCGGGGCAGTGCAGATACGCAGGCGTCGTGCACTGCGCGCCGGATAGCTGCAGAAACTCGCTCGCAAACAGCGAGCTGCTCCACGCCAGCAGCATCAGCGATATCCAGTGTTTCACCTCGCATTCCTCCTAGCCTGCATATTGCTAGCGACTCGGAAATCCGCCCACCCAGATCGGACTCGACCACGCGAGCGCATCGTCAACCTGTTTGACGCGCACATAGTAGTAGTCGCCCTGCACGTCGCCCTCGTCTTCGAACTCGAACTGCGCGTCCATCGCGCCGTTTGCAATTCGACGACGCAGGCTGACCGTATCGGTGTATGCATCGAGTGACAGCTCGCGCTGCACACGGCCGTGTTTCAGTTCAGCGAGCGCCAGCTCCACCGCCGCAGCCGGAACACGGGCCTGCTGACGATACACCGGTGGCGCACCACCAAACTCGCGTCCTGGTTCGAGATTTACTTTGACGACGGTATCCGCAGTCGCGCCACGAAGCGTCAGTCGCAGCGAACTGTCGTCGCCTCGGGTCAATGTGGCGAAGGCAACACGATTGGGGTTGGCTGTATCGATCCGCACGTGCTGCACATCGGGATTGGTCAGATCAGTGAGCGATGCGCTCGCAAGGGTTGCTCCGATCACCTCGACATGACCGCCCCATGGCCGCCATCCGCGGGGATTGTCGCCGGGGTGTACCGGAACGGAGGCACTGGAAAAACTGAGATAGAACGTCTCCTCATCCGCCAGCACGTCGGATTCGGGCGTGACGTAGTCCCGATTCCATACTTGGCGATCGTTCTTCATCACGGTGATCGATTCGATCGGCGCGGTGCCGACAACGCGACCGCGCATCAGCCGCGCTCGCTTGAACGGAGCCCGTTGCCCCATCACCGCATCGTTTAGCGTCACATCGAGCACGATGCGCTCTCCCGTGGTGGCATAGGCGCGCAGCGACTTCATCGCCTCGAAGATCGAATCGCGGGTGCGCGCTTGCGCAAGCACACCGCCGAGCCCGCCCCGCTGCGACAAGCCTTGACCTTTGGGTGCCGTGTAGCCCGGCTGACTCAGGTGATTGTCGCTCGCCGCCGTGAAACCCACTTGATGCCCGTGGCCAAGGTACATGCGTCCAAACCACTCGAACGTGCCATGCTGAGACATGATCTCCACCAGCGGCTCGAGTTCCGGATCGCTCATCCGATAGTCGCCTGCCTGATGCGCATGTGGAATGACGACCACATCCTTTGCATCGTGCTTCGCGCGCAGACCCGCGTACAGACGCGACAACGTGGGGTAGAACTGGGTGGCAATTCGTTCACGGCCCTGTGGGGTACGGAACAGCACGTTGTGGTGACCACCGTAGAGGTTTTGCGTGGTCCACTCGTAACCGAGAAAGGCGACGAACCTGCCGTCCTGCGAATAGTTTTCCACATTGTTCTTCAATACCTGCCACTCGAAGTCATCCATCCAGATGTCGTGCTCTGAATGGGTGACGAAGTCGAGCCGGGCGTCGTCGCGCGCCCAGGTCATGAATCGATCCGGCGTGCCGATGCCCTCTGCGAATCCCGAATGGCCGTGGGTATCGCCCCAGTACACCCGCGGTGCGTCCGCAGATACCACAATCGGGTTGGCGACGCCGGTGATCGCGCCATCGGCGGAGGTAATCGCGATACGATAGACGCCGGGCTCATCGAAATGCACATCCGGGATCAAACTGATCGCGCCATCTCCCGCCGCAAGATCCTGCAATGGCGCGCCGTTGACGGTGACACGCCAGGCGGGAATCGGAGTGCGTGCGCGATTGTAGAACGCATCTTCAGCCCTGACGGACACCTCGAACTTCTCACCCGGTCGCACGACCGAGGGTGCGAAACCGTGAACACCCGCGACCGCAGCGCCCGTGACTTGCACCGCTTGAATCGGCAGTGAGTACTGATGGCCGGATGCATCGAGCATCACATACAGTGGAAACGGCATGCGGTCGCTCGAGAAGGTCGGCATCAACAGACCGCGACCGCCGCCGCTGCGATCACCGTAGGTCACCGTGACCAGGTCACCGGCGTTCAGCTGACCACGATCGACCCGGAACATCAGCGCCTGCGCGGCGCCGCGAAATCCACCGTGCATGCCAGACACCGACGTCGTATCCGCCACGAACCGAACGGACGTGTTGGAACAGCGTATGGAAACGAAATTGTCGGCCGACGCATCAGTCGTCTGAAAGGTGCCGTGATCCGCCATGAAGTGGCGCGCCACGACGATACCTCCGCCGCGCGTGATCGACTGACTGCCGACTCGATAGCGCTGCTCGAACGTCGCAAACGCGCGCGCTTCGAAGGGACCAGCATCCGAAGACAGCGTGCCGAGTGCAGCGGGATCTTCATCCAGCATCGCCAGTTCGCGCACGAAGGCATCGGTCGCCGCGGCGGCTACAGCCGCTTCGACCACACCGGGTCGCACCATGGCAGTGAGGTTGACGGGCAGGTAACCGCCGTTGACCGCATAGGCATTCGCCCACGCCCACAGCGTCGCAACCCGCTGCGCCGCGTTGGTCGAGTTGGTAGGTTGCACTGCGACATCGCGCTTCAGGGTCTCGACGCGTTCACGCAAGGCAGGCTCGAGATAATCAGCCGATGCCGCCCGCGCATCCGCAGCAACCGTCACGGCCACGACACCGATCACCACGATGACAGCCAGTCTCATGGGCACTTTCATTTTCAGCAGCTCTCCTGCGCCTCATCAAGGTGCGCCTGTGATGTGCTCGCCGAGTCGTCGGCCGCACGAAGGTACAGATCGATCACCGCCCCGCCCGCTGGATGGTTGGCAAGCGACGCATGACCGCCCGCTTGCTTCACCAACCCCCACACGGAAGACAAGCCAAGGCCGGTACCCTGGCCCACGGGTTTGGTCGAGAAGTACGGATCGAATCCTCGCCGCAGCGCGACGCTGGTGAAGCCCGAACCTTCATCGCGGACGCGAACTCGCACGTAGACGCCCGCGCCATCGCTTGTGGTTCGGGATGCATCCGGCAAGTGATCGATACAAGAGGACGTGATGGTCACCCGGCCGGACCCGCCCATGGCGTCACGCGAGTTGACGACGAGATTGAGAATCGCATTTTCGAACTGGTCACGATCGAGCGCCACGGGCGGTGCACCCGCATCCAGCACCATGGTGACTTCGCAGCCGCTGCCAACGGTCGATTCGAGCATTGGCTTGAGCGCAGCGAGCGCATCGTTTACCGATAACCGGCCACCCGGCATGGGTTGTCGGGCCGCGTAGGACAGGAGTCGCCTTGGCAGCGCCGCCGCGAGCTCAAGCGACTGCATGGCGTCATCGGCATGGCGTTGAAGTTCCTCCGGGGGCGAATGGCGGATCTCATCGATCTGCGACATCGCAACGGTCAGCACATTGTTGAAATCGTGCGCAACGCTTGCCGCGATCTGACCGAGGGATTCCACTCGATCGCGTTGGGCAACCTCGGCCTCGGCGGACAATCGCCGTGTGACTTCCTCCTGCAGCGCCCGCTGTTGTTCGATCACCGCCAGGTACGTAATACCGACTTCCCTCAGGTAGTCCGGGCGCGGGCGCCGGCGAGCAAACGCCCGGCGCACGCCCGCGATCAGGCGAGGCGGCGCGAACTCGATGTGATAGTC
>JBGSQB010000122.1:0-35484 GCA_041738285.1 Pseudomonadales bacterium | reverse complement strand
GATTGGCGCGGTGCAACGCGGCGTAGCGGCCGCAGCGCTGGCCCGGCGCGCCGGCGATACGCGCCTCGGTAACTGGGCGATCGTCAGCCTGTCGTTGATGATTGCGCTTGTCGCCGGGACGCTGATGATGTCGCGACGAGCGCCTAAAACCGTACCCATCTCGGTGCTGGGGCGCGAACAACTCGGCCAGTTGCTGTTCTCAGTTTCACCCGAGGCCGTCTGCATTGCCGACTCCCGCGAACGAATTGTGGCCGTGAATCCGGCGTTCTGCCGCGTCACCGGATACACGGAGGCGGAGGTGCTCGGCGAACTCCTGCATTTCAATCGCTCAGGAGAACAGGATCAGACGTTCTTCGACACAGTAAAGGCTGATCTGCGTAGGCGTGGTCGCTGGACCGGTGAGATCTGGCAGCGGCGCAAGACGGGGGAAGCCTATGTCGAGAAGGTGACTCGCGTCAGCGTGGCGGACAGCACCGGCAAACCGGCCGGCTACCTCACGGTGTCGATGGATCTGACGGCGAATAAGGATGCGGAGCGGCTCATTACGTGGCAGGCGCAGCATGATGCGCTGACCAAGCTCCCGAACCGCACGCTATTGTCGGAACGCCTGCATCGCACGGTTGTGCGCAATCGCCGCGATCAGGCACTCGGAGCCGTCATGACGGTGGATCTGGATCGGTTCAAGCTGGTGAACGAATCCGTGGGTCCGGTGCAAGGCGACCGGCTGTTGATCGAAGCGGCAATGCGCGTGGTCATGGCGGTCAGCGAATCGGACACGGTCGCCCGTCTGGGCGCTGACGAATTCGCAGTGCTCGTGCCCGAGATCGACGACTACACAGATGCGGAGCGCGTCGCGCGGGACATTCTCGAACGCATTCGCGAACCGTTCATGCTCGATGGTCGCGAAGTGTTCGTTACTGCAAGCGTAGGCGTGGCGCTGTTCCCCCAGGACAGCGACGATCCTGCGGGCGTGATTCAGATGTCCTCGTCGGCTGCGGCGCGCGCGAAGGACATCGGCGGCAATGCCACGGTGTTCTACCAGGCCGACATGAATGCGAAGGCCGAGCGGCGGCTCGAACTTGAGAGCGCGCTTCGGCGCGCGCTGAAGTCCGAGCAGCTGCTGCTCTACTACCAGCCGATCATCGATGTGCGCAGTGGCAAGGTGATTGCCGCCGAAGCCTTGATGCGCTGGCGCCATCCGGAATGGGGAATGGTATCGCCGGGTGAGTTCATTCCCGTCGCGGAAGAATCCGGCCTGATCGTCGATATGGGTCGATGGCTGATCCAGGAAGTGGGGCGGCAGTTGCAGGCGCTTGCGGCAGTTGGACACGCCGATGTGCGACTATCGCTGAACTTGTCTGGGCGCCAACTCAAACGCGATCAGGATCTCGGCGACGTACTGGCTTTGGTGGCAGAGGCGCGCGCGGATCACCTGACGATCGAGATCACCGAGAGCATTCTCATGGACGACGCCGCGCGTACGCAGAGCTTCATGAACGCGATCCGTGATCTCGGCGCGCGGATTGCTCTGGATGACTTCGGAACCGGCTTCTCGTCGTTGAGCTATCTGCGCCAGTTCCGTTTCGACACACTCAAGGTCGATCGTTCATTCATCCACGAGATCGAGCGCAACAACACGGACCTCAGTCTCGTTGCCGCAATCGTGTCGATGGGCCGCATCCTCGGGGCCGAAGTGGTCATCGAAGGCGTCGAAACGGACGCACAACTGCGATGTTTGCAGAGTGTCGGCTGCGATCTGATCCAGGGATTCCTCTATTCCAAGCCGCTCCCAGCAGAGGAGTTCCTGGCATTCGTCGGCGCGTTCTCGGCGCGCAGCGTTTCATCCTGACTTCGATTCGGGGACAATCCCTGCTCTTACGTAGCGTTACGAACTTCAGGATGAAGCCCAAGTCCCAGTACGAGTCCAACAAACTGCAGAAGCGGCTGCGGCGCCAGGTCGGGCTCGCTGTCACCGACTACAACATGATCGATGACGGCGACCTGGTCATGGTGTGCCTGTCGGGCGGTAAGGACTCATACACGCTGTTGGACATGCTGCAGAGTCTCCAGCGATCGGCTCCGATCTCGTTTCGCCTGACTGTCGTCAATCTCGATCAGAAACAACCCGGATTCCCTGCCGACGTACTGCCACGCTACCTCGATGCGGCGGGCGTCGACTACACGATTCTCGAGCGCGACACCTACTCGGTCGTCAAGTCGCTCACCCCGGATGGCAAGACCTACTGCCCGGTGTGTTCGCGCTTGCGGCGGGGCATCCTCTACGGCCATGCGCGTGCGATCGGTGCCAATAAGATCGCGCTGGGACATCATCTCGACGATGTGGTCGAGACGCTGTTTTTGAACCAGTTCTTCGGCGGTCGGTTGAAGGCCATGCCGCCGAAGCTCCTGACCGACGATGGCACCAATGTGGTGATCCGTCCGCTCTACTATTGCCGCGAAGTCGATGTCGCGCGATGGTCGACCCAGCGCGCACATCCGATCATTCCCTGCAATCTGTGTGGTTCGCAGGAGAACCTGCAGCGCAACGTGATCAAGGAAATGCTGCGGACGTGGGATCGGGAGTTTCCAGGCCGAGTCGAGAACATCGCGCGCAGCATCAATCACGTTTCACCGTCACAGTTGGGCGACAAGGCCCTGTTCGAGTTCGAGTCGCTGCGAGCCGCGGCGCCGGCGCTGATTCCGCTGCGGGAAATTGGGGACAGTGCACCTATTTCCTGGAAATAGGTGCACTGTCCCCAATTTCCTCTAGATATCGCCCGCCCGGAAGCTCACTTCGTTGCTGGCCAGCGCCTCGGCGGACTCAAGCACCTCGGTGAGGGCGATCTCGAAACTCTGCACCAGGCCGATCAGATTCTTATCGTCGCCGTGCGATAGAGCGAGCTCCAGAGTTTTCGAAGCATCGCGCAGGTGGCTGGCGCCAAAGCTGCCTGCGACGCCGTGGAGATTGTGTGCGAGTCGTTCGGCCGCATCGTAGTCCCGGTGCTGCACAGCGTCGCGAATGCGCGCACCGGCGTCGCCGTAGTAGTTGCCGAAGTCCCCCATCAGCTTGAGCATCAGGCGCACGTTGCCGTTGTGGTGCTTGATCGCATCGCCGACGTTGATCCCTGGCACGCGCTGCGCCACGAGCGCGGCCACCTCCGCAGCGCTCGCCTCCGAACCGGTGCGCCGTCGTTCCATGACCGGCTCGGGTGGCAGCGGACTCGTGTTGAGGTAGCCGTACAGTTTGGTCAACAGTTCATCGAAGTCGATGGGCTTGGTGACGTAGTCGTTGCAGCCTGCCGCCAGCGCCGTGGAGCGCCGTTCGGCGAGCGCATCCGCCGATACGGCAATGATCGGAAGCGTCGCGCCAGTGGCACGGATGGCCCGGGTCGCAGCCAATCCATCGACCTCGGGCATGTGAATGTCCATGAGGATTGCGTCGTACACCTGGGCCGCTGCCGCGTCGATAGCCTGCTGTCCAGTGGCCGCGATGTCGACGGTCGCGGCAGCGCGTTGCAGGAACTCCAGTGCCAACTGCTGATTGATGGGATTATCCTCGGCGAGCAACAGCCGCTTGCCCCGCAAGATATCGGCGCTGCGCGGGCGCAAGCGCGACTCTCCTGCTGGCGCGCGGCTGCTCTCTTCGGTCGGCAGACGAAAACGGGCATCGAATGCGAAGCTCGAGCCGCGTCCCAGGGCCGCGCGCACGGAAATGCTGCCGCCCATCACTTCTACGAGGCGCTTGCAGATGGCGAGTCCGAGTCCAGTACCGCCATAGCGGCGGGTCGTGGAACTCTCCGCTTGACTGAAGGACTCGAACAGCCGCGCCTGCTGTTCGGGACTGATGCCGATACCCGTATCTGCGACCTTGAATGCGACCTTTACCTCCGTTTCCGTCGCCTGGCTGACGCGGACATCGATCAATACGCTGCCGGCCTCGGTGAACTTGATCGCGTTACTGACGAGGTTGATCAGCACCTGCTTCAGGCGCAGCGCATCGCCCAGCACGATGCCATCGACGGGAAACGCCGGGTGATCGCCGGTGTGATCGGCAACGCTGAGTTCGAGGCGCTTCTTGCGCAGATCGGTGCGGAACATGCGCTCCACTTCTCGAAGTATGTCGCCGACCGACAGGGGCGCCTCTTCGAGAATGAGTTTGCCGGCCTCGATCTTGGAGAAGTCGAGCACATCGTTGATCAGCGTGATCAGGGACTCTGCGGAGTTCCGGATCGAAGTGACGTATTCGCGCTGCTTGCGATCGAGTTCGGTCTCCAGAGCAAGTTTGGAGAAGCCGATGATCGCGTTCATGGGCGTTCGGATCTCGTGGCTCATGTTGGCGAGAAACTCGCTTTTCGCTGCGGTCGCCGCCTCGGCAACCTCGCGCCGCTTTTCCGCCTGTTCGCGTTCGATTCGCGCGCTGATGTCGATCACTGATCCGTCGATGACCTGACCCTGCACCGGATCCTCGTTGACGTGCGCGCTCACCGACATCCAGAAGCTGCGACCGTCGCGCGTTACGCCTTCGGCTTCGAAGCTGTCGACCACGCCGGTTTCGTCGAGCTCAGACATGAGCTCGCGTGCCCGTTCCTTACGCAGGAACACGCGGTCGAGGAGGTCGTGATAGTCCTGCAGCAAGGCTGCCGTGCCTTCGAATCCGAAAATACGAGCCAACGTCGGGTTGGCGCGGTTCAAGACGCCATCGGCGGTGATTCTGAACAGACCCTCGCTCGCGCTTTCGTACAGCGTGCGGTACTCGTCCCGAGTCGAGTGCAGATCGGCATACAGGCGCGCGTTTTCGATCGAGATCGCTGCCTGCGACGCAAGCAGCGACAGTACTTCGACGCGTTGTGCCGTGAACATGCCGGTCAGCCACCGGTGTTCGACGTACAGCACACCGATCAGCGCATTGCGCGACAGAATCGGTAGCGCCATGACTGACAGGGGTTGGTACTCCTTGATGTACGTGTCCTGGGTGAACACGTCCTCCTTGGTCGCGTCGGCCAGTACCAGCGTCTGCCGCGTGCGCGCGATGAACTGCATCAGACTCTGGGGAACCTCATCGCAGTCTTCGAGCGGTACCGGTGGCGTCAGACGGCGGGTAGACGCACCTTCGACGCTTGCGATCGCCTCGACTTGGAGTCGGTCATCGATCGCCAGCAGCATGGCGGCTTTCTGGGCGCCCGCATGTTCGAGTGCCAATCGCAGCAGCTTGATCAACAGACGGTCGAGAACGATCTCACCGGAGATCGTCTGCGCCGCTTTGAGCACCGTCGTCGTATCGAGCAGGCGCTGTCCGACCTGTCTGCTTTCCTGGGTGCCGCTGACACTGGTGAAATCACGCACTGTCAGGTCGACGAGATCCCGCACGGTCCAGGTTTCGGAGTTGCTGCGACCCTGTCGCTGTTCGCCGATGTACGTTTCGAGGTCGCGCTCGAGCTGGTTGGCTTTGGCGAGCGCGCCCCATCGCAGGTACGCATGGTAGGCATTGCGCACGAATATCCTGGCGAAGTCCGTGCGCGAAGATTCTGCGCAGGCGCGTCCTGCCAGTTCGTAGGCCAGCGCTTCGTCGTTCGCGATGCCTTGTCGCCGCGCCGCTTGAGCCGCGGCTTCATAGCGTTCCAGCGCGGCTGTCACCCTGCCAGCCCGCCAGTGGAGTTCCGCTTCGATGATCAGCACTTTCGGCGTTGCGGATTCGCAGCCGGCCGCTGCCATGCGCCGCAGTTGGCGTAGCGGCGCGGACGTGCGCATCCGGCGAACTTTCGGTGCCCGCACGTCGATCAATGCCTCGCACAAGAGGTACATCACCATCAGGGGCGAACCGGTCATTGCCGCCATGTGTCGACGGGCTTCGGGAAGTACCTCGGCCGCACCGCGGTAGTCGTTGAACAGCACTGCAAAATACAGTCGCAGGGCGTAGATCGACCCGAGCGCAACCCTGTCTTCTGGATTGTCGAGCGGCAGTGACTCATCGCCCCCGTCGGAGACATTGCCCTGCAGGCTTGCCAGAAACCGTTTCATGAACCGGACGATGTTGGCGGCCGTGATCTGCTTCAGTGGAGTGACATCATCGAGACGCGCCTGCAGCTCGCGGCTGAGCGTGGCGAGATCCATGCCGCGGCAGAGCGCGTTGGCGCCGTAGAACACGATGCCAGCGAGCGCAAATTCGAAGTCGTGCATCGCGATCGAGCGCCGGGTGGCATCTGTCAGTGGAACGAGGGTGGAGTCGAGGGTGCCGCTCCAATGATCGACGAGCCCCGCCAGGATGATGGTGGTGCGGGCAGAGTGCTTGTCGGCGTCGAACGTCTGCAGCAACTGCCTTGCATTCGTCGCCAGGCGCTTGGCGCGTTCCATGTTCTCGAGCCCGACCTGATGCACCGCCTCCGCAGCGAATGCGAATGCCGTTTCGGCGCAGTACCCCTGGGTTCGCGACCGCTCGATGACGTCGAGCGCGAGCAGCATCGTGTCGCGTCTGCCAGCGTGGTATCCGGCATGCAAAACCTGCGCGGCCACTGTGAAGTTGTGTTTGGTGCGGCCATCGGTGAGGGAGTGGATCCGTGCCGGTAGCGATCGGCTCGCGTTCCATTCGCGCAGGGAACGCAGGACGCGGGGCGGCAGCGCCAGTCGCGGCCGGGCATCGATGCTGTCGAGTCCGATGGCGATCGCGCCGCTGATGTCGTTGGCCGCGTGCGCCGCACGCATGCGCAGGTCAGTCAAAGCGCTGGTCGATCGCCCGAGCGCTCGATCGGCAATGTCGAACACGCGCTGCAGCTGATCGTAGTCGCCGCACAGGAATGCCGCCTCCGCCGCGCATTCGACCAGCGCCACGAGGGTCTCGTTCTGGCTGTCGATTTCGTCGTCGCCGAACAGCGCCATGCCGCTTCTGCAGTACTTGAACGCGGGTTGAAACGCGTTGCTGAGAAGTGCCTGACGGGCGGCGAGCAAATTGAAGTGGGCGATGTCGTCGCGATGTTCGTCGTTGCGCGCAAACGGCATTGAAGCGGAGTTCAGATGATCGGCGATCTTGAATGCATGGCCGGAGATGTCTTCACGCTGGCGCAGCGCTGCGGCGATGGCGCGATGGGTGCGCGCCTTGTCATCGTCGTCGATCTGCTCGTAGATGAGCGCCCGCACGCGCGCATGGGCGAACTGGTATGCGAGTGGTTCCGCGTCCTTGATACCGCCGATCAATCCCTGCGCAATCGCCTTGCGCAATTGGCCGGCGACATCCTTGGCTGGACGCCCGCAGACGGTGGCGATGAGCTCCGCGTCGAACCTGTCGCCGGCGCACGCGGCGACGCGCAGGGCATCGATCGCATCGATGGGGACTCGTTCGAGGTGGCGGCGGATCCGCTCGCGGGTGTTGTCGGTGAAGAAATGTTCGCGCACCTTTTCCAGATTCCATGACCAGCCGCCGTGTACTGCGTCATAGAAGATCGCGTCGTTGTCGTGCAGTTCGAACAGCAATTCCTGCACATGTGCGGGTACGCCGTCGGTTTTCAGATGTACCTCTGCGGCTAGCTCTCGCACGCGCGACTCCGACTGCGAGAGAAGGTCACCGAGCATCGCACGAACGTGATTGCGGTCGAGCGGCGTCAATACGACGTCCTGAGTACGCGCGGCAATGCGGGGTTCTTCGAACTCCGTCATCTCCCCCGACTCGGCTGTGAAGGTGATCAGCAGATGCCGGCCATGCAGGAGCACCGAGAGACACTCCGAGACGGTCTCCGGTTCCAACTGGTCGGCATTCTCAAGTGCGATCGCCGCCTGAATGGGACTGAACGCCCGGAACACCGCGCGCAGCAGGTGTTCGTCCGCGCGCGCGGCGCTGCCGTTGCTACTGTCAGACCTTACGGCGAGCAGGGCATCGAGTTCCGGCATCAACCCAGCGAGGACCGACGGGTTGTCGTTGGTCAGGCGTCGCAGACGCGACACGAATGCGTTGACATCGGCGCTGGGTCGGGCGAGGAGCTGGCGCAGGAGGCCCGCTGCCATGACTCGGGCGAGCTCGATGCCGTTGCCGTAGTCGGCGCTCGGCTTGAGTCGAACCATGAGTCCGTGGCGTTCGCCGACGCTCGAATGCACATGATCGATGAACGCGGCCTTGCCCATGCCGGCGGCACCGATGACGCGTGCGACGGCGACTTCGCCCCGGCCCACGCGCTCGAGCAGACCATTGATCTGTTTCAGCTGCGCCTCACGTCCGTACAGGCGCTTGGGGATGGACAGTTGCCCACGGGTATCGTGGCGACCGAGTACGAACGTTTCGACGTCGGCATGGCTTGCCCACAGCTCGTAGCCTTCCTCAAGATCTGCGCGGGCCGCGCCAGCACTCTGATAGCGGTCTTCGGGCTGCTTGGCCAGCAGTTTCCCGGCAATGTCGGAGAGCCACTTCGGCAGCGCCGGGTTGGCATCGTTGAGCGGCGCCGGCGCGCGGGCGATCTGGAAATGAATCAGCTCGAGCGGGTCGGTGTTGGTGAACGGCGGCGAGCCGGCGAACAGCTCATACAGCGTCGCGCCGAGTGAATAGAGATCGGTGCGATAGTCCACCACCCGATTGACGCGGCCGGTCTGCTCCGGTGAGACGTACGGCAATGTTCCGGTCAGGTGCGTGATCGCCGATGGGTCGGGATATTCGCGCGGTGACAGCGTCGCGAGGCCAAAGTCGATCAGGCGGACGAGTTCGGCCTCGGGGTTGCAGACGATGTTGGCAGGGTTGATGTCGCGGTGAATGACGCCTTCGTCGTGGATCGACTGCAGCGCCTGGCACAGCTGAATGGCGATCGCGAGTTTCTGTTCGAACGTGAGGGATCCCTGCCGGATCAGCTCCCGCAGGGAGACCGCTTCGACGTCCTCGAACAGGATGCGGTGCTCGTCTTCGTCGAAACGCAGCGCGCGAACTACGAATGGGCTTGTCAGCGATTGATTGATCGAGAATTCGTGGTGATATCGAGCGAGGACGGAAGGGCCTGCCGCCGCAGGCTTCAACGTTTTGGCAATGACGCGCCGCCCATCGAGCGAAGCGCGGTACACGACAGTGCCCGCGCTCTCGTAGATGCGTTTCTCGATATCTAGGTCAACTGGTGCGTGGGCGTCCGCCATGCGTCGCGTTTCAGGCTCGTGGCGCCAAGCGAGACGAACAACTTACACGACCTCAGGGGTGAACAGATAGCCGGTTCCGTGGATTGTAGTGATGATCTTGGCGCTTGCCGCCCGTTCGCCGAGTTTCTTGCGCAATTGTCCGACCAGTACGTCGATGTAGCGATCGTCCGGGAACCACTCGCGGTTGCGAATCCGATTCATCAACTGATCGCGGTTCATGACTTCTCCGGCCTTCTCCATGAAGGCCAGCAACAACTGGTACTCGCCGGCGGACAGTTGCGCCTGCTCACCTTCGGGTGATGTCAGTTCGCGCTTGTTGAGGTCGAGTGTCCAGCCGTCGAATTTGCGGATGTGGTTCTTTCGCCGCTGACTCTGTTGAATGTGCACGCGGCGGATGAGATTGCGCGCGCGGCTGAGCAGCTCTCTGGGGTCGAAGGGTTTGGTGACGTAGTCGTCGGCGCCGCTCTCAAGGCCGAGGATGCGGTCGATCTGTTCCTGTTTGCTGGTGACCAGGATGATGCCCATGTCGGAGTGGGCGCGGATTTCCCGGGTCAGCGTCAGGCCGTCTTTGCCCGGCAGCCGGATGTCCAGCAGCACCAGGATGACGTTGGAGTCCGATATGAGCGGCACGACCTCATCGCCGTTGCCGGTCGAGGAGACCTTGAAGCCCTCGTCCTTGAAATAGGAAACGAGCTGCTCGCGGGTGATCGGTTCGTCTTCGACAATGAGAATGTGATCGGGCTGCTGAGTCATGGTTCCCTGTCCTGTTGGAACGGCGCGCGAATGGCCGCCACGTACTGTTGGCGTTCACTGCGATGAAAGCCCGTATGGTGATGAAATGCAACGATGCGACGTGCGCGATGTGGTGCTCGTCACGGAGTAACCGATGCGATGATCAAGATTCCCCACGAACTGTTGTCGGCGGAGGCGCTGCTCGGTGTGATCGATGAGTTCATCGGCCGGGAGGGTACCGACTACGGTCACCGCGACTTCACGATCGCCGAGAAGCGGGCCGCCTTGATGCGCGCGCTCGAGGGTGGCCGCGCCATTGTGGTCTTCGATCCAGTGAGCGAAACCACGACCCTCATCGATGCGGCTGACGTGCCGCGTCAGAAGGGCGACGTGTAGGTCATTTGACGCCAAATCTGAGGGTTGGCGTCAACAAGTTGACGCGTTCTAGATGCTACGCCTATCTAATTGTTTTAATTGAATAAATAGCTGATATGGCCTATCGCTGACGCCATGGCACGGCCTTTGCGCCGTGAAAGCGTCGAAAACCGGGTCGAGGCGTTGGGCGCCGCGGACGAGCGCGGCGGAAAACCGTCGCCGACAGGGGATGCGGGCCGGACTGTGATGGGATTCGCGTCAAATCTTCGCCGCTTTGCACCCGATCGGGAAATGGTTAACGGATTTGTGCTGGCGCATGCGTAACGTACGTCGTCGTAGGCAACTCAAGATCGACAGGCAAGACGACAGGGAGGTCGAATTGAACGCATTGCGTGCGCGCCGGATCGGTGTGGCTGTCATCGCCGCAGCCGGTTTTCTGGCAACCAGTCTGGTACATGCCGTCGGCGTTGCGGCCGGAACCGGCATCAACAACACGGCGACCGCCACCTACGAGGTCGGCGGTGTGGCGCAGAGTCCGGTGCAGAGCAACCTCGTTGCGCTCAACGTCGACGAGATGATGAACGCGAACGTCATCTGGAACGACGCCGCGCCAATTACAGTGACGAGCCCGATGACGGGCGCGGTGCTGACGTTCACGGTCACCAACACGGGCAACGGCGCGGAAGCCTTCCGATTCATCGCCGAGCGCCTGCTCGCGGGCGACGACTTCGACCCCGTTGCGATGTCGGTCTACTACGAGAGCAGCGGCACACCCGGACTTCAGGTCGGCGTCGGCGGGGATACGCAGTTCATCTCTGGCGGTGAAGTCGTAATTGCAGCCGATGGCACACTTGCTGTCTACGTCACCGCTGACGTCGATGTCGGCGTCGCCGCGGGCGCACTGTCTCAAGTTGGCTTGCGTGCGATCGCGACAACGCTCATTGCGGGCGCTGGCACGGACGATCCTGCCAATCCGGTTTTCCCAACGCCAGGAACGAGCTATCCGGGTGCCGGCGACGGCGGGGTAGATGCGGTGGTCGGGGCCAGCTATGACACGAGCGCCCTTGCGGTCCGCGCGGAAGGCACATTGCTCGTCAGCGCCGCGGTCGTTGCGATCGACAAGAGCGTCGTGTCGATCACCGATCCGTTCGGGGGCGCCACAGTCGTGCCCGGTGCGGTGATCCGCTATGCCATCACGGTGTCCGTCGGCGGCAGTGGCGTAGCCGATGCGCTGCTGATTACCGATGCGCTGCCGGCAGAACTCGAATTCGTACCCGGAAGCCTCACTGCCAGTGCCGCGCTTCCAGCTGGTCAGGAACTCGATGATGACCGCGTCCCTGCGGGCATCGACAACACCGGTTTCGATTCACCGTCATCGACGGTGTTCTTCGATCTCGGCGCCGTTTCCGGGGGGAGTGCGCCGATCACGCTGGGCTTCGATGCCCGCGTGCGTTAACCGTCCATTGATTGACTGAAAGGAGATCCACGCAATGCAAAAGATACTGATTCAACTGTTCGCAGTGGGCGCCATGGCGCTGGCTTCCGTTTCTGCGGCCGCAGCCGTTGCGCTCGTTCATAGCGTCGAGAAGATCGAACGCGCGACCGCCGATGATGGCACCGTCACGGTGACACACGTCGCCGCCGACCCGGTGATCCCGGGCGATGAGCTGCGCTACACGATCACGTTCAGTAACGAAGGCGACGCACCGGTCGATGCCGGTTCGATCGTCATCACAAATCCGCTGCCTGCCGAGGTCACGTACCTCGGGGGCACGGCGTTCGGCGCAGGCACGCGGATCACCTTCAGCGTGGACGGCGTTTCGTTCGACGCGCCGGAAATGCTGAAGGTCACCATCGAAGGAGTCGAAGTGACCGCACCTGCGGATTCGTACACCGCGATTCGCTGGCAGTTCACACCCGAACTCGCCGCGGGCGCGAAATCTCACGTTTCGTTCAACGCGCGACTCAAGTGATGGCAAGCCGTACTCGAAGTCGCTCGCCCAATCTCGATTCGCAGCACCACGCTGCGATCGCGATGACGCCGGCGCAGACGCGCCGACGTGTTGTCACCAGAGGCGAATCCGCCTCATTGCTGAGGAAAACTGTCATGAAACTTGCTCTTACTTTGAAGGGCGTCAGGCGCGTAGTCGCAGCGGGTATGCTGGCAGCGTTGTCGCTGCCCGCACTCGCCGTGGGTACCAACGCCACGACCCCCGTCGTCAACAGCGTCACCCTCGACTATCAGGTCAACGGCTTTGCCCAGGCCCAGGTCGTAACGGACGCAACCTTCGTGGTCGACCGCGCGCTGCGGGTGGTCGTCGCCACCCAGAACGCGGACGTCGTGCCCGCAACGCCAGGTCAACTCCTGACCGGGGGCGTGCCGGCACTCGTGTTTGATGTCACTAACACGTCGAACGCGGCCGTTGACCTGCTGCTCGGCGTCGTCGATCGGAACGACGCCCCGGTCACCGGCTTTGCCGGCAACGCGACGCCACAGTTCGACCCGACCACGGTCGGACTGTTCCTCGACAACGGTGCAACACCGGGTCAGGTCGACGGCACCAATACACCGGTCACGGTGCAGGGTAATCACTGGATTCTGCCAAACGTGGCGGAAGATGCGGTCATCCGCGTGCTGGTATCGGTAACCGTACCCAATGCTGCGGCCAACGGTACCCAGGCGACCTACAGTCTGGTTGCAGCCGTCGCCAATGCAGGTGCCGGCACTTTGATCGCCGGTGATTCGAACGGCCGCAACGCACCGGGCGCTGCGGGCGCAACGAGCGTTGCCGATGACACCGCCGTCGTGCAGAACGTGTTTGCCGATACGGCAACCTCGAATGCCGAAGACTTCGTCTACGACTTCGTTGCTGACGCCGCAGGCGTCGTCCAGGACGTGGTAAGCAACGGCCAGCATTCGGACTCGAGCGCATTCGTCATCGATGCAGCGGAGCTGTACATCGCCAAGGTTGCCGAGGTGATCTGGGATCCGATCAACCTGAACAAGTACAGCGCGGCGAACAGCAACGCGACCACGGGCAACAATCCGAAAGCGATTCCCGGTGCGGTCGTGATGTACGCCATCGGCGTGCGCAACGACGTCGGTTCGCTGGCGGTCACTTCCGTGAACATCTCCGACAACGTCGATGAGGTGGTTGACACGGGATCGGCGCAAGCCGTGAACATTCCGGACTCGGTAACGATCACGCTCAACGCAGTGCCGGTCGTGATCGATATTCCGAACGGTGCGGCGACCACGGGGGTCAACTTCCGTACGTGTGCCGGCGCCGAGACCAATAACCAGGCCTTCGTCGCCGATCCGGCGCCGGAAGTGGCGGTGGCGCTCGGTAACTGCGGCGCTGACGAAACCGGATTGATCGTCTATTTCGTGACGGTTCCGGCGACGCCGTAACTGACCCCAGGCATCGAGCATGGGGTGTAGACCTCTGGTAACAACGCAGGTATGGCGCGTGGTGCGAAAGCACCACGCGCCGTCCGCGTTATTGCGGCAGCGTTTTCAAAGCCGGTTGGCACTCCGACCGGCTCTGAAAGCGCTCGCCTGGCCGTTGGTCTTGTTGATGCTTCTCGTGGCGACCGAAAGCCACGCGATCCCTCCCAATACGCCGATCACCAATACCGCGACTGCGAGCTTCACACTCGGGGGCGCGGCAGGATCGGTTTCTGATTCTGTGGTCGTCACTACCGATGCCGCGTCTGGCAACAGCGCGCCGACCGGGGTGACGATTGCGCCTGCGAGCGTTCTAGAAAATTCCGCAGGTGCGCTCGTGGGTACGATCACCGTGATCGACCTCGACCCGGGCGACACGCATACCGTGACGGTGGATGACTCCCGCTTCGAGGTTGTCGGCGGTGACCTGCGCCTGGTAAGCGGTGTGGCGCTCGACTTCGAAACGGAGCCGACGGTGAGCCTGACGTTTACGATCACCGACATGGCAGGGGCGGTCACAGTCGTTACCCGCGCGGTCACGGTGGTCGATGTCAACGAACCACCCGCGGCGTTGGCGTTGGACAATCTGACGCTCGCGGCGGGAACACCAGGTGCAGCGGTAGGCGCGCTCACGGTGACGGATCCGGATGCGGGCGACACGCACATTCTCACGGTCGATGATGCGCGCTTCGAGATCGTTGGGGGCACGCTGAAGCTGCTCGACTCGGTGTCGCTGCCGCTGGGCACGGTGGTGACCGTGATCGTCACCGCAACCGACTCAGGTGGCCTCGAGTTTTCTCAGGCATTCACGATTACTGCGGTGCCACCGGGTGCTGGCGCCGGCAGCGACGCGCAGGTGAGGTTCTTCGCCAATGCACCTGGCGTGTCCTCGGCTGTGGCTCGCGATGTTGGCGCCACGCAATGTGCCACGGGCACCATTGCCGGGCCGCTCGTGCCGGTGCCGGCACCGCTTGCGGTGGATGGCTCCGTGGTCGGCGTTCCGGGTGTCGTACCACTCACACCGAGCACAATGTTCCGCACGGGTACCGGGTTCTTCGTCGAGGTCATCGATCCAGACGCCAACTTCGACAATACGGTGATCGAGACGGCGGGCGTGGATCTCACGACCGCGAGCGGCGATGCCGAGCGCATCGTGTTGACCGAGACGGCGGCTTCGAGCGGCGTGTTTCTTGGATATTTCTCTTCCGCGGCCAGCAGCAGCAGTTTCGATTGCTCACTGACAGGCGGGCGCGGCCAAAGCATCACGGCACGCTACGTCGATCCGACCGATCCCACCGATGCCGCAGTAGCGACGGCAGTAACCGACCCGATCAGTCGTGTGTTCCTGAGCAGCAACGGCATGCCCCTCGATGGCGTTGGCGTGCAGCTGGTCGATGCCGCAGGCAACCTCGCAAGCGTGCGCGGCGACGACGGCGTGGCAACGTTTCCATCATCGATCATGAGCGGCGGCAGCGTGATGGACAGCGCCGGCGTGAGCTATGTCTTCGGTACGGGGGAGTACTACTTCCCCTTCGTGGCCGCGGGTGATTACCAGCTGCAGCTCACGCTTGGCAATCGATTCGCATTCCCGACGGTGGCGAGCGACGCCGCGCTGCAGGGATTGCCCGGCGCGCCATTTGCGTTGTCGGCGGCGTCGCGCGGGGCCACGTTCGCCGTTGCGCCCGGGCCGGTGTTCAATGTCGATCTGCCCGTCGATCTACTGCCGATCACGCCGAGCGCGTCGAGCATTTCGCTTCTTGCCTACGCGCCCGGCAATCCCGCGGCGACGACATACGATGTGCCTGCCACGCAGTGCATGAGTGGATCCACGTTCGTTGCATCACCGCCGCCGAACGGCCGCGGCGGCATCGTGCCCGTGCCGGGGATGGTCGCTTTGCTTGCGACCTCGGCGTTTGGCGTTGGCGAGCCGGTGTTCGTTCAATTGGTGGATTCCGATCAGGACATCGATCCATTTGCACCCGACTTTGTCGTCATCGATGTGCGGGCGAGCAGCGGTGATGTCGAGCGCGTACGCCTCACCGAGACGGGCGCCAGCACCGGCACCTTCATCGGCTGGATCGATCAGGCCAGTGCCGGTGCGCCGAACGATTGCGACATCGATGCCCAGGCCGGTGCCACGATCGACTTCGACTATGTGGATGCGACCAATGCAGCAGATCGTGCCACTGCGAGTGCGCTGGTCAGCCCCGCCTCGCGTGTGTTTACTTCATCCGATGGTGCGGTGCTGGATGGCGCGACCATCACGTTGATCGATACGTCAACCGGGCTTCCCGCGACCAATGCCGTCTTTGCCGACGATGGCGTTACGTCATTTCCGGCGACCGTCGTCAGCGGCGCCGACGCGGTCGATGGCAGTGGCACGCGCATCGACTTTGCGCCGGGTACGTTCCGCTTTCCAGTCGTGCTGCCGGGCAGCTACCGCTTCGACGTCACGCCTCCACCTGGGTATCTGTTTCCGTCCGTCGTGGACGATGCTGCACTGTCGCGCTTGCCGGGTGCGCCATTCACCCTCGATGTCGCATCGCGCGGCGCGACTTTTGCGCTCGGCGCAGGTGCGACGGCTGCGTTCGACCTGCCGCTCGATGCAGTCGCGGTCGATGCCTTCCTGACCAAGGTCGCAAGTAAAGACGTGGCAGCGATCGGCGACTTCGTGCAGTACCAGGTGCGATTGAGCGTGCCGTCGGCGGTTGCGCCGCTGGTTGGCGTGATGGTGCAGGACGACCTGCCCCGCGGCTTTCGCTACGTCGATAACTCTGCACATCTCGACGGCGCCCGTATCGCCGATCCGCGGATCGAGCGCGATGGCCGCAGACTCACATTCGATCTGCCCGCATTGGCGCCAGGCACGACGCCGGAGATCCGCTACGTGACCGAAATTGGCGGTGGCGCGCGGCCGGGTCGTGCGCGCAATACCGCGCAGGCAAGCGGACCGTCGGTGTCCGGCTCGAACGTTGCGAGCGCGGTGGTCACGGTGCGCGAAGAACTGTTCACGTCGCGATCGATTCTGGTCGGTGAAGTGATGGCTGGTGCATGCGATGCGCCGGGTGAAGGCGTGCGGGGCGTGCGCATCCTGATGGAGGACGGCACGTTCGTCGTCACCGACGAAGACGGTAAGTACCACATCGAAGGGCTCACGCCGGGCACCCACGTCGTACAGGTCGATCTGCCGAGCGTTCCGGCCACGCATCAGCTCGTCGACTGCGCACCGAGCTCCCGCGGCGCGGGACGTACGTTCTCCCGATTCATCGATCTCGCCGCTGGCACGCTGTGGCGCGAGGACTTCCGGATGGTGAAGAAGCCGCCGGTGGTCGGTACGGTGGAGAGCCGCATGCTGATCGAATCCGATGGCGTGCACGCGCGCATCGGGGTTGCCGTTCGCAGCGGCGCGGTCGCCATCGAACACTTGAGCCTCACGGTGTTGATGCCGGAAGGCGTGCGCTATCAGCGCGGCAGTGCATTGCGCGCTGGCGCGGTCATTGATGATCCGGTTGGGATTGATGATGGCGCGCTGACGTTCCGGATGGGTGACCTTGCGGCCGACTCGAACACGCAGATCACGTTCGTGGCCGAAGTCGATGCTGGTGTTGGCGATTTCGCCCTGAAGTCGCTGGCCCAGTTTCAAGCCGATGGCAGTACAGCGCGCACGCCGGTAGCCGTGGCCGAAGTCAAACAGGCGCGCGTGGCCATGCGACACGAGTCTCGGTTCGAGGAAGCAGATGTGGCGTTGTCCGAGGCAGATCGGCAAACGCTCGCGGCCATGGTCGCTGTCTATCCCGGCGTATTCGTCGATGTCGTCGGTCACGCCGATTCGCAACCACTGTCGGCGGCTGCACGGTCCCGATTCGCCGACAACTATGCGTTGTCGAAGGCGCGCGCGGAGACCGTGGCGGCAACCCTGTCGACGACACTCGGACTGCCGCAGGAGCGCATCTACGTTTCCGCGCGTGGCGCGGATGAACCGCAAGCAGACGATGGCACCAAAAGCGGTCGTGCGGCGAATCGCCGTGCCGCCGTGGTCATGGTGGATGAGTCACCCGCGACGACTGTTGCCGATAGCGGACCCGTGGTTGTCGAAGTCACCGCCGAACATCGACTCAGCGTGCGCCAGCCGATCGTGATCCCGGAATTGCCGAGTGTCGCCACACCTGTCTTTGACGGCACGTGGCTGGCCGGGCAGGACAGTGCGCCTGAAATCGTCTGGCCGCCCGAGGGGTACGCACCGCGCATTCCTGCGATCGGTGTGGTCGTGAAGCACTCGGCGCAGCAGCGGCTCGCGCTGCAGGTCAACGGCGTGTCGGTGAACGCGTTGTCCTTCGAAGGCACCGAAACGGATGCGCGCGGCATTGCGCTGAGTCGCTTCAGGAACGTTGCATTGCGAGAGGGCACCAACCGCGTCGAGGCGACACTCTCCATGGGCGGGGATTCGCAGCCCCAGGTGCTGTCGCGCCGCATTCACTTCTCGGGTGTACCGGTGCGCGCCGAGTTCGTGCCCGAGCACTCGAACCTCGTCGCCGACGGCATCACGCCGCCGGTGCTGGCGGTGCGTCTGTACGATCGCGATGGCGAACCGGTGCGTCCGGGTCTCACCGGCAATCTCGCGATCGCGCAGCCGTATCGTCTACGGATGCCGAACAAGCCACTGGGTCAGATGATGGCCGCAGCAGGTTCCAGCACGGATCAATACCTGGTGCGGGACGGCGGCATCGCCTACATCGAACTCGAGCCGACACCCACGGCGGGGCGCCTGATGGTGTCGTTCTCCTTCGGTGAGATGCGCACCCAGGACATTCGGGCACGCATCGCGCCCGCGACGCGGGACTGGGTGCTGGTCGGTTTCGGTGAAGGGACCGTCGGTTACGGCAACCTGTCGGGCCACAGCGAGCCGTTCGGAGAGAACGAGGTCGAAGCAGATCTGTCCGTCGATGGCAGGACTGCGTTCTACGCAAAGGGCCGCGTGCGTGGCGATATGCTGCTGACGCTCGCGTACGACTCCGACAATTCGCGGGAAAACACCCTCGGCCAGCAAATCGATCCCAACCGCTTCTACACGTTGTACGGCGACGGTGCCGAGCAGAATTACGATGCGTCGAGTCAGCGCAAGTTGTATGTCCGTCTCGAACGCGACGACTTCTTCGCCTTGTTTGGCGACTTCGAAACCGGTTTCGACGAAACCGAACTCGCCCGCTACTCACGCAATCTCAACGGCGCGCAGGGCGCCTACTATGGCGAGCGCGTGCGCGTGGAAGGGTTTGCCGCGGAAACGGATCAAGGTTATTTCCGTGATCAGATTCAGGGCGATGGCACATCGGGGATCTATCGACTGTCGCGCGGTGGCCTGGTGGTCAACAGCGAATCGTTGCGCATCGAGGTGCGCGATCGAATCAAGACGGAGGTCGTGCTCGATTCGCGGCCACTGAGCCGGTTTCTCGACTACAGCATCGACTTCGATCGCGGCACATTCTTCACCAAGCGGCCAGTACCGTCGCAGGACCTCGCGTTCAACCCGACCTATATCGTCGCCGAGTACGAGGTGCGCGGCGATGGTGGTGACGCGGCCGTCGTGGGCATGCGCGCTGCGGTCGCAATCGGTCCCGGCGACAGCGAAGCCGCCGTATCGGTCGTTCACGACGATACGGCAGGGGCCGGCAGCGATCTGGTCGGCGTCGATCTACGCTACGCACTCACGCAAGCGACGGAACTGCGAGTGGAAGGCGCGGTATCCGACACCGATGCGAACGGGCGCGGCACTGGATACCTCGCCGAAGTCGAACACCAGGGCGATGCGCTGGCGGGTCGCGTCTACGCCCGACAGCAGGAGCTCGAGTTTGGACTGGGTCAGCAGACCGTCACCGAGGCGGGCACGCGCAAGATCGGTGCCGAAGGTGAATACCTCGTCACCGAAGCGGTGAAGGTGCGCACGGACGTGTTTCAGCAGCGCCAGCTGGACGGTGACGGCTTCCGGCGCGTGGCGGAGTCCAGGATCGAACACGCGAGCGGACAACGACAGCTCTCCGCAGGCCTGCGCGCCGCGCAGGAGCGAGCAGCCGATGGCCGCCAGCTCGACGGCAATCATCTGGTCCTCGGTGCCAGCCAAGGCGTCGGTGATGGCCGTCTCACCGTGCGTTCGGCCGCCGAAGTGGAACTCTCCGCCGCCGACGAGAACACCGACTATCCCAACCGACTGCTGTTCGGCGCCGACTATCGGTTGTTCGATGGCCTGACGATTCTCGGTGAGCAGGAATTTACCTTCGGTGACCGTCGCGACACTCAGGACACACGCATCGGTATCGCTGCGCAGCCATGGACGGGCGCGGAAGTGGCGAGCAGCCTGCAGCGCCAGCACGGTGAAAATGGTGACAGACTGTTTGCAACCACGGGCCTCCTGCAGCAGTGGCAGGTGAATGAGCGCTGGCAGCTCGATTTCGGTGTGGATCGCGTGCAGACGATCAACTCGGATACTTCCGCGGAAGTCGGCGAAACGCTGACGTTCAATCCGAATGCGCCACCCGCGTCGGGCGGTCTCAACAACGACTTCAGTGCCTTCTATATGGGTGGCACATACCGACGCGATCTGTGGGATGCAACCACGCGGCTCGAATATCACCAGGGTGACATCGCCGACAAGTGGAACGCGCTGGCCGGCGCGAGCCGTCAGCTTGCGGAGGGTCGCGTGGTCGCTGCGAGCTTTGCCCTGCTCACGGAACGACGTGCCGACGGTGGCGAGCGTAAGCAGGGTGACCTGCGGGTCGGTTTCGCCTGGCGGCCGGCCGAGTCGGTGTGGTCGATCTTGAATCGGCTGGATCTGACGTTCGATGAACTCATCGGCGGCGGCTTCGATACACGTACGCGCAAGCTGATCGAGAACTTCAATCTCAACTATGCGCCCGACGGCCGCCATCAGCTCGCGCTACAGCTCGGACTGAAGTATGCCCTCGAGACCATCGACAGTGAGAACTACGACGGCGTCACGAGTCTGACGGGCCTCGAGTACCGCTTCGATCTCACGCAGAATTGGGATGTCGGCATTCGTGGATCGGCGCTGCATTCCTTCGCCGCCAATTCGACTCAGTACTCGACCGGCCTATCGGTGGGTCATAGCCCAGTCACCAATATGTGGGTATCTGTCGGCTACAACGTGCTCGGGTTCGAAGACCGCGACTTCACCGGCGCCGATTACACGGCGCAGGGTCCGTATCTGAAGCTGCGCTTCAAGGTCGACCAGTCATCGATCGCGGAGTACCTCGACTACGCCTCGTTCTCCGAGGCGCCGTCCGCGCGCCGCTGAGCTCAATCAACCCCCGATTTGCGCCGTCCGCGGATGTTGCTTTATGGTCCGCGGCTTTCCCGGGAGTAAGCCGTGAGGCGCATCCGAGCGAACTGGCTGTTTGGCGTGCTGTGCCTCGGTGGCGCGACGCTCGCGCACGGCGCCGATTACATCGAAGAAGTGGTCGTGACTGGCAGCATCGCAGGCGCCCAGGGCGACATTGGCAGCCTGACCGCGATTGACGCCGAAACGATTGCCCGCATTCGGGCAACGCACCCGAACGAGGCCCTGGTGCGCGTACCCGGCGTATGGATCACGCGAGGCTCGGGTCAGGAGCATCTGACGGCGATCCGCTCGCCGGTGTTCACGGGCCCGGGTTCGTGCGGCGAGTTCCTGCTGCTCGAAAACGGCATACCCATTCGTCCGGCCGGCTTCTGCAACGTCAACAATCTGTTCGAGATCAATACCGAGCAGGCGGAGGCCATCGAGGTGTTGCGCGGACCGGCGAGCGCGGTGTTCGGCGGCAACGCGCTGTTTGGCACCGTCAACGTCGTGAGCGCGGCGCAATCGGGGCCCGCGCGGGTCTCCTTCGAAGGCGGCCCTGACGACTACGGTCAGGCGAGATTGTCGACGAGCATGGGTGACGACGACCATTGGTTGCGCGTCGACGCTCAGGGCACACACACCAACGGCTATCGTGACGCCACTGGCCACGACGAACAGAAACTCAACGTCACCCACGCGACCAGGGTGGGTGATTTCGACGTGCGCACCTTGCTTACGGGAACCAATCTCAATCAGGAAACCGGCGGCTTCGTGCTCGGTTACAAGGCGTATGACACGTCCGGCCTGCGCGACACCAATCCGAACCCCGAGGCGTACCGCGACGCGTGGGCGCTGCGTTTGGCGAGCCAGTGGCGCCGCGCGTACGACAACGGCAACGAGCTGACGGTGACGCCCTATCTGCGCCAATCGGACATGAAGTTTCTTCAGCACTTCCTGCCTGGGCAGCCTTACGAGAAGAACAGTCAGAAGAGCGCCGGTACTCAGGTGACCTATGGCGGCGGCGACTCGATCCTCTGGCGCATCGGTGCCATGGCCGAATGGGCGCGTGGCGATCTGTACGAGTTTCAGGAAAATCCGGCCACGGGCTCGGCGTTCATCGTTGCGACGCGCCCGGTGGGTGTGCACTACGACTACGAGGTCGAAAGCAAGAACGCCGCCGCGTTCTATGATCTGCGCGTACCGCTGACCGCAAGCGTCGATTTGGTGCATAGCGCGCGTGCCGAGTGGCTCGACTACGAGTACGACAACCGGGGGCTCGATGGCAACACGCGTGACGACGGAACTCTGTGCGGGTTCGGCGGCTGTCTGTACACCCGTCCTGCCGACCGCAGCGACGACTTCGTCGATTTTGCGGGACGGCTCGGCATCGAGTGGCGGCACTCGGATGCTGTAGCCAGCTACGCGACGGTGAGCACTGGCTTTCGGGCACCGCAGGCAACCGAGTTGTATCGGCTGCAGAGTGGCCAGACCGTTGCGGATCTCGACAGCGAGACCATCGACGGCATCGAGATCGGTGTGCGCGCCGCGTCGACTCAGGTCACCAGCGCGGTTTCGGTGTTCACCCAGCGCAGCGAAGATCTGGTGCTGCGCGATGCCAGTGGATTCAACATCAGTGGCGGCAAGGTCGATTCAGTGGGTGTGGAGGCCGAGTTCGGCTATGCCCCGGCAGATGCACATGCGTTCGATGTCGTTGCCACCTATGCGCGTCACGAGTACGCCTTCGATCGTGTGCTCGCAGGCGGCGAGACGATCGCCGATGGCAACGAAGTAGACACCGCGCCGCGTTGGATCGGCAGTGCGCGCTGGCGCTGGCAGCCGCTTGCGCAGGTCACCAGCGAGGTCGAGTTGGTCTACGTCGGTGAGCACTACGTCAATGCCGAGAACACCCAGGAATACAACGGCCACGTGTTGTGGAACTGGCGCGGCAGTTACCGCCCGAGCGAGCAGTTCAGCGTGTTCGCGCGGGTGATGAATCTGATGGACAAGAATTACGCAGACCGGGCCGACTACGCGTTCGGCAGCTATCGCTACTTCCCGGGCACGCCGCTGCAGCTCTATGCCGGCTTCGAGTTCGCGCTGTGAAAACCTTGGTCAAATCAGTCGCCGTGTTGGCGGTCGTACTTGCAGCGGTCGTGGGCGCACTTGCGATGTTTGCGCCGGTGAATGTGCCATGGGCGGGGGCGCTCGCGGATCTGTTTCCGCGGCTGTTCGACGCACCGCGTGCCGAGCGTGCCGTGGTTGCATCGACCCTCCAGGTACCGGCCGGCTACTCGATCACCTTGTTCGCGGCCGACGTGCCGGACGCGCGCATGGTGAGAGTGACACCAACCGGGGATCTGCTCGTCACGGCCAACCGGAACAGCGAGGTCGTGTGGCTGGCCGCGGATCGCGACGGCGATGGTGAATCCGACTCGCGGCGCGTCCTGATCGAAGGGTTGAAGGGCGCGAACGGGCTCGAGGTCGCCGGCGGCTACCTGTACGTTGCCGAGGATGAGCGCGTGTTTCGCATTGCCTTCGATGCCAATACGGCGTCGGTATGGGGCGCTCGCGAGGTGATCATTGATGGCTTGCCGGCTGGTGGCAATCACTGGCGTAAGCCAATTCGCATCGGGCCTGACGGGCTGCTCTACCTGGTGGTCGGCTCGACCTGCAACGTGTGCATCGAGCGCGATGTACGCCGCGCTGCGATGTTGCGCTACACCGTCGATGGAAAGTTCGTGGATATCTACGCAACCGGCCTGCGTAACAGTGCGGGCTTCGACTTCCGTGAATCCGACGACGCGCTGTTCGCGACCGACAATGGTCGCGATTTGCTGGGCGACGATTTCCCGCCTTGCGAGCTCAATGAGATTCGCGCGGGCGGATTCTATGGATGGCCGTTCGCGAACGGCAATCGCATTGCCGATCCGGATCTCGGCGGCGGACGGGCCGATGTGATCGCGGCATCCATTCCGCCGGTGTTCGAGTTCCGCGCACACAATGCGCCGCTCGGGATCCGCTTTCTGAGGAGCGAGGCGCATGGCGCCTACCGCGGCGCCGCGGTGGCCGCGCTCCACGGATCGTGGAACAGGTCGACCAAGGATGGCTACAAAGTCGTGTCACTACACTGGCAGGCGGATGGCGCGATCGAGTCCCGCGACTTCGTCACCGGCTTCCTCACGGACGGCAAAGTGATCGGTCGTCCGGCAGAAGTGACGGAAGACGCAGACGGCAACGTCTATGTCTCCGACGACTATGCCGATGCGGTGTACCGAATCAGTCCGGGTGGTACCGCCATGGCGCTGGTGGTGCCGAGTGAGGCCGTCGTTGCGTTCAATCCGCGGCCGGGGGCGGACCCAGCGCGGTTGATCGAAGGGCAGGCGCTGTTCGATGCGGGCGCGTGCCTGGGCTGTCACTCCGTGGGGGGTGAAACAGGGGACGGCAGGTTATCGCTCGCCGGCATTGGCAAGAAATACGACTTCGCAACGCTTACAGAGTATCTCGCGCATCCGAACTCACCCATGCCGTCAGTGCCGGAAGAAGGCGAGCGATTGGCGCTCGCGGAGTATCTGCTGGCGCTGTGACGCGGCGCGAGGAACGCGCCAGGGCGTCGTGCAAAGGTCTATTCTTATTGGGCGAGCTGGACACAGGGAGTGTCCGTGAATATCGAACAACAGCGAAAACCGGCAACCATGGATGCCCAGATCAGCCCCCGCGGGTCACTGGAAGTACTGTCTCAGAAGGAAGTCGAGCAGCTTCGATTGACCAGCGATTCCCGCCTGCTCGATCTGTTCCGGCGCTGCGCACTGGCAGTGCTCAATACCGGCAGCGAGAGCGACGATGCGATCGCGATCTTTACGGCCTACCAGAATTTCACGATCGAGATCCTGCAACGCACGCGCGGCCTCAAGCTGAAGATCGAAAACGCCCCCGCATCGGCCTTCGTCGAAGGGCGGATGATCGAAGGCATCCGCCAACACCTGTTTGCCGTGCTCCGGGATCTGGTCTACATCGGCACCGAAATCGAGAGCTCAGATCGCTTCGACCTCGCCTCTGGCCAGGGCATCACCGATGCCGTGTTCCATATCCTCAAGCAGGCTCGTGTGCTGGTGCCCGATCTCAAGCCAAACCTGGTGGTCTGCTGGGGAGGGCATTCGATTTCGCGGCCGGAGTACGAGTACACCAAGGAAGTGGGCTACCACCTGGGATTGCGAGGACTCGACATCTGCACGGGTTGCGGCCCCGGTGCGATGAAGGGGCCAATGAAGGGCGCGGCGATCGGTCACGTCAAACAGCGCAACGCTGCCGCGCGCTACGTCGGCCTCACCGAACCCGGCATCATCGCAGCGGAACCACCCAATCCGATGGTCAATCATCTGGTCGTGTTGCCGGACATCGAGAAGCGTCTCGAAGCGTTCGTGCGCATGGGCCATGCCATCATCATCTTTCCCGGCGGTGTCGGCACTGCGGAAGAAGTCCTGTATCTGCTTGGATTGCTGCTGCATCCGGACAATGAGCACCAGGTCTTCCCCGTCGTGTTCACGGGGCCCGAGTCGAGCCGCGCCTACTTCGCAAGTCTCGATGCACTGATCACCCTCACCCTCGGCGAAGCCGCGCGCGAGCGCTATGAAATCGTCATTGGCGATGCGCCGCTCGCCGCACGCCGAATCGGACGGCGCATCCGCAAAGTACTGAACGGCCGACGCAAGACCGGCGATGCCTACTACTTCAACTGGCTCTTGAAAGTGCCGTACTGTTTTCAGGAACCGTTCGACGTCAATCACGCAAGCGTCGCCGCGCTCGAGTTACACCGTGGGCTCGCGCCGCACGACCTCGCGTGTCAGTTGCGGCGCGTTTTCTCTGCGATCGTCACCGGCAACGTCAAAGAGCATGGTCGTCGTCTGATCACGGCCCATGGACCGTTCGAAATTCGCGGCGAACCCGAGCTGATGAAGGCACTCGATGCGATGCTGCGCGACTTCATTGCCCAGGGACGCATGAAATTGCCGGGCACCGTGTACGAGCCCTGTTACCGCGTCGTTGCGTCATAGCGGCTCGATCTGGCTCAATGCCTTGCATGATGAAGGCTCACGCGCGTTCGCTGACGGTGCTGCTCAATGTGCGCGATGCGCAGGCGAGCGCATCGTTCTATCGCATGCTTGGGTTCGACATCTCCGCGAGGTACCCGGAAGGCGCCAATGAGCCGCTCGTGTGGGCGCGGCTCGTCACAGGTGATCTGCAACTGATGCTCAATACGTCAGAGGGGGTTCTGCGGCGTCCGCGACGGCCCGATCCCGAAAGCTACGATGACGTCGTACTTCACGTGAGCGTCGATGACGCAGCATCGGCGCGCGCGATGCTGGTCGCGGGGGGTGCTCAACCGGGCCAGATCGAAGCTCAGATCTACGGCGTCGACGAGTTCACCGTACGCGATCCTGATGGTTATGAACTGGCCATCACCAGTCCGAGGCGAGGCGCGTGAGCGCGCCAGCCTGGCTCGAACAAGCGGTCTTCTATCAGATCTATCCGCAGAGCTTTTGTGACGCCAACGGCGATGGCATCGGCGATCTCGCGGGGATCGAAGCGCGTCTCGATTACCTCACCGACCTCGGCGTCAACGCGCTGTGGATCAATCCGTGCTACGCATCGCCCTTTCGCGACGCCGGCTACGACATCGTCGATCACATGCGTGTCGATGCGCGCTACGGCAGCAACGCGGACATGGATCGGCTGATCGTGGCCGCGCACGCCCGCGACATCCGCATTTGCCTCGATCTGGTGCCCGGGCACACGTCGGATCAGCATCCCTGGTTCAAGGCATCGTGCGATGCAGCGCCCAATTCGCACTCCGATCGCTACATCTGGACCAACAACCCCTGGATCAAGCGGGACGGCGAGATCGATTTCATCAGCGGGACGACGGATCGCTCCGGTGCGTACGCGATCAACTTTTTCGCCCATCAGCCGGCGCTCAACTATGGCTTCGGCAGGCTGCAGCGTGGTTATCAGCAGTCAGCGGACGCACCAGGCCCGCGTGCGAGCGTTGCGGCGCTCAAAGAAGTGATGGCGTTCTGGCTCGATCGTGGAGTCGATGGCTTTCGGGTCGATCTGGCCGGGACGCTCGTCAAGGGCGATCCCGAACACATCGGGATTCGCCGTCTCTGGCGCGAGGTCAGTGCGTGGATGCGCGACCGCTATTCCGACCGCGTCCTCATCTCTGAGTGGGGTTGTCCGGACCTCGCCATCGACGCGGGGTTCGATGTCGACTTCATGCTGCACGACGGCACGCCGGGGTACGATGCGCTGCTGCTCGGACCGACGACGTTTCCGCCACGACGGGCGACTTCGTATTTCGACGACGAGGGCCGCGGCGACTTCGCCCGCTTCTTGGATAACTTCGAGTTTCACCGACGCAGTGTCGCGGGTAGCGGCTACGTTGCCATTCCTTCGTCGAATCACGACATCTCGCGGCCGAGTCACGGACGGGACGCGGCGGATCTGAAGGTGCTGTACACGTTCCTGCTGACCTGGCCGCACGTACCGTTCATCTATTACGGCGATGAGATCGGGATGCGCTACATGGCCGAGTTGCCGAGCAAGGAGGGTGGCTATCAACGCACAGGCAGCCGAACTCCGATGCAGTGGGACACCTCGCCGCTCGCGGGTTTCTCCACCAATCTCGAGGCGCAGCCGTATCTGCCGATCGACCCCGACGACGCGCGTCCAGACGTTGCCAGCCAGCGCGAGGACCGAGAATCCCTCTGGCACCATGTCAATCGACTCATCTATCTACGCTCCACGGAACGGGACCTGATGGCAAGCGCGAGTTGTGAGCTACTCACCGATTCATCGCCTGGGTATCCCCTGGCCTATCGTCGTGGCGAGAGCCTCATCGTCGTCATCAATCCGGGGCCGATGGCGGCACAGGTGAAGCTGCCAAAACTCGGCGACGTCAATCCTGTGATCAGTCATCACACCCGAGTCGAGCACTCGGTCGGCTGGCGGGTGAGAATAGGACCGCAAGGCTACGGCGTGTTCAGCGTCACATGATCGACCGGCCGTCGCGTATCGCGATCGCGCTCTGGCTGGTGGTATTCACGCTGGTCACGCTGTGGTCTGCGCACGAACCCAAGGACGTCGCAACCTGGTGGCTGGAGTCGATCCCGGCACTCTTCGCGCTGGTACTCATTGCCGCCACCTGGCAGCGGTTTCCGCTGACGGTGCTGGTGTACTGGCTGATTCTCCTGCACGCCGTGGTCCTGCTCGTCGGCGCACACTACACCTATGCCGAAGTGCCGCTATTCGACTGGCTGAAGGAACCCTTCGGCTTCGAACGCAACAACTACGACAAAGTCGGCCACTTCGTGCAAGGGTTCGTGCCCGTGATGATCGCGCGCGAAATTCTGTTGCGAACGTCGCCGCTCGAACGCGGCAAGTGGCTGGTGTTTCTGCTGATCGCGACAGTCTTGGGTATCAGCGCGTTCTACGAATTGATCGAGTGGTGGGTGGCGCTGCTGTCAGAAGAGGCCGCGGATGCGTTTCTCGGCACGCAAGGTTACGTCTGGGACACCCAATCGGACATGATGTTTGCACTCGTTGGTGCGGTTGCCGCGCTCATGATGCTCACGCCACTGCATGATCGACAACTGAACGGGAGACGCGCGTCATGAAGCTGCTGATGCTGACCATTGTTCTGGCCATTGCGGCAGGCTGTGACGTGAACGTCAATACGTCGGCGGACGTGACTTTTCTCAGCAATCCCGACGCCGCCGCACAGGACCTGCCATTTTCCGAAGCCGTGCGGGTGAACGATACCCTGTACCTTTCCGGCGAACTCGGCCGGCTTCCCGGCACGCTCGAAGTCGTACCCGGAGGTATCGCGGCCGAGACGCGGCAGACGATGGACAACATCTCGGCAACGCTTGCCCGGCACGGGGCGAGCATCGACGACATCGTCAAGTGCACCATCTTCCTGGCCGACATGGCCGAATGGTCGGCCATGAACGAGGTGTACCGGACGTACTTCACTGCCGGTTCGCTGCCGGCACGCAGTGCGCTCGGTGCCAGCGGCATCGCAGTTGGCGCGCGCGTGGAGATCGAGTGCATCGCGGTGGTTCGATAGGTTCTATAATGCGCGGCGTTTGAACACTGAAGCTCCCCCGTTTTGGCATCACCGCACCTGTCCGTCACTGAACTTGCGTGTAAACGTGATGGCCGGACGCTGTTTGCCGGCCTCAGTCTCGCGTTGCATCCGGGCGAAGTCATCGAACTACGCGGTCCCAACGGCAGCGGCAAGACGACACTTCTGCGGTGTCTTGCCGGGTTGACGTCCGACTACACGGGCCAAGCTATTCACGCGGTTACGTTTCTCTATCTCGGTCACCGCGGCGGCATCAATGGGCAACTGACGCCGCTGGAGAATCTGCAGTGGTACGCGGCGCTGCTGGGGATCGATGCGGACACGGTGCGCATCCGTCGTGCCCTCGATACGGTGGGTCTGCGCGGCTATTCCCAAACACCGTGCCAGGTTCTGTCGGCAGGTCAGCAGCGGCGGGTGACACTGGCGCGCCTCGATCTCGGCGGTGCGCCTCTGTGGTTGCTCGATGAGCCGCTGACCGCGCTCGATGACGATGGATGCGCTTTGGTGCGCCAGTTGCTGGATGCGCATCGCGCCAGGGGCGGCAGTGCGATCTGCGCGACACACCCACCGCTCGGCATCGCGGGTGCGCGATTGCATACCCTGGGCGACCTGTCGTGACGAACGACGCCTTCGCGGTGACACGACCGTCAGTGTGGCGCCTGGTTGTCACTCAACTTCGACGTGATGTGCGGATCGCGCTGCGATCTCCCGGGGATCTTGCCAATCCATTGATGTTTTTTGTGCTGGCCGTCGCACTTTTTCCACTGGGCGTTGGGCCGGGTCCAGAACGGTTGGCCGAACTGGCCCCTGGTGTGCTATGGGTACTCGCGCTGCTATCGACGCTGCTTGCGCTCGACGGCTTGTTCCGCCGCGACTATGACGATGGGACGCTCGAGCAGATGGTGTTGCACGCGCAGCCGCTGTTCGCCGGCGTGATCGCCAAGATCGCCGCGCACTGGCTGGTTACAGGGCTGCCCCTCGTGCTGCTCTCGCCGGTGGCCGCGCTCATGCTGAATCTGCCAAGCGAGGCTTTCGGAACCTTGATGGTGACGCTGCTGCTGGGCACGCCCGTGCTGAGTGTGATCGGGGCGGTGGGCGCTGCGCTGACCGTGAACCTCAAGCGGGGCAGTCTGCTGTTGGCGCTGATCGTGCTGCCCTTGTACGTGCCGGTGCTGATCCTCGGGTCGGGCGCGGTCGCTGCAGTGGTGGATGGCGTTGGCGCAAGCGCCCAACTGGCGTGGATGGCGGCGCTCGCGAGTCTGTCGATCACATTCGCGCCGTTCGCGGCCGCCATGGGACTGAAGGTAGGACTTGAATGAGTAGCGCAATGAACGTGCTGAAGTCGTGGTGGCACAGACTCGGATCCCCGCGTTCGTTTTACGGCATTGCCGGGCGCCTCGCGCCCTGGTTCCTGGGCGTCGGTGTGCTCGGTATCGTGGTCGGGTTCGCCTGGGGCCTTGCGTTTGCGCCGCAGGACTATCTGCAGGGCAACAGTTTTCGCATCATCTACGTGCATGTACCGACGGCAATTCTCGCGCAGTCGGTGTACATGATGGTCGGCGCTGCGGGACTGGTGCTGCTGGTGTGGCGGATGAAGCTGGCCGACATGTTCATGGTCGCCGTCGTTCCATTTGGCATGTCGATGACGGCGCTTGCACTCATCACCGGTGCAATATGGGGTAAGCCCACCTGGGGTACGTGGTGGGTGTGGGATGCACGCACCACTTCGATGCTGGTGCTGCTATTCCTTTACTTCGGGTTGATGGCGCTGCGACAGGCGATTCCGCGCGAAGAGACCGCGGGTCGCGCCTGTGCGCTGCTGGCGGTCGTAGGTACAATCAACATTCCGATCATCAAGTATTCCGTGGACTGGTGGCTGACATTGCATCAGCCGTCCACGTTCAAACTGACAGAAGCACCCTCCATGCCGCCTGAGATGTATCTGCCACTGTTGGTGAGTGTGTTGGGATTTTATGCGTTGTTTGGTGGACTTGCGTTCATGCGCACGGCGAATGTCATCCTGGAACGTGAGCGTGCGACGCAGTGGGTCCAGGCGACCGTGAGGCAGCACGTCCAATGAGCTTCGATAGTGTCGCCAGTTTCATCGCAATGGGCGGCCACGGCCTCTACGTTTGGAGTGCTTATGGCCTGGGTCTGGTCGTGCTCCTTGCGAATCTGTGTGCGCCGTACATCACGCGGCGACGTTTTTTTGCAATCGAAGGTGAACGCGCCCGCCGCGGCGCGGTCGATGCTGATGAGGTCAAATCATGAATCCCATTCGACGCAATCGATTGGTCGCGGTTGTGTTTCTCCTGGTAGGCGCTGGCGTGACGGTCGGCCTCGTGCTGACTGCGCTGAACGAGAACATCAACCTCTTCTACCCGCCCGATCAGATCGTCTCGGGCGAGGCGCCGGTCGGCGCGCGCATTCGAGCCGGAGGCATGGTGAAGGTGGGGAGCGTCGAGCATGCGAGCGATGAGCTTGCGGTTCGCTTTGTGCTGAGCGATCTCGCCGGCTCCGACTTCACGGTGACCTATCGAGGCATGCTGCCGGATCTGTTCAAGGAAGGCCAAGGCGTGCTGTGCACCGGGCGCCTGGGCGATGACGGGGTGTTCGTCGCCGAAGAAGTGCTTGCGAAGCACGATGAGAACTACATGCCCCCTGAACTCGCGGGAATGCACAAGACATCATGATTGCAGAAGCCGGCCACTTCGCACTGATTCTCGCGTTCATGCTGGCGTGCGCTTTGGCCACGCTGCCGATGATCGGTGCGCATCGAGCGGACGCAACGCTGATGCGCACGGCGCCGACCCTTGCGCTCGGCGTGCTGGTGTTCGTGGTCGTCGCATTCAGCTGCCTGCTGCATGCTTTCGTAACCGACGATTTCTCGGTCTCCTACGTCGCGCGCAACTCGAACACGCTGCTGCCGATCGCGTACAAGGCCAGTGCATTGTGGGGTGCGCACGAAGGCTCGTTCCTGCTGTGGATCATGATCATGGGTGCGTGGACGGTAGCGGTTGCGCTGCGTAGCGGCGATCTGCCGATGGCGCTGTCGGCCCGCGTCCTTGGCATCATGGGCCTGCTGTCGGCAGGCTTCATTGCGTTCTCGCTGTTCACCAGCAACCCGTTCGAACGATCGCTGCCGATGGCTCCGTCCGAAGGCAGCGATTTGAATCCGCTGTTGCAGGAATTCGGACTGATCGTGCATCCGCCCATCCTGTACGCGGGCTATGTCGGATTCTCCGTCGCGTTTGCCTTCGCCATTGCTGCGCTGATGAGCGGTCGGTTGGATGCCGCCTGGGCGCGCTGGTCGCGGCCCTGGACAAATCTCGCTTGGTCACTCTTAACCGTCGGTATCGCCCTCGGCAGCTGGTGGGCTTACTACGAATTGGGCTGGGGTGGCTGGTGGTTCTGGGATCCCGTCGAGAACGCATCGTTCATGCCGTGGCTCGTGGGGACTGCACTCGTGCATTCGCTCGCGGTGACGGAAAAGCGGGGTGTGTTCAAGAGCTGGACCGTACTGCTCGCGATAGCGGCGTTCTCACTGTCGCTCCTTGGCGCGTTCATCGTCCGTTCCGGTGTGCTCACCTCTGTGCATGCGTTTGCAGTCGATCCGGAGCGCGGCCTGTTCATTCTCGCGTTTCTCGTGCTCGTGGTCGGCGGCTCGCTCACCCTGTATGCGATTCGCGCGCCGGTGATCAAGAGTCAGGCAGGATTTTCGCTGCTGTCCCGCGAGGTCATGCTGCTCGCCAACAACGTGCTGTTCACGCTTGCGCTGAGTGTGGTCCTGCTCGGCACGCTGTATCCGCTCGCCTACGAGGCGGCGACCGGGGGCGACAAGATCTCGGTTGGACCACCGTACTTCAACGCGCTCTTCAATCCGCTCATGGCATTGCTCACCGTGCTGCTGGGCTTCGGGCCGTTCCTGCGCTGGAAGCGCAACGGCGGTGCCGCCGTGGTGCGCGGCTATGCCGTGCTGATCGCGGTGAGCCTCGTCATCGGCGTATTGGTGCCTCTGGTGTTGTCCGACACGCTCCACATCGAAGTGGTGTTCGCGGTGATGCTCGCGGTCTGGGTCATCGGTTCGCACCTGCGTGATCTCTGGCAACGCAGCCAGGGTTTGCGCAAGTGGTCGGGTATTCCCGTGGCCTATGTCGGTATGAGCGTGGCGCATCTGGGATTCGTCGTGTCCCTTCTCGGCGTCGTTGTCACGAGTCAGCTGTCGATCGAGCGCGACGTCCGCCTGATGACAGGGGAGTCCATGGAGCTCGGTGCGTTGACCCTCACACTGCAGTCGGTCGACGAACTGCGTGGGCCGAATTATCTTGCCCAGCAGGCAACGATCCGGGTCGATGGTGACGGTCCGAGCTACCTGCTGCGGCCGGAGAAGCGGCGCTATCTGTCGGGCGGTAACGTCATGACGGAAGCGGCCATCGAACCGGGCTTTGCTCGCGATGTATTCGTTGCGCTCGGCGATGGCCTGCCAAATGGCGCGTGGGCGGTGCGCGGCCAATACAAGCCGTTGGTGCGATGGGTGTGGTTCGGCGCGCTGTTGATGGCACTCGGTGGCGTCATCGCGATCGCAGATCCGCGCTATCGACGGCTGCGCGTGCGTGACGCCAAGGTGGTGGAACACGGTGCCGCAGGCGCGGCCGCCTCGTGAGTCGCGCAAGCCTGTTCGTCCCACTGGTGGCGTTCGTTGTGCTGGTGGGTCTGCTATACGCCGGCTTCAGCCTCGAGGATCCGCATCGGTTGCCGTCGGCGCTGGTCGGGCGCGCGTTTCCCGCGTTCGCGCTCGCCGATCTGAACGCACCCGACACCGTCGTCACACAATCGATTTTCGAAGGTCAGGTTACGCTCGTGAACGTATGGGCAACCTGGTGTCCCACCTGCAAAGCCGAACATGCCGAGCTTGCGCGCATTCACGACGAGGAAGGCATGCGGATCATCGGTATCAACTACAAGGACGATCCCGCGGCCGCGCGCAGGTGGCTGGCCCGCTACGGCGATCCCTACGAACGCCACGTCATCGATGCTGATGGTCTGCTCGGTGTAGATCTCGGCGTCTACGGCGCGCCCGAGAGTTTTCTCGTCGATCAACACGGTGTCATCGTGCACAAACGCGTTGGCGACGTTAATCGACGTGTCTGGGAGGCGGAGTTCGTGCCATTGGTGGCGCAATTGCGCGACGCGCTTGCGAGCAAAGCGCGATGATCGAGCGATCAGTTGCGGCGTTCCTGTTCGTACTCTGCACCTCGGTCTGGGGACAAGGTGCGATCGATGCCTATGAGTTCGAATCCGAAGATCAATCGAAGCGCTATTCCGCATTGATCGACGAGTTCCGATGCCCGAAGTGCCTCAATACGAACCTGTCGGGGTCCGATGCGCCCATCGCGGCGGACCTGCGCCGCGTCGTCTACACACTCGTCATCGAAGGCAAGCGCGACGATGAGATCCGTACGTTCCTGCAGGATCGGTACGGCGACTTCGTTCTCTACGATCCCCCCATGCGGGTCGACACGATTGCGCTCTGGGCAATTCCCGCGAGCCTCGCCCTGCTTGCGATCATCGTGATCGTGATGCTGGCTCGGCGCAGGCGGGTCGCGGTTGCGAGTCTCGATGCGGATGCGCAGGCACGGTTGGCCGTGCTGTTGTCGGAACGCGACCCGCCGTGACGCCGTTTCTCATCGCCTGCGGTGTACTGAGCGCGATGGCGATGGCATTCGTCGCGCTACCACTCATGCGCGCGCGCGCGCAGCCCACGCAGGCCGATCGCCGAGCGGTCAACGTCGCGCTGTACCGCCAACGCATCGCGGAGATCGATGAGCAGCGCGATTCGGGCCTGATCAATGCAGAGGAACACGAGGCGCTAGCCGCCGAATCCGCGGCCGCGCTGCTCGAGGACGCCGACGGTGCGTTGGCGGCGACCGCACGTGTTTCGCAACGCGTACCGCTGGTGCTGGTGGGGTTGGTCGTGCTCGTGGTCGTCGGCGGTGCGAGCCTCATCTATAGCGATCTGGGCGCAATCGACCTGGTCGCGCTCGATCGCGACCGTGCGCTACTGGGTGCCGAGGGCCATGACGCGTCGTCGATCGGCGATTGGGCGCAGCGTCTGGAAGCGCATCTGGCGCGTGATCCCGACGACGCCAAGAGCTGGTATCTCCTCGGCCATGCGCGCATGCGCCAAGGCAACTATCGCGCGGCCGTCACTGCGTTCGAGGCGTTGGAGCGACTGGCGCCCGACGAGGCCAATGTGCTGACGGCGCTGGCGCAGGCACGGTACCTCGCCGATGACGGGGTCATCAGTGACGACACCCGCGCATTGATGAACCGCGTCATCGGCCTCGCGCCGCAAGAACC
>JBGSQB010000115.1:0-3074 GCA_041738285.1 Pseudomonadales bacterium | reverse complement strand
ACGACCTTCGCGCCTTCGCGCGCGAGCGCGCGCGCATCGGCTGCGCCCAGACCCTTGGCGCCGCCCGTCACGATCGCAACCTTGCCATCTACTCTGCCCATCGTTCTTGCTCCCTGTTCTTCGTTAGCTTCGAACCGTCAGCGCACGACCACCGAGGCTTCGCCCCAGGGTGTCAGTTGGGTGCCATGAGCGGCCTGAAACGCGGTCGGCAGTTCTTCGGTCATCGACAGTGTTGCGGCAAGCCGGCCGAAGCCGACGAAGAAAGCCACAGTCATGCCGAGCTCAACCACCTCTGCTTCGCTGAAATGCACTTTCAATTCGTCGTAGGTCGCGTCGTCGATCGCCAGATGATCGGTCGCGAACAGATCTGCGAACTGAATGGCGCACCGTTCAGCGGCGGAAAGTGATTCGGCGGTGGTTGGGCTGGCCAGTTCGCAGACCAGGTCCTCGTCGACGCCTGCGGCCACGGCATCGCGATAGCGGATGGCCATGCAGCTTCGACACTGGTTGTGGAACGCCACCCGCAGTCGCACCAGCTCTACCAGGCGGTCGGGCAATGACCGATGCGTTTTCAGCGCGCCCCCGAACAAGGCCAGCCCACGTGCGAGCCCGGGCTGATGGGCAAACATGCGCATCAGGCCCTGCTCCAGGGGCGTTGCTGTATCGGGGCGGGTGAGTTCGCGCAGCTGCGCATCCCAATCTTTGGGCTCGATCTGACTGATGCGACTCATGGACTTCCTCCAACGCAGGCTGTTGTTCGACAGCCCGCTAGGGTACAACCAGCAGCTTCCCCATGTGACCGCCGGTGAACAGCATCACCAGTGCCGCCGGGAAGCGCTCGATCCCCCGCTCTACATGTTCCGGCAGCCGCAGCTTGCCCGCATTCATCCACTCGATCAGCTTCGCGCTGGCCGCCGGGAAGCACGCGCTGTGGTGATCGACCGTGAACCCGCTCATGCGCGCGTTGCGCTCAGCCAGGCGTAGATACAGTGTCGGGCCGCGCACCTCAGACATGTGGTTGTACTGGGAAATCGCGCCGCAGATCGATACCCGCGCGCCGGTCGCGATGCGATCGAGCACGGTGTCGAGCAGCTCGCCGCCGACGTTGTCGAAGTAAACGTTGACGCCTTCGGGTGCCAGTGCATTTAGCCGGCTGCCGACGTCTTCACCCTTGTAGTCGATGCCAGCATCCGCCCCGATCGTGTCCGTGAGGTAGCGTGTCTTGTCGGCACCGCCCGCAATACCGATGACGCGGGCGCCCGCAATCTTCGCCAGCTGGCAGACGACGCTGCCCACCGCGCCTGCGGCGCCAGATACCACGACCGTGTCGCCGGCATCGACGCCCGCGACTTCGAGCAGGCCCACATAGGCGGTCAGTCCGGTGGTCAATCCCAGGATGCCGAGGTAGGTCGATGGCGGTGCAACGGCGGCGTCGATCTTCTGAAACATCGTGCCCGGCATGAGTGCGTGGGTCTGGGCCAGGGTCGGACCCGTTACCCAATCCCCCGGCTTCAACGCGGGGTAGCCACTGGCCAGCACTTTGCCCACGCCGAGTGCCGTAATCGGTGCGCCCATGCCCACGGTGCCGTGGATGCCGGCGCCGTCGAGGGTCGTGCGAATGAATGCATCGATCGAGATGTGACTGACCTCGATCAGTACCTGATCGGATCCCGGCCGATCGACGGGCACCGACTCGATGGCAAAGTCCGATACCTTCGGCGTGCCGTCAGGACGTGTGCGCAGCACGACGCGTTTGTTCATCGTCACTACGCGCCTCCCGACACACGGATGCACTGGCCGGTTACCCACTCGCTGGCAGGTGATGTCAGATACAACACGGCCGCGCCAAGGTCCTGGGGTGTCCCGAGTCGTCCGGCCGGCAGGCGCAGCATCTTTTCGAGTTTGGGCAGATCGTCATCGGTCAGGCGCATCGCCTTCATCATGATCTCGGTCGGCACGGCGCCCGGCATGATGCAGTTCACTCGAATGCGGGGGCCGAGTTCCTGCGCGAACGCCCGGGTCAGCATGTTGGTACCCGCTTTGGCCGCGGTGTAGTGGCCGCTCCCGGGAATGACCATCTCGGCGGCAATGGATGAGATGTTGACGATGCGGCCGCCGTCGCCCATGTGGCGCGAAGCGACACGGGTTGCGGCCCAGATGGCGGTGAGGTTGAGCGCGATCGTTGCGTCCCACTCTGCCCGGGGCAGTTCCAGGAGCGGCATCTGCAACGGTGAGCCGCCGGCGTTGTTGATCCAGATGTCGAGCCGACCGAATTCATTGATGGCCGATTGGGCGAGGCGCTCGAGGGCCGACTCGTCCGTCACATCCGTCGTCACTGCGATGGCGCGGCCGTTGCTTGCGACGATGTCGGCCGCAACCCGTTCGATTTCATGGCTTCGGCGCGCGGCGCACACGACCGAAGCGCCGGCCTGGGCGAGCACGTTGGCAATGCCCTCACCAATACCGCGCCCCGCGCCGGTGACCACGGCTACCTGGCCATGTAGCGAGAACAGTTCGTCGATCAGCGCCATGACGCCTCCCTTTCATTCGGATTGCCGCAAGCTACCGAGTGTCGGCGCACCGGTCCGTAGGTGACACTATCGTTTCTGTGAGTTTGGACACCGCCTGTCGTACCTTACGCCCCGTGACCGAGACCCTCACCATCGAACGATTGAGCCACGACGGCCGCGGCATCGCCTATCGCGGGGGCAAGGTGTCGTTCGTCGCCGGCGCGTTGGCAGGTGAGACCGTCGAGGCCCGGTGCCTGAAGAGGGGCAGTCGGCACAACGACTACGAAGTCGTACGCGTGGCCCAACCGGCGACCAGTCGGGTCACCGCGCCCTGCCCTCACGTTGCCGCCTGCGGCGGCTGCGACCTGATGCATCTGGATCCAATGGCCCAGATCTCACACAAGGCCAGCGCGCTGGTCGAGCTGCTCGCGCGCCAGGCGCGGATCGAACCCCGCAGCATCGAAGATCCGATCGTCAGCGCGCCGTTCGGCTATCGCAGACGCGCGCGACTCGCGGTGCACTCACCGCGCAGCGGCACGCCCGTGGTGGGTTTTCGCGGCGCGG
>JBGSQB010000082.1:0-8934 GCA_041738285.1 Pseudomonadales bacterium | reverse complement strand
GCCCGCGCCCGTCGCTGCGCCGCCAACCGTCGCGGTGTCGGCGATCCCGCGACCGATGTCCACAATGGCTAATCTACGCATGAAGATGGCGGGGACGGCCGACGGGGATCGTGTCGCGTTTGACGCGCCGCGGATTGAGTTGGGTGACGCGTCACGCTTGCGTCCGCAGAATGTGCTGACCGCGCGGCGGGTCGTTGACGCGGATGCGGCGATGAGCACGGCAGTCGTATCGATCGACGATCCCGACACCACGACGGATGCGGCGGTGTTGAAGTTGGAAGGCCCTGCGCCAAGAACGACTGACCCGCAACCGAATGCGACACCCCGTCTGCAGGCGGTACCGTTCAATGCGGGAAACATCATGCGATTCGGCGGTGACCTGGCCGATCGTGTCATCCATATGCGGGCGCAGCGCTTCGATCGGGCAAGCCTGTCGCTCGATCCGGCGGACCTCGGCCGCATCGACATCCGACTACGCATGGACAGCGACACGACGCACGTCAGTTTCGTCGTGCACAACAGCGGCGTGCGCGAAGCGCTCGAAGCGCAGTTGCCGCGCCTGCGGACGATGCTCGAGTCCTCAGGCTTGCAGCTTGGGGATGTGGATGTCGAACAGTCCGCCCATCAGGGCGCCCAGCAGCACGCGGACCAACCGCGAGACCTGCGGCGCGACGCTTCGACCCGGTTGACCACGAACGCCATCGAGTTGCCGGCCGCGAATGCCTCTCGGCGTGCGGACGGTGCGCTGGTGGACATCCATGCCTGAGGCCGCGCCAGCTTACTGACGCCAAGGCCCGGTGCGCGCGTCAAGCAGACTCCGGAATCTCTCCTACACTTGCTTTGAACGCCGGAAATACGGCGTTCCGGAAAGCCTTGGTATCGCAAGTGTGACGGGAATCTGACATGGCCAAAGACGCCGGAAAGAACGCAGGGCAGAAGGGCGGGGCAAAGGACGAGGACAAAGCCGTTGAAGCACCTGCCGCCGCGAATGGCGGCATAAAAAGGTTCATCATCATGGGTGGCGTGGCGGTGGTCGTAATGGCGGCGTCGATCGGTGGCACGCTGTACTTCGTAGGCGGCACCGCGGAACCCGAAGCGGTCGACGTCGAGGCACCACCCCCGGCCAAGCAGGTGGCGATCTACCACAACCTGCGACCGGCATTCGTCGTCAACTTCCTCGCGGGAAACAAACCACGTTACCTGCAGGCAGAACTGACGGTCATGGCGCGAGATCCAAAGGTGATCGAAGCGGTGATCACGCACACCCCACTGATCCGCAGCAAGATCATCAACCTGTTCGCCGATCAGGATTACGCGGCGCTTCAGACCGATTCCGGCAAGGGGGCGCTGCGCGAGGCGTTGCGCGCGCTGATCGACGGCACCATCAGTACCGAAGCCAAGTTGTCGGGAATTGAGACCGTGCTCCTCACCAACTTCGTGATGCAGTGATGAGTGATACCATCGCCAAGCGGGAGCTGCTGACTCAAGAGGAGATCGAGGCGCTGCTGCATGGAGTCGAGGATGTGGCCGAAGATGTCGACTCCGAAGGGCCCGTCGCGGCCGATGTGAAACCCTACGACCTGTCGAGTCAGGATCGGGTCGTCAAGGGTCGATTGCCGACGCTCGAACTCGTCAACGAAAAGTTTGCGAGGCTGATCAAGACCAGCCTCTACAACCTGCTGCGCTACCCCATCGACATCGGTGTGGGTGGCGTTCAGGTGATGAAATTCAGCGAGTACCTGCAGACCCTCTATGTACCGACCAGCATCAATCTGGTGAAGATCAAACCATTTGTGGGCGTCGGCCTGGTGGTGATCGATGCCAAGCTCGTATTTCGACTGGTCGACCAGTTCTTTGGCGGTACCAGCAGTCAGGTAAGTCCCGAAGGTCGCGAGTTCACCCCGACCGAAATGCGCATCATCCGCCGCGTGCTCGAGTGTGTGTATGCAGATCTGATGCAAGCCTGGAAGGGTGTGTTGCCGATCGAGATCACCCAGGTCGGCGCCGAGGTGAACCCGTCCCTGCTGAACACATTCAGCGCCAATGAAATCGTGCTGGTGAATACGTATACCGCAGAACTCGACAATGGCGCCGGCGAGATTCAGCTCGCGCTTCCCTACGCGATGCTCGAACCGCATCGCGAGCTGCTCGAGAGTGCAGGCCAGGGCAAAGCATCAGAGGTCGATCGGCGCTGGGTGCCAAATCTCGAACGGCGCATCCTCGATGCGCGCGTCTCCATCAACTGTGCGATCGCGGAGCGCGACATTTCACTGAGGGAGGTGCTGCGGCTGCGCGCGGGTGACGTGATCGCGGTCGATGTACCTGATCATCATGTCGTTGAGGCCAACGGGATTCCGGCATTCATTGCCAAGCTTGGCAATGCGCGCGGGAATCTCGCCCTCGAATTTCAAGAACCTTTCGTTTCGCATTAGGAGAGATGTCGGTGTCCAACGAAAAGATCGGAGCAGGTGCACTGGGAACGGACAAGCGGGCAGATGCGGGTGGATCGCCGATGGAGGCTGCGAGCGTCGATCGCCGCAATCTGGACGTGGTTCTCGACATTCCCGTACGCCTGTCGATGGAAGTAGGCAGCACCAGCATCAGCATTCGGCGCCTTTTGCAGCTCAACAAGGGATCGGTAGTCGAACTCACGCGCCTGGCGGGTGACCCCCTGGATGTACTCGTCAATGGCACATTGGTCGCACATGGTGAAGTCGTGGTGGTGAACGACAAGTTCGGAATCCGCCTGACCGACGTCGTAAGTCCCGAACAGCGCATTCGAATCCTGAACTGAGGCTACATGGAAGTCGGACCCGCAATCACGCAGGTTGGCCTGGCGCTCCTGGCCACCCTGGCTCTCGTCTTCATCGCCGCCTGGGCGTTCAAGCGCGTGGGCGGAAGCACCATGCGGACGACCGGGGTCATTCGCGTGCTGGCTGCAGCGCCGCTCGGTACGCGTGAGCGGGTGCTGCTCATAGAAGTGCATGGCCAGCAACTTCTGCTTGGCGTGACACCGCAGCAGGTCACGGCCTTACACGCCTTTGGCAATGATGTCCCGGCGATTGCGGTAGGTGACGACTTCAAGGCAACGCTCAAGAACTGGATGAGTCGCGCATGAAGATGACGACGATCTGGTTTTCGTTGCTGCTGATCTGCGCGCCGAGTGCGTTTGCCGCCGGGGAAATCCCTGCGATCACACTGACTGCTGAACCTGACGGTGGGCAGCAGTACAGTGTGACACTGCAGATTCTCGCCATCATGACGGCGCTCACCCTGTTGCCGTCGTTTGTGATCATGATGACATCGTTCACACGGATCATCGTCGTGTTCGCGATCCTGCGTCAGGCGATTGGTTTGCAGCAGACACCGTCGAATCAAATCCTCATCGGCCTCGCGCTGTTTCTGACGCTGTTTGTGATGTCCCCGGTGATCAATGAAGTGAATGAAACGGCACTCAAGCCATATCTCGCCGAAGAAATCGCGCCGGGTGAGGCACTGGAACTAGCGTCAATACCATTTCGCCGATTCATGCTCGCGCAAGCAAGAGAGGATGACGTCTCGTTGTTCATGGAGATCTCTGGCGCGCCGGATGTTGATCGAATCGAGGACGTCGGCTTCTTCGTGCTGGTGCCCGCATTCATGACGAGTGAATTGAAGACCGCCTTTCAAATGGGATTCATCCTGTTCATTCCATTTCTCGTCATCGACATGGTCGTCGCGAGCGTGCTGATGTCGATGGGCATGATGATGCTATCGCCACTCATCATTTCCTTGCCGTTCAAGATCATGCTGTTCGTCATGGTGGATGGATGGGTTCTCGTCATGGGGACCCTGGCGACGAGCTTCGTAGGCGGGTGATGAAATGACGCCATCCGATGTGCTCGATCTGTTTCGTGACGGCCTGTGGCTGGTCGTTGTGATGGTGACCCTCATCGTCGTTCCCAGCCTGCTGGTCGGTTTGGCGGTCTCAGTATTCCAGGCGGCAACGCAGATCAATGAACAGACCCTGAGCTTTCTGCCGCGCCTCCTGGTCACGCTGCTCACGATCATGGTTGCGGGTCCCTGGTTGCTCAACGCGCTGATGGACTTCACGCACCGCCTGATCCGTGACATTCCTGCGATCGTGGGATGAGCCGTGAATTTTCCGATCGACACAGTAATCGCCGAACTCAGCCGCGTGGTGTGGGCGATGTTTCGTGTCGGCGGCTTTTTCATGGTGGTGCCGGTGATCGGCAGCCAACTGGTGCCGCCCCGCGTGCGCATCGCACTGACCCTTGCGACGGCACTTGCGCTGGCGCCCGTGCTGCCGTCGCTGCCCCCGATCGATCGGCTCGATCTATCGGTTGGAATAGAGGCCGTGACGCAGACGGCGATCGGTATGGGTTTGGGCTTCGCCACCATCGTGTTTTTCCAGCTGTTCGTGGTCGCGGGCCAGTTCATTGCGATGCAGATGGGACTTGGATTCGCCTCGATGGTGGATCCTACCAACGGCGTCACTGTCACCGTGCTGTCTCAGTTCTTTCTGATGATGGTGTCCCTGACGTTTGTTGCGATGAACGGCCATCTGGTTCTGCTCGACGTTCTCATAGAGGGGTTCAAGCGAGTGCCCGTAGGTATCGAAGGGTCGATTGCGGAGACCGCGTGGGAGATGGCGGCCCTTGGCAGCTGGATGTTCTCGGGAGCCGTGTTGCTGGCGCTTCCGGCGGTTACCTCGCTGCTTGTGGTGAACCTGTCCTTTGGTGTGATGTCGCGCGCGGCGCCGCAGTTGAACGTTTTTTCCCTGGGGTTTCCGTTCGCGCTGGTGTTCGGCCTGGCGATCATCTGGGTGACGCTATACGGCTTTGCGCCCCAGTTCGATGCGCTGTCGCAGAGCTTCTTCGCGTTCGCACGGCGGTGGACCTAGCCAATGGCTGAAGAACAGCTTGGTCAGGAAAAGACCGAAGAACCGACTCCGCGCAAAGAGGAGAAGGCGCGCGAGGATGGCCAGGTCGCCCGGTCTCGTGAACTCAATGGCATGGCGATGCTGGTCACAGGCAGCCTTGGATTGGTTGTGTTCGGTGGCTCCTATGCGTCGACGTTTGCCGAGATCATGCGCCGCAGTGCCACCATGGCCTCTGCCAGCGATGATCAGATGTTCGCCGCGCTCGAGTACGCCGCGAATGAAGCGCTCTGGGTGACGGTGCCACTACTGGGCCTGGTGATGCTTGCCGGGATCGCCTCATCGATCGGCATGGGTGGACTCGTGCTTTCAGCCAAAGCAATCGCATTCAAGGGCAACCGTATGAGCCCGCTCGCGGGCTTCAAGCGCATGTTTTCCCTGCGCGCCCTGGTTGAACTCGGCAAGGCGATCGCCAAAGTGACGGTCGTCGTCGGGGTCGCAATGGCCGTGCTCAATGCGATGGCACCCGACATGCTCGCGCTTGCGTTTGCGCCGCTCGAACAGGCGGTGCTCGACTCCCTGTCAATGGTCGCCTGGTCGCTGGTCGGCCTCTCCGTGTCGCTCGTGGTCATCGCAGTCGTGGATGTTCCGTTTCAGTTGGCGGAATTCAAGAAGCAGCTGCGCATGACACGCCAGGAAGTCAAAGACGAGATGAAGGACTCGGAAGGGCGACCCGAGGTGAAGAGCCGCATTCGGCGATTGCAACAGGAGTTCGCGCGGCGGCGCATGTTTGCCGACGTGCCGAACGCCGATGTCGTCATCACCAACCCAGAGCACTACTCGGTTGCTTTGAAGTACGACGCCGAGTCGATGGCCGCGCCGGTGGTATTGGCGAAGGGCGCCGATCTCATTGCCTTCAAGATCCGGGAAATCGCTGCGGCGCACGGCGTACCGGTGCTCGAGTCGCCAGCACTCACACGCGCGGTTTACCACGCGACCGACGTTGGCGGCGAAGTGCCTGCCGCGCTTTACGTGGCAATCGCCCAGGTATTGGCCTACGTCTACCAGCTTCGGCGATTCAAAGCAGGCGGAGCGGCGGCGCCGCGGCCGTTGGCAGACGTGGAGATTCCGGAAGTCTATAGGCGTGATGCATAACCATGGCGAGTAGCTTTTCACAATCGCCGAGCCTGTCGAGCTTCGGCCGCATCGCCCATGGCAACGTCGGGCTACCGATCTTGGTGCTCGTGTTGCTGGCGATGATGACTCTGCAGGTGCCGCCGTTCCTGCTGGACGTTTCATTCACCTTCAATATCGCGCTGAGTCTGGTCGTGCTGCTGGTCAGCGTCTACGCGCGTAGGCCGCTCGATTTCGCAGCGTTCCCGACCATTCTGCTGGCGGCAACTCTGCTGCGTCTTTCCTTGAATGTCGCATCGACGCGAGTCGTTCTGCTCGAGGGTCATGCCGGCGGGGATGCCGCGGGCAAAGTCATCGAAGCATTTGGCGAAGTCGTCGTTGGCGGCAACTACGTTGTTGGCTTCGTAGTGTTCGTGATCCTTGTCATCATCAACTTCGTGGTTGTGACTAAGGGTGCTGGTCGGATCTCGGAAGTCAGCGCCCGATTCACGTTGGATGCGATGCCAGGCAAGCAGATGGCGATCGACGCCGATCTCAACGCCGGCCTCATCGATCAGGATGAAGCGCGAATGCGTCGATCGGAAGTCAGCCAAGAGGCGGACTTCTACGGTTCGATGGATGGCGCGAGCAAATTCGTTCGCGGCGACGCCGTCGCCGGCATTTTGATTCTCGTGATCAACATTCTGGGCGGTCTGGGCGTCGGCATGGGTCAGCATGGCCTCGATTTCGACGTGGCGATGCGCAACTACACACTGCTGACGATCGGCGATGGTCTGGTCGCCCAGATCCCATCACTACTGCTGTCCACCGCTGCCGCAATCATGGTGACTCGCGTGTCGAGCGCCGAAGACATGCGCGAGCAGGTGCTGAGCCAGATGTTCACCGACCCGCGGTCGCTTGCGGTTGCTGCGGGAATTTTGATCGTGCTGGGCGTGGTTCCGGGTATGCCGCACCTGGTGTTTCTCACCATGGGTGCCATGGCGGGCGCCGGCGCCTTTATCATCGCCCGACGCGCTGCCCAGGCAAAGGAAGTGGACGCGGCACCGGCCCAGACACCAGCCGAGCCGGTCGCTCCGATGGAAGTTTCGTGGGACGACGTTGCCCCGGTGGACGTACTGGGACTCGAAGTGGGTTACCGGCTGATACCTCTGGTGGATCGCAGTCAGGGTGGCGAACTTCTTGGTCGGATCAAGGGCGTACGCAAAAAGCTGTCCCAGGAGCTGGGGTTTCTGGTGCCGTCGGTCCACATCCGCGACAACCTCGACCTCGCACCGAACAGTTATCGACTCACGCTGATGGGTGTGACGGCCGCCGAATCGGATATCTATCCCGACAAGTGGCTGGCCATCGATCCCGGTGAGGTGTTTGGTCGATTGAACGGTATCGAGACCAAAGATCCGGCATTCGGGCTGACCGCGGTCTGGATAGAGGAAAACCAGAAAGACAATGCGGCAACGCTCGGATACACCGTGGTCGATGCAAGCACGGTCATCGCGACGCACCTGAACCAGGTCATGCAGGATCACGCTGCGGAAATCATCGGCCACGACGAGGTGTCCGAGCTCATGCAGAAGCTGACCAGCGCATCACCGAAGCTTGCCGAACAGCTGGTGCCGAACTCGGTGTCGCTGTCCGTGCTGCTCAAGGTCATGCAGAACCTGTTGCGCGAAAAGGTGCCCGTGCGTGACATCCGCACGATTGCCGAGACCATTATCGAGGCATCGACCAAGTCGACAGATCCCGAACAACTCACCAGCGCGGTGCGTATCGCACTCGGGCGTTTGATTGTGCAGAGCATCTACGGGCAGGCCGCGACGCTCGAAGTGATCACGCTCGATCCTGATCTGGAGTCATTGCTGATCAAAGCCAGGTCGCAGGGTGGTGCCGATGCACCGGTCATCGAACCTGGTATGGCCGATCGACTTCAGAAATCCATCGCCACCGCGTGTGAGCGCCAGGAGATCTCGGGCAAGGCGGCGGTGTTGCTGGTGGCCTCGGGTGTGCGTGGCTTGCTCAGTCGCTTCGTACGCTACGGCAACAAGCTCGTGCACGTGCTGAGCTACGAGGAAGTACCTGACAACAAACAAATCACGGTCGTAGCGACCATTGGAAGAGGATGAGCGACATGGATAGTGGTGTATTTCGAGCCCGAAGCGTACGCGAAGCGCTGAAGCTCGTGCGCGCTGAGATCGGCGATGATGCGATGATCGTATCTCAGCGTCGTGTCGACGGGTGGGTCGAGGTGACCGCGCGCCGCGACGATGGGCGCGTGGAAGTCGGCGCGCAGCGCGCCGCACGGTCAGCACCACAGCAGATTACCGGTGACCGGTCTCGCGAGCGTTTGATCGGCTATGGTTTCGACGGCGACTTCGTCGACGCCGTGTTCTCCGCGGCTGCATCGCTGCGATGGTCCGACGTCGAGCGTAGCGTCAAGCAACTGCTGCCAGCGGCGCCAAAACCCGTCGCGCTGTCGCGCGGACGCATACGTGTTGTCGGGCCGGTTGGTGCAGGACGAACGACCACGCTCATTCGCCTCGCGACCAATCACGTCCTGCAGTTCGGCAATCGGTCGGTCGCGATGGTGACCGGTGACACGGCACGATTGGCGGGTGCCGAGGCGCTGATGCTTGCCGGCGAACTGCTCGGCGTACCGGTCCTGGAAGCGAGTTCGAGTGGCGAAATGGCTTCGGCACTCGGCACGCTGGCCGACCGCTCGCTGGTACTGGTCGATACCCCGGGGCTGTCGCCGCATGGCGCAGGCGTCGACGCCCTGGGCGAGCTGCCGGGGTTCGAGACCTTTATCGTGCTGCCCGTGACCTATCGCATCCGCGCGCTGCAGACGCTGATTCGTCAGTGCGCCGCGATGCAGCCTTCGGGTGTCGCGCTCACGCAACTGGATGGGGCCGATGGCGTCGGCGATG
>JBGSQB010000042.1:0-7070 GCA_041738285.1 Pseudomonadales bacterium | reverse complement strand
GCTGGCAGCGCGCGCGCCGCCGGTCCGATGCCGGTTCGGTACGCTGCGGACGTGGCCCGGCTCGATCGCGCCCCGCGTGCTTGCGCTGAGTGTCGACGGCGTCGATTCACTGGTGGAGATTGCAGCGGCGCTCGATGAACTGCTGGGAACGCCGCGCGAGCATGCGTTTCTTCCACACGTGACGCTGGTTCGTTTGACTCGACCAGGACGCGTGGTGTGGATGAGTCTGGCCAGCGCGCTGTCTCAGCTTGACCTGTCCGACGTCGACTGCTGCTTCGATCGTGTGGGTCTGTATCGCAGCGACGCGTCGGTCGATGGACCGGTCTATACGCCAATCTTCGAGGCGCCGTTCGCCACTTAGCCTTGCAAGCCGTCGTAGATGAGCTTGGTGCCGATCACCGCAAGGGATGCATAGACGACGCGGTAGAAAATCGTCTCGTTGATGCGGTGGTGCAGCCAGGCGCCGAGCGCGATTCCGACGGGTGCCAGCGGGGCAAGCACGAGCGCCGTATTCAGATTGGTGGCGTCCAATTGACCGAGCAGGGCATACGGGCCCAGCTTCAGCCAGTTGACGACGAAGAAGAACGCCACCGTGGTGCCCTGGAAGACCGATTTGTCGAGCCGCTGCGAAAGCAGATACACGTGCAATGGCGGACCCCCGGCATGCACCCCGAAGCTCGTGATGCCCGACAACGTGCTCCAGAAAGCGCCCCGCAGCCGGCTTGCCGGTCGCGCTGCCGTGGCTGTCGGCCGCAGGAACCAGGCCGCCGAATAACCGAGTGCGATGGCGCCAATCAGCACGCGCACGGTGTCCGCCGACAGATAGCCGAAGGTCAACCAGCCGATCGCGGTGCCCAGCACCGCGCCTGGCAGCAGCACCGCGAGATTCCCGCGATCCCACTTGCCCCACCAGGCGCGCACTGCGAAGGCATCCATCACCATGAGTATCGGCAGCATGATCGCCGCCGCGCGCACCGGACCGATGGTGAGCGACATCAGCGGTACGCCGACGATGCCGATGCCGCCGGCGAGACCGCCCTTGGCGATTCCGACGATGAGCACCGCGACGATCGCAGTCAGATAGAAGAGCGGCTCATCGATCATCGGCGTGCGAGACTTCTACCTGCATTCAGTACGACGAGCGCTTCGATCAGAAAGCCGGCCAGGAGGGTCCCAGCCGCGGTGATGTGGTTGAGCGCCTGCCCGGCATACAACATTTGCGCGATCAGATAGATGCCCGCGACGCGCAGAATGCCGCCGGTGGCCATGCCGAGTGTCCGTCGCTGCACCATGAGCAGACCATGGTAGTAGTTGCGAAAGAGGATCAGGGCCGGCAACGCGCACATGACCAGAATCACCTCAACCGAACGTGTCTTGATCTGGGGATCGATGCCGAGCGCGCGCGTGAGCACCCACTCGGATGCCGGCGTGATGGCGACGATGAGCATGATGGCCGTGATACCGGCACCGACCAGGGCCATGAATCGCCGTTTGCCTGGCAGATCGTCGAGACCGAACGTGACGAAGAAATGTCGGAACTGGTTGGCCGCCTGCTGGAACATCGTCGAGAAATCGAAACCGACACGCAGCGCTGCGATGTATAGCAGCCCGTCGGGTGTGCGACCGACGAACGCGTACAGGACGGGCCGTGACAAGGCGAACATCACGCCGTTGGTGGTCACCGGAATGAAGAACCGCAGCAACTCGGTGACGGTGAGGTCGCTGTGCTCCACGCGAGCGGGCGACACGTAGAGCCTCGAACGAACAGCCATCGAGGCCGCCAGATGAACTGCGGCCGCGCCGATCTGGGCAGATACCATCGTGTAGGTGACGTGCCAGCCGGCCTGGAATCCGATGTAGAGCACGACCACGGTCGTCGTCAGATAGAGCACGTTCAGTCCCGTCACCCATCCGGTGAGACGTGCTTGCACCAACGTGCCGTTGATGAAGAGCCGTGCTGCATTGATGAGCAGCACTGGCATCAGCAGCGCGAGGTACTCACAGACCCGCGTCAACAGGTCGCCACTCAGATCGTAGATGCCTGCGATCACCTGATGGCCCGTGGCGGTGAGCGCGAGCAGACCTTGGATGACCATCAGCAACGCGGCAATGGCCAAGATGAAGTACAGGCTCGTGCGGAACCCGTGCGCGCTGCGCGCATAGACGTTGGAAAGTTGTGGCGTGAAGCTGAGTGCAGCGTTGAAGAACTGAAAGGTGCCTTGGGCGAGGGCAAAGATCGCCAATTCCCGCACGGCGTCTGGATAACGCGCAAGCGCCGCGTTCTGGAACTGTGTCGACAGCACCAGCGCAAGCCCGGTGAGTGCGAGCGGCCAGTAGAAGCGCCAGTACGTCAGCATCGGGAGTCCGTGGCGGGATCGTGGCGATTATCGGACATGCCGGCCTTCGCGTCGCCTCGCTGGCGCGGTAGAGTTGCAGTTCAACACTGCGAGGCCGTCGAATGAAACATCTGTTGGCAACGTGTGCTCTGCTGTTCGTGGTACCTGCGACGGCTGCAGAGTTCGTCGTGGACCCCTCCCACACACGGATCCTGTTCAACGTCACGCACATGGGGTACTCGACGATGCCCGGGATATTTCGAGACTTCGATGTGCAGTTGAAATTCGATCCCGCGGCACCGGATCAAAGCGTGCTTGCGGTTACGATCCGCGCCGACAGCGTCGACATGTTCCATGACGGATTGAACGACCATCTGAAGAACGCAGATTTTTTTGACGTCGCGCATCACCCGACCATCACCTTCACCAGTTCGAAAGTGGAGATGCTCGACGCCACACGGGCCAATGTGTCGGGCATGCTGACGTTGCGTGGCAAAACGCAATCGCTCACTTTGAGCGTGGACTTGAACAAGCTCGGACCGAACCCGATGAACCAGCGCCAGCGGGTGGGCTTTGGTGCCACAACGACGATCGATCGTGCGGCGTTCGGTATGACCTATGGCATACCCATGGTAGGTGGCGCGATTCCCTTGACGCTCTCGCTCGAGGCGGAAGCGGCGGAGTAGCTCATGCGGTTGTCGAACTCGACGGCGCGATTCGGCGCAGTCGCGCAGGGACTGCACTGGCTGATTGCCGCGTTGATCATCGTGCAATATTTCCTCGCGGAGCTCGCTGAGGAGGCTGGCGCAGCGCGACGGACGGATCCGAGCGCAGCCTTGGATCAGCTGATGCTGATGGCGAGGCACAAGTCGTTCGGCATCACGATTCTCGCCCTCGCCATTCTGCGTCTGTCATGGCGCGCAGTGAATCAGCCGCCGCCTTGGCCGGCGGCGATGCCCAGCTGGCAGGTGCGCGTGGCACGGACCACCCATTGGCTGTTCTACGGCCTTTTATTCGCGATTCCGATCACCGGTTGGCTCGCCTCGAGCGCCAAGAACTACCCGGTCAGCTGGTTTGGTCTAATCCAGCTGCCGGATCTTGTGGCCCCCGACAAGGGGCTCGCGCACGATCTGGAGGAAGTCCACGAGATTCTCTTCAACGTACTGGTCGTGCTTGCAGCCATTCACGTGGCCGCCGCCCTCAAACACCAGTTCATCGACAAGGACGGCGTGCTGATGCGGATGGTGCCATGGTCACGCGATTGAGGCTGGCGATGGCGGCATTGGCTCTGTCGAGCCTGGTGCACGCAGCTGAGCCCGATCGTTGGGAGATCGACGCCCCTAACAGCACATTGGGCTTCGTGGCGGAGCAGGCGGGCGCGAAATTCAGCGGGCGTTTCGAAGTCTTCGATGCGCATGTACGTTTTGACCCGCAGCAATTGGCGCAAAGCAGCGCCATCGTGACGATTGCGATGTCGAGCGTGACCACTTACGAGGACGAGCGCGATGGCATCGTCAAAGGCACCGGATGGTTCGAAGTCGACCGCTTTCCGCAGGCGAAATTCGAGACCCGTGACTTCCGACCCGCTGGCGACGGCTTCATTGCCGATGGCACGCTGCAGCTACTTGAAGGGGTTCACCCTGTGCGCTTCGAGTTCACGGTGGTTGACGACGGTAGCGCCCGGCGTCTGGAAGGTCACGCCGAACTCGACCGCATCGCGCTCGGCCTTGGTCTCGGCGAGTGGGAGGATCCGGCCTGGATCGGCCGAGCTGTGCGGGTGAACGTGGTGCTCGTCACATTGCCCTGACACGGTTGCCGGCGCGGCGTTAGCATGTTGGCGTAGCGGGGCAGGCGGTGATGATGCGTAAAGTTGGCGCGGTGTTCTTCGAGGGGTTCGAGCTTTTGGACATCTTCGGTCCGCTCGAGATGTTCGGCGTACTCAATAACCACTTCACGCTGCTCAGCGTTGCGGAACAGGACGGCGCGGTCGTCAGTGCGCAGAAGTCGCGCGCGTTCATGGATCAGACCTTCGCCGACGCAGGTCAGTTCGATGTTCTGCTGGTGCCAGGTGGTATCGGCACGCGCGCGCAGGCGAAGAACTCCGTGATGCTCGATTTCCTGCGGCGTCAGGCTGCGGGCGCTGAAATAGTCGCGTCGATCTGCACCGGCGCGGGTGTGCTCGCTGCCGCAGGTCTGCTCGACGGCCGTCGTGCGACCACCAACAAGATGGCTTGGGCGTGGCCGGTCAGTCAGGGGCCGAACGTCACCTGGGTGCCCCAGGCCCGTTGGGTCGAAGATGGCAAGTTCTTCACCAGTGGGGGTGTCGCAGCGGGAATTGACATGGCGCTGGCCGTGATCGAGCGGCTCGTCGGTCGCGACATCGCCGAGGGGGTTGCCGCCGGTACCGAGTACGAGTGGCATCGAGACGCCGACTGGGATCCTTTCGCAGCCAAGAATGGACTCGTGTGATGAGCGGTGACATCAAGCTCATTGCAGGTACGTCGCATCCGCAATTGGCGAGCGAGATTGCTGAGCAGCTGGGCGTGCCATTGTGCGCCACGGAGACCGTGCGCTTTGGCAACGAGAACATCCTCTTTCAGTGCAAGGAGAACGTGCGCGAAGCAGACGTGTTCGTGATCCAGACATCGTGCCCGCCGGTGTCAGATCTGATCATGGAGCTGCTGATCATGATCGACGCGTTGAAGCACGCATCGGCACGTCGCATTACCGCTGTGCTGCCCTATTTCCCCTACACGCGTTCCGACAAGAAGGACCGGCCGCGCATCTCGATCACCGCGCGGCTGATGGCCGATCTGCTCGAAACGGCGGGCGCCGATCGGGTGCTGACGATGAACCTGCACTCTCCCCAGGTACAAGGATTCTTTCGAATCCCAGTCGATCAGCTGAATGCGACGCCGCTCGTGTGCGATCACCTGCGCGAGTCGACCCGGCTCGACAACAGCGTGCTCGTTGCCAGCGACGTCGGTGAGGCGAAGGACCTAGGCGAATACGCGAATCGCCTGAAACTGCCGATGGCGATCATCGACAAGCGGCGCCGCGATGACACGGAGAATCCCGTCGCGGTTGGCCTGATCGGTGACGTCAGCGGCAAGAACGCGCTGATCATCGACGATGAGATTGCGTCCGGCGGTACCATGATCGAGGCCGCGCGCTTCCTCAAGTCGCGTGGCGCCAAACGCATCGAAGCTGCGGCGGTTCACCCGGTGCTTTCGGGCCGAGCGTCCGAGCGGTTGCGCGAATCTGACATCGAACGTCTGGTGGTCACCAACTCGATTCCGGTCGCCGATGCAAAGCGCGATGCCAACATGGAAATCGTCTCGGTCGCGGGGCTGTTCTCTGAAGCCATTCGCGCGATTCACAGCGGCGATTCGGTGTCGAAGCTGTTCGCATAGATCGAGCGTGCGCAGTGCTTCGAGAATCAGGGCGCGCCGGTGCCTGCGTACGGTGCGTCGATCACCTCGATGCGGCCGCCGCGCGTGGCGCGACATTGATCGGGATGACTGCCGGGTGCGGTGAGCACGAACAGACTGCGACCACCCGGACCGCCGAGCATGCAGGCAAACGCGCCCTGATCGAGATGGACGCGATGGGTGATGTTGCCGCCTTCTTCGACCCGCAAACACTCGTGCGTCGTGGGCGATGCAATCCAGACGCCGTCCGCTTCGTCGAGGCAGATGCCGTCTGGAACGACACCCTTTGGCAACTGGGCCCAGACGCGCCGGCGGTTCAACGTGCCGTCGGCGCTGCGGTCGAAGGCGGTGAGGCGGCCGCCGAAACTCTCACCGACGATGAGCGTGCTGCCATCCGGCGTGATCACGGTGCCGTTGGGGAACGCCAGGTCGTCGGCCGCCACGGACGCCTGGCCGTCCGGATCGACGTAGATCATCGCGGCGGACTTGAATTGCGCGCCTGCGTGGAGATCGAACCCGAAGTTGCCGACGTAGGCCGCGCCGGTGTCGTCCACCACCATGTCGTTACAGTGAAAGCTCGCGAGCCCGGACAGATCGGCGTGCAGATGCAGTGAGTTGCCATCGAAGCGCAGGAGGCGCCGGTCAGTCATCGACACGATGAGTAGATCGCCATTGGGCCGCCAGCCGAGCCCGGATGGTTGATTCGGCACTTCCGCAATGACGGACTTTCGACCCCAGCTGTCGAATGCGAGCACTTCATGGCCGTGCATGTCCGATACAAACAGGCGATCGTCGTGCCAGCGCGGACCCTCGCCAAAACACAGACCCACGAAGAAATGGCGCGACTTCATGATGCGTCCTGCATCGTCAAACGGACTGGCATCATCGTCGAACCGTTCGGTGATGAAAACTGCGGTTTTCGCCGCGGTTGGCAATTCATGTATCCTCTGGCACGCCGTTGCGGGTTGCAGGACGCCTCTGATGCTCTTGCGGGGAGCGCGCACGGTCAACGAACCTAATCAGGGAGTTTAATGACTATGAGCATGTGGATTCGAGTGATTGGCGCTGCGGCGCTGCTGGCCTTGGCAGGTTGCGGTCAAGGTGGTGATGCACCGGGTGCGAAGAAGGCCGAACAGGCGGCAGAGAAGGCCTCTGGTGCCGCATCCGACGCGATGGATGCCGCGAAAGAAGCCACTTCGGCCGTCGCCTCCGACGCCATGACCGCGGCTGAAGGTGCGGTTGATGCAACCACCGACGCCGCTACCGACGCTGCCGCTGGCGTCGCCGATGCCGCGCAAGGCGC
>JBGSQB010000019.1:0-8512 GCA_041738285.1 Pseudomonadales bacterium | reverse complement strand
ACGCGGTGAAAACCGCGCCGGTGTGATAACCGTAACCCGTGAGTTCACCGAGATCGAATCGCAGCGTGACCGTGCTCGATCGGCGGCGCACCGCGGCTGCAAGCGCCGCGACTTCATCGAGCGCATGGGTGATCGACTTGGGCAGACGCGCCGCAAGCGCGCGTGCCTCATCGATCACTTCCTCACCGCCCATGAGATTCGGCAGCGCACACAGCAGCGTGCGTGCCGCGCCTTTGATATCCGCGCGGCGCGTGATCACGTCGATGTCCGCTTCCGACTTCTGCTGCAGCGCTTCGAACAGTGCACGCTCTTCGTCACCGAGGCGGTTCGCAGCAGCAAGCCCGCGAAACACGCCAACGTGACCGAGTTCGATCACCGGGTCTTCGATACCCGCGCACGACAGCGCAGCCACCATGAGCGCAACCACTTCGGCATCGCCTTCGATACCATCGACCCCGAACAGCTCTGCCCCCGCGAGCAGTGGAATGCGCGACTCGAGCACGCCCGCCGGATTGGCATGCACGACGGTGCCCGAATAACACAGTCGGCGCGTGCCGCCGTTGGCAAAGCCAGCCGCGTCGATGCGCGCAGCCTGGGACGTCATGTCGGCGCGCACGCCCAGCATCCGGCCGGAGCGCTGGTCGACCATGCGGAAGGTCTGCAGTTCGAGATCGGTGCCCGAGCCCACCAGCAGCGAGTCGAGGTATTCGACGAGCGCCGGCATCACATATTCGTAACCCCAGGAGTTGAACAGGTCCAGCACGCGCCGGCGCAGGGCTTCCAGCGCCCAGGCATCGGGCGGCAGCACTTCGTCGATCCCTTCGGGTAGTCGCCAGGCGTGTCGCATCAAGCGTTCCTCAACGCACCAGGTAGAGCAGCGCGGTGCCCATCAGCATGCTGACCAGCCCCATGATGCGCAGCGTGCGATCGTCGACCGACGCCATCGCGGCCGCGAGCATGCGCCAGCGGCCTGGCGACAGAAACGGCACGATTCCCTCGATCACCAGCACGAAACTCAATCCAATCAGGATTTCCGTCCACATCCGTCACTATTCCCCGGCCCAGACACAAAACGGCCGGGGCGGGCCCCGGCCGGTGGGTCTAGACGATCGGTCTAACCTCCGCTGTCCTTCAGAAACTTGAAGAACTCGCTGTTGGGATCGATGACCAGCAGATCACCCTTGCTGCCGAATACCGACGCGTAGGCGTTGATGCTTCGATAGAACTGGTAGAACTCCGGATCGCGTCCGTAGGCAGCGGCGTAGGTCGCGGCGGACTTGGCATCCCCGTCACCGCGCAGTTGCTCGCCCTCCCGATACGCTTCCGCGGAAATGACCAGCACCTCGCGATCCGCGTTGGCGCGAACCTCCAGCGCACGTTCGCGACCCGTTGCGCGGAACTGACGGGCGAGAATCTGGCGTTCGGAGTTCATTCGATCGAACACCGCGCTCGACACTTCCGCTGGCAGATCGATGCGCTTGACGCGCACGTCGATCACGCGCACACCCACGTCGCGACGCATGAAGCTGTCGAGGTCTTTGGTGAGTTCCTCCATCAGTGCGTCGCGCTGTCCAGATACCACTTCGTGCATCACCCGGCGGCTGATCTGGTTGCGCAACCCCTCGTTCACCCGCTCTGCGAGCAATCGGTCCGCGCGCTGCTCGTCGAATTGCGTCGCGGTGTAGTACTTCGACACATCTTCAACGCGCCACTTGGCGAAAGCGTCCACCATCAACGGTTTCTTTTCGAGCGTGTAGAACACTTCCGTCGGCGAGTCGAGGGTCAGCACCCGAGCATCGGTCTTCTTCACGTCGTCTGCGATCGGCAGCTTGAAATGCAGACCCGGAGCGACGTCGGCAGTGGTCACAGCACCGAAGCGCAGCAACACTGCACGTTCGGTCTGATGAACTACGAAGACGCCATCGAGCGCCAACAACGCGACGAGAGCGAGAACGACTACAATGACGATGTTTCTCATGCGTCCCCCTTAGCGATTCGATCGGCGAACGGAGTTCACCCGTTCGCTGGCGTCACGAACGATGGACTCGCCCGTCGTACGTGTTTCTTCAGCATCGCCGGCGGCGCCCTGCTGAATGATTCGATCGAGCGGCAGATACATCAGGTTGTTGCCGCCCTTCACGTCGATGAGCACTTTGCTCGAGTTCGACAGCACGGATTCCATCGCATCGATGTAGAGACGGTCCCGGGTGATCCGCTTGGCCTGGCTGTACTCGGCGAGTAGTTTGTTGAAGCGCTGGGCATCACCTTCGGCCCGCGCAATCACCTGATCTCGATAGGCGGTCGCCTGCTGGATCTGTTTCTGTGCGTCACCGCGCGCTTCCGGGATGACACCTTCGCTGTAGGCTTTGGCTTCGTTGATCACCCGAGCTTCGTCTTCCTTGGCACGCTGCACGTCGTTGAACGAGTCAACCACCTGTTTGGGCGGCACGCTCTGATCGATGTTGACCTTACTGATCAGGATTCCAGTGCCGTAATTATTGGTGTAGGTCTGCACCCGCTCAGCCACTTCGTCGGCGATCGCGGCGCGGCCTTCGGTGATGACTTCGTCCATCTTCATGCTGCCGACCACGTGGCGCAGCGCGCTCTCCAGCGCATGTTCGAGGGAGACTTCCGGGTCCCGGACGTTGACGACGTAATCTTTGACGTTGTCGATGACGTATTGAACGGTGACCGTCACGTCCACGATGTTCTCGTCTTCGGTGAGCATCAGCGCCTGGTGTTTCTTGGAGTTCACCCGGGTGACGTTCACCTTGCGCACGCCATCGACGAAATTCGGGTACCAGTGCAGGCCCGGCATGATGATGTCGTCCTGCACGGCGCCGAAGCGGAATACCACCGCGCGCTCACCTTCGTCGACCTGGTAGAAGCCTGCAAAGCCGTAAACCAGCAGCACAACGACGATACCAATCGCCAGAATCCGCGGATTGATCGCGACACCACCGCTGCCGGAGCCGCCACCAGAACCGCCGCGACCGCCGAAGATACCGGCCAGTTGGGCCTGCAGCTTGCGCAGCGCGTCGTCCAGATCCGGCGGGCCCTGGTCCCTGCCGCGCCCACCCCAAGGGTCCCGGTCCTTGCCGTCGCCGGGTTCATTCCATGCCATGACTGATTGCCTTGAAAGCTAGGGCGAGGCCGAGATTCTAGGGACCCCCTGCACCCCCTGCAAGGAAATGCCAGGGTGCGCCGCGAGCCGCGCCAATCCTTGCGCATTGAGCCGCACCGCGATCACGATGTGGCCGTCCTCGCTCGTTTCCTCTTTCTCCACGGCACCCAGCTGATAGAGCCAGGCGCGTGTTTTACCGCTGTCGATCGGCAGCACGACGGACGCGGACTGCATGGCGCCACCGATGCGCTCGGCGATCGAATCGAGCAATACATCGGCGCCCGCGCCCGTCGATGCGCTCATGAACACGCGCTCGGGAAGGCCATCAACGTCACGCTCGACGCCAGGCCGGCGTCCCTCGATTGCGTCGATCTTGTTGACGACGATCAGGCGCGGCGCAGTCGCGCCGATTTCCGCGAGTACCGAATCGACCTGGGCGGCGCGCTCCTCCTGGTCCGCGGCGGTGCCATCCACCACCACCAGCAACAGATCGGCATCGACCACTTCGGTGAGCGTTGCCTTGAACGCATCGACCAGCGTGTGCGGCAGATCGCGAATGAAGCCGACCGTATCAGCAAGCACGACCTCGCCGGCGCCCGGCAGCGACAGTCGCCGCAGCGTCGGATCGAGCGTCGCAAACAGACGGTCTTCCGCAAACACGGCGCTGCGGGTCAATCGATTGAACAGCGTCGACTTGCCGGCGTTGGTATAACCCACCAGTGCAATGGTCGGAACCTCAGCGCGACGCCGCTGCCGGCGACCTTGCTCACGCTGGCGTTGAACGCGCTCCATGCGACGCTCGATCACGTGAACGCGCTCGGCCAGCATGCGGGAATCCATTTCGATCTGGGTTTCGCCCGCGCCGCGATTGCCGATGCCCCCCTTCTGCCGATCAAGGTGGGTCCACCCGCGTACGAGACGCGTCTGTGCGTGACTCAGCTGCGCGAGTTCCACCTGCAGTTGACCTTCGTGAGTGCGAGCGCGCGCGGCGAAGATGTGCAGAATCAGCTCGGTCCGGGTCATGACCCGCGCCTGCAACGCAGCTTCCAGATTGCGCTGCTGGCTCGGCGACAACTCATGATTGAAGATGACGAGCGATGCCTTGTGCTCCTGTACGATCGCCGTGAGTTCCTCGAGCTTGCCCTTGCCGATGAACGTCCGGGCGCCAGCCACTTTGCGCCGCGCAATGACCGTGGTAAGGGGCGTGATGTCCGCGGACGTCACCAGCTCGGCGAATTCTTCCAGCACGTCCGCTTCATCGAACTGAGAAAAGCGCACGTGCACGAGCACTGCGTGTTGCCCGGAGTCGGGTCTATCGAATAGCACTATTGAAAACCTGTATTGATGACTGCCGGTGTTCGGCAGCGAGAACGACCAACCCCCGCGCTGACGGCTACCGCCAGTGAGGGCCCAAATCCAAATTTATCGACGGTTATGGTCATTCATGGGCGGACTCCTCGTCCTCTTCGGCGCCAGGCGCCTGCAATCGCACGTTGCGGGATGGGACAACGGTAGAGATGGCATGTTTGTACACCATCTGACTCACCGAATTGCGCAACAGGATCACGAACTGATCGAACGACTCGATCTGGCCTTGCAGCTTGATGCCGTTGACCAGGTACACGGAGACAGGAATACGTTCCTTTCGAAGGGTATTCAAATAAGGATCCTGCAATGAATGCCCCTTCGACATATTGGTCTCCTCGTCCCCCGCGCGGCGGCGATCAACGACGCCTTCCCTCACGATTTGCGGGCTAATATGGCGAGCGACTCGAGATATTGCAAGATTTGGCTCTCGACATTCGGTTGCGCCGAATCGAACTGCCGGTGCTCACCAAATCGCTTGAGCCAGGTTCGTTGCCGTTTGGCGAGATCTTTGGTGGCCCGCACGATGCGCACGCGCATCTCTGTTTCGTCTATCTCACCCTCCAGATAGTCCCACACCTGTCGATAGCCAACGCAGCGCATCGATGGCAGCTGCGCCGACAGGTCACCGCGACTCTTGAGGGCACGTACCTCATCGACGAGACCCGCTTCGATCATCGTTTCGACCCGCTCCTCGATGCGACGCCGCAGCAATTCCCGGGGCGGCGACACCGTCAGCTCGACCAGATTGCATTGCAAGGCAACGGATACGCCACCTTCCGCCTGCCGCGCCCACCAGTGCGAAATGGGTCTGCCGGATGCAACGTACACCTCGAGGGCCCGCAGCAGTCGCTGCGGGTTGTTGGGGTGAATTCGTCCCGCCGCCACCGGATCGATAGCGGTCAGCTCGCGATGGAGCGCTTCGAGTCCGTCACGGCGACTGCGGGCCGCTAGTTCTTCCCGCACCGAAGGCGGTGTTGCGGGTATGTCAGCGATGCCTTCCTTGAGCGCTTTGAAGTACAACATGGTGCCGCCCACGAGCAGCGGCACGCGCCCTTTGCCGAAGGATTGAGCAATCGCGCCCTTCGCGGCGGTCACGAAGTCCGCGACCGAGTAGCGCTGTGCGGGGTCGAGTATGTCGACGAGCGCATGAGGGTGGCGCGCCAGTACGTCGGCGTTGGGCTTGGCCGTGCCGATGTCCATGCCGCGATAGATCATGGCGGAGTCGACGCTGACGATGTCGATGGGCAGTGCGGCCGCAATCTGGATGGCAATGTCCGTCTTGCCCGCCGCCGTCGGCCCCATCAGCGCCAGGACCACGCGCCCATCGGTGGGAGCTACGCTCATCGGCCGCGCAGAAACAGCCGATCGAAATCCGCCAGGGATTGCACGAGGTAGGTAGGCCGACCGTGATTGCACTGGCCCCCATTTTCCGTCCTTTCCATCTCGCGCAGCAGCGCATTCATTTCGGTCAAAGTCAGCGCGCGGTTGGCGCGCACGGAGCCGTGGCACGCAATCGTCGCGAGCAGCTCATTGGCTGCGGCCTCAACGCGGGAAGAGTCACCATGCTCACCGAGGTCGCTCAACACGTCGCGCACCAGCGCTTCGTAGTCGCCACCCGCGAGCAACGCGGGCACCTCGCGCACCGTGAGCGAGCGCGGACCGCTCCGATCGACCACGATACCGAGTTCGCACAACACGGGCCCGCACGCTTCGGCAAGATCCGCTTCGGATTGCATGACATCGATCACCACGGGCACGAGCATGCGCTGCGTTTGAATCGATTCGTTGCGCGCACGGGCGGTCTTCATCTTTTCGTAGGTAATCCTCTCGTGCGCTGCGTGGGTATCGACGACTACCAGACCCTCGGCATTCTGGGCAAGCACGTACACACCATGGAGTTGCCCGACGGCGTAGCCGAGGGGCGGAACCGCTGGGTGTTGGCCCGTGGGCTGCGGTGCCGGTTCGCGCACCTGGATCGAACCCGGCTCAGACGACAGACTCATGAACGACTGCAGGGGCTGCGACTGGGCCGCCGAAGGCATCCGCAGCGGCACCGAGCCAGCACCCGGCCGCACGTCGCGCAGGAGTCGGCTGAGCGAACCGAACACGAAGTCGTGTACCTGGCGCCCTTCACGGAAGCGGACCTCATGCTTGGTTGGGTGAACGTTCACGTCGACCAACAGTGGGTCGACCGCGAGATAGAGCACAAACACCGGCTGGCGGCCATGAAACATGACGTCGCGGTACGCCTGGCGCACGGCGTGCCCAACGATGCGATCCTTTACCGGCCGGCCGTTGACGAAGAAGTATTGCTGGTCGGCCTGACTGCGGGTGTGGGTCGGCGCACCGACCCAGCCAGTCAACGTGAGTCCGCCGCGGCGCTCATCCACGATGACGGCGTCGTCGGCAAATGTATCGCCCAAGAGTTTGCCGATGCGCCGTGTGCGCTGTTCGGCCGTCTGCGCGCGATCGAGCACCTGCACCGATCGGCCCGCGTGGCGCATCTCGAATGCCACGTCGAAATGTCCGAGTGCCTGACGTACGAACACGTCCTCGATGTGCGACAGCTCGGTGCGTTCGGTTTTCAGGAATTTTCGTCGCGCCGGGGTGTTGTAGAAGAGGTCTGTCACCGTGACGGTGGTGCCAACCGGGTGCGCCGCAGGCCCCGATCCGATGACCGCCCCGCCGTGAACTTCCAGACGCGCTCCGTGCCCTGCATCGGCCGTGCGCGAGGCGATCGCAACCCGAGCGACGGATGTCAGGCTCGCGAGCGCTTCACCGCGAAAGCCGAGCGATGCGATGCCATCGAGATCCTCCGCCCGCTCGATCTTGCTGGTGGCGGGCGCGCGACGGCGAGGGTCAGATCATCCGCGTGGATGCCGCTACCGTTGTCCTGCACCTGCACGCGCTTGACGCCGCCCTGTTCGACATCGAGCGTGATCCGGGATGCGTCAGCATCGAGGCTGTTCTCGATCAGTTCTTTGACGATCGAGGCCGGACGCTCGACCACCTCGCCGGCTGCGATCTGGTCGGCGACGAAGGCGGACAGATGGAAGATACGATTGGACATGGATGCGTTCGCGCCGCCCCTTTCAAACGCCCGCGTGAACGCACGTGTCTTAAGAGGCTGGAATAATGAGAACCTGACCGACGCGGATCATATCATCCGCCAGTCCATTGGCTTCCCGCAGCCGACGCGAACTGACCTCATATCGATCGGCAATCTCAGACAACGTATCGCCGCGTCGAATCACATGTTCCCGCGCGTCGCGGCTGCTGCGCGCAGCGAGCAACGTGCCTGGCGGCGGCCGACGATCGATCTGCGCGACAATGCCATCGAAGATCGCGCGCGCCATTTTCTTCTGGTACCAACTCTGACCGAGCGAGCGCGCTTCCTCGGGATTGGAGATGAACCCGGTCTCGACCAGAATCGACGGCACGTCGGGTGACTTCAGTACCAGAAAGCCCGCTTCCTCGACCCGTTGCTTGTGCAGCCGCGCCATGCCGCGCAGCGACTTCAGCACGGCCTCGCCCGTTTCGATACTGGTGGAGCGATTCGCGTCCATCGACAGATCGAGCAGCACGTGGGCGAGCAAATCGTCCTTGTCACCGAGACTGACATCGCCTACGCCGCCGATGAGGTCTGACGCGTTTTCCTTTTCCGCAAGCCAGCGCGCGGCTTCACTGGATGCGCCACGCTCGGACAAGGTATAGACCGAAGCGCCGCGCGCCGCCGAATTTACGAAGGCGTCCGCGTGTACCGAGACGAACAGGTCCGCGCGCATCTCCCGAGCAATCTCCGTGCGCCGACGGTGGGCGAGGTAGTAGTCACCGGTACGAATCAGTTCTCCGCGAAAACCCTTGCGCGCATCGAACAGGCGCTTGAGCTCCTGAGAAATCGCGAGCACCACCCTCTTTTCCGCGATACGTCCCGGGCCGATGGCGCCCGGGTCTTCGCCGCCGTGGCCAGCATCGATCGCAATCACCACGTCCCGCGCGCCAGCGGTCGCGACCCGCGGC
>JBGSQB010000221.1:0-22336 GCA_041738285.1 Pseudomonadales bacterium | reverse complement strand
GCAGACACTCGATCTCGCGCAGCTCATGCCCGGTGCGTCCATCGTGGCGGTGGATGCCCACGGCCCCTTCGTCGAGGAGGCCCGCCGTCGCATCGACGCAGCCAGGCTCGCGTCACGGGTAACCGTTGCGCGCGCCGACATGCGCGCGCTGACGTTCGATGATGGGTCGTTCGATCTCATCTGGTGCGAAGGCGCCGCCTACATCATGGGCGTGAGGCACGCGCTCGAATCCTGGCGACGATTCCTGAAATCAGACGGCCGCATTGGCTTCACCGAGAACGTGTGGCTGCGCGACGATGTCCCGGATGCGCTGCGCGGGTGGTGGTTGAGCCTGTACCCGGACATGGCGGATGTGCAGACATGCCGTGATCGGACAGCGGCCGCGGGCTATCGAGTGCTCGGTGACTTCGTGCTGCCCGAGGAGGCATGGCACAACTACTACGATCCGATGGCCGCACGCATCGAAGAACTCGCGCGCGACTATGGAGGAGACGCCGACGCCCAAGGCGCGCTCGATCAAATTCGGCTGGAGATCGACACCTACATCCGCAACTCGGATTGCTATAGCTATCTGTTCGTGGTGGCAGAGATCAATACGGACGCACCTCGCCGGCGGGCCGTGTCTTGAACCGTCGATGCAACCACAGGTACTGATCGGGATGTTTGAGGATTTCGGTTTCGATCAGACGGTTGATCCGGGTCGCGTCCGCGACGTCGTCACCGGAGGGGTAACCTTGGATCGGTTGGGAAAAATGAATCGACCATCGGCCGGTGGCCATGTCGCGAAAGTGACTGAAGAAGAGCGCCGGTGAACCGTTGAGGCGCGCAAGGCGCGCACCGGCCGTGATCGTCGCCGCGGGCACGCCGAAGAATGGCGCGAACACCGACACCTTTCTACCGTAGTCCTGATCCGCCGCATACCAGACCGTGCGGCCCTCGCGCAGGCGCTTCACTACTGTGCGCGTGTCTTTGCGTTCGATCACGCCACCGAAGAGGCGCGTACGCCCGCGCCGCATGATCCACTCGATCACCGGATTTTTGTTGTATCGGTAGATCACATCGATGTCGGCGACGAGAGACAAAAGGGCGCCAGCGAAGTCGAGGGTCGCGAAGTGGGCACCGATCAACACCACGCCTCGGCCCTGGTTCTGAGCACTGAGCAGATGCGGAAGTCCCGTCACATCCAGGCGATCCGCGTAGTGCGCGGGCGAACGGAACCAGGCGATCGCGGTTTCGATTGCGCTCTGCCCGACGGATCGAAAGACCGCGCGAACGAGATCGGCGCGCGCCTCTTCGGACAGATCAGGAAAGCACAGCTGCAGGTTGGTCTCGGCGATGTGGCGGCGCGAGCGCGCGAAGCGAAACAAGCCTGCGCCCACGACACGACCCAAGCCGATCTGAACAATCCGGGGTGCGTGCGCAATGAGCCATGCGCAGCAAACCCCGAGCCAGGTCGGCCAGTAACGCGGCGCTGCCAGTGATATCCCCATGATCCGAGGATTGTGAGGGCTGTGCTAACATCCCGCCACTGTCGCTCACCCACGCGCAGGTGTCGCGCCACCCCACTATGCAGCTTCGAATTCCCTCGTTCAGCGATACGACCGTGGTCGTGATCGGCGATGTGATGCTCGACCGTTACTGGTATGGCGCAACCGGGCGCGTGTCGCAGGAAGCGCCCGTTCCAGTGGTGGATATCAGTGCCATCGAAGACCGTCCCGGTGGTGCCGCCAACGTTGCGCTGAATCTGGCTGCGCTGGGCGCGAAGGTGCGGTTGATCGGTGTGGTGGGGGACGACGAGCCCGCGCAGGTGCTGGAGGAAAAACTCACCGCAGTGGGTATTCAGTGCGCCTTTGTTAAACTGTCTGGGTGGCCGACGACCGTCAAGCTGCGTGTAGTCAGCAAGCGACAGCAGTTGTTGCGTATGGATTTCGAACGCGGCATCGACATCGACGTCAGTGCGCAGTTGGAGGTTCTTACCAAGCGCCACGTCGACGGTGCCAACGTCGTGGTGCTCGAAGACTATGACAAGGGCACGCTGGTGACGCCGCGTACGTTCATCCAGATCGCCAAGTCCGCGGGTGTGCGCGTTGTCGTCGATCCGAAATTCAAGTCATTCGGGGCGTACGAGGGCGCCGATCTCGTCAAACCCAACAGCATCGAGTTTGGTCACGCCGTTGGCGGGTGGCGGGACTACCAAGACCTGGTCGGCCGCGCGGCGCGACTGGCAGCCGACCATGACGTCGGTGCGATCGTCGTGACTCGTGGTGGCGACGGCATGACCCTGGTGACGCGTGAAGGTGAGCATCACCATGTGCCGGCGCGGGAGGTCGACGTGTTCGATGAGACCGGCGCGGGCGACACGGTTGCGGCCGCACTCGCTGCCGGTGTTGGTGCCGGCATGTCGCTGCACGAGGCCACCATGCTCGCCAACCTCGCCGCAAGCCTGGTGGTTGCCAAATCAGGCACGGCAACGGTCACGCCACCGGAACTGCGCCGCGCGGTCGCGATGTCCGCGCATGCGGATCGCGGCGTGCTGACGATGTCGGAACTCGATGAAGCCGTCGCCGACGCCAAGCGTCGCGGTGAGCGCATCGTGTTCACCAACGGCTGCTTCGACATTCTGCATGCAGGGCACGTGAGCTACCTCGAAGAGGCGCGTGCGCTCGGTGATCGGCTGATCGTCGCGTTGAATGATGACGCCTCCGTGCGCAAGCTGAAGGGTGCCGGGCGGCCGATCAATTCGCTCGAACGACGGCAGAAGGTGCTCGCGGCGCTTGCCTGCGTCGATTGGGTGACGGGCTTTTCCGAGGACACGCCCGAAGCGTTGCTCGAGCGGGTCCGCCCGGACGTGCTGGTCAAGGGCGGCGACTATGCCCTCGATGAAGTCGTTGGGGCTGATCTGGTACGCAGCTGGCATGGCGAGGTCAGAGTGCTCGGTATGGTGGAGGATGTATCCACCACCGCAATCGTCGACAAGCTCAAGGGCTGACGGCGGCGACGTTCGCGCGCAGGTGCGCCGTGTCGATGGTGCCGATGACAATCGCCGAAACGCCCGCGTTTGACGTGATGAACCGCAGATTGCCGTTGCGCTGCGTATCGTTCGTGGCGCCATGACCGCTGCCGAGCGCTTTCTTCACCAGCACACCACAACCGACTGCGTGTGCGGCATCAACCACATCGAGCTGACTTCGATCGTCGTCGTTGAACGTTGTCATTACCACGTCACAGCAGCGCACTGCCGCAAGTCCACCTTCGCGCGTCTTGTGTGAGATGCCGAAGGCGCGGATCGTGCCGCGCTGTTTCAGATCGGCGAGCGTCTGCATCGCGCCGCTGCCATTGACGATGTCCAGATCGCTGCCGTCCGAATGCACGAGCACGATGTCGAGGTGATCCGTACGCAAGCTCTTCAAAGAACGTTCGATGCTCATTTGTGTGTGGCGCGCCGAGAAGTCGAAGCGCGAGACGCCGCCATCGAATTCCTCACCGACCTTGGTACAAAGCAGAAAGTGACTGCGGCGGGCGCCAAGCAGTTCACCCAGGCGCGCCTCGCTCGACCCATATGCTGGGGCGGTGTCGATCAAGTTGACGCCAAGCTCGATCGCTTCATCGAGAATGCGCAGCACCTGCGCGTCGCTCGGCAAATCGAATGCGGACGGATAGCGCACGCTCTGATTGCGCCCGAACTTGACCGCGCCGAGGCCGATCAATGACACGCGCATGCCGGTAGTGCCGAGGTTGCGCTCCGGCAGTGTCATTGCCACGGCGCCAGCGCAACAGCAATCGGTGATTCGAAGCCGTGATCGGTAACGCCCTGCAAGGGCGCGTCGAGGCACGCAAGCACCTTGTCGCCGAGATCCGGTGCGAGTGACAGCTTGGTCGGCCAGACAGTGATCACCCTGCCGTGGCGCGCGACGAATGCTTCGTCAGGCCGCAGTCCGCTGATCGTTCTTGGTTCGGCGCGGTCCACCCGCACCGAGCGCATGCGCGCATCGGCCAGATCGAGCCAGGGCAGACAGTGCTCGAGTTCCGAGGCCGCCACCGCGTGTTGCTGTGTGTCGCTGCGATCGACACCGCTCGATGCGAGCTGTCCGCCCACGTACCAGATGCGCTGACCGCCGCGCTGATGCGATGTGATCGTGATCCTCGGCTCAGGACGTTTCAGATCGGAAATGCAGTGCGCGAACAGCGGCGGCAGCGCGGAGTGCTCGATGAGCACCTGATGCAGCGGCCGCAGCTGCATCGACATAGAGCTGTTGCAGGCAGCGAGCAGTTCGCCGTTACCGGCGCCCGCGGCGAACACGAATGTGCCGGCACCGATGGTTGCGTCCGCCGTAACGATGGCCTCTATGTCACCCGATGCGTCGCGTCGCAGCATCTCGGCGGTCACATGCGCGTGGACGATGCGCCCCTTGTGTGGCGTGGCAAGCCGTGAGACCAGTGCACCGGTGTCGAGCACCAGATCGTCCAGCTCGTACAGTGAACCGACGAATCCGTGACGAAACGGTTCGGGGTATGCCTCGGGGGTCAGCTTCTGGATGCGACCGCGCAGCAGCTTGCTCGCTAGAAACGCGCCAAGCTGCGAAAGCGTCGTTTCGTTAGCCCACATGTAGTAGCGGTCAGAAAGCACCGGGACGCCGGTGAGATCGACGTCGCCGTCACCGGCCAGACAATCGCGCCATCGGCGTGGCATGTCGGCGATGGCTTCCGAAGCGCCGGTCAGTGTTCCGGCCAGCGCATACTTCAGACCACCGTGGATCATTCCTTGTGATGCCAGTGTCTGGCCAGCGCCGAGGGCATCGCGCTCGAGCAGTACTGCGTCGAACCCTCTCGCGGTGAGCACGTTGAGCAGCCACAGACCGGCGATGCCGCCTCCGATCACGACAACATCGGTCTCGATGCGGTTGCGGCTGTTCATCGCTTCCTCATACAGTGCCCACAAGTATACAAGGGTGCATTCCGCCGATGCTGTGGCGGGCGCTTTATTCACTGCTCACCGTTCTTGCGTGGCCAGCTGTGTGGCTGCGGCTGCGCGTGCGTGGATTCGCGTCCGCCGCTTATCGCGCACGCAGAGGCGAGCGCTTCGGTCGCTTGTCGGACAATTTGCCGCGTGGCGCGATCTGGTTTCACACGGTCTCTGCCGGTGAGACGATCGCGGCGGCGCCGCTGATCGCATCACTGCGGCAGCGGTTTCCGCATCTTTCGTTTCTAGTCACTACCATGACGCCCACCGGCAGCGAGCAGGTGCACCGCTTGTTGCCAGGCATCGCCCACTGCTACGCGCCGTACGACTTCCCCTGGGCGGTGCGGCGATTTCTCGACCGCATCGAACCACGGCTGCTCGTGCTGATGGAAACCGAACTGTGGCCGAACCTCCTGCACGCGACCGCGGCACGTGGCGCCAAGGTCGTGCTCATCAATGCGCGGCTGTCGGCGCGGTCGGCGCGGGGGTACCGCGCCATCGGCGGGCTGACGCGGGCAATGCTCGCGGTGATCGACCATATCGCCTGCCAAACCGATGCGCATCTGCAACGTTTCATCGATCTCGGCGCGCGGCGCGAACGCGTTTCGGCACTCGGCAACATGAAGTTCGACCTGGCTTTCCCGGACGACATGGAACGTCGGACCGACGAGCTGCGCGCACTCCTTGCGCTGGAGGGGCGACGGGTATGGATCGGTGCGAGTACCCACGAAGGCGAGGAAGCGGCATTGCTCGACGCGCATCGCAAGTTGCGCGAAACACGTGCCGATCTCGTGTTGCTACTGGTGCCGCGTCATCCGGAACGGTTCGATGCGGTCGCGCAACTCGCCACGGCGCGGGGTTTCGCGGTCGCGCGGCGTACGGCGTTACCTGTGGATGAACACGCGCAGGTCGTGATTGGCGACACCATGGGAGAGCTTTCGTTCATGTACGGACTCGCCGAGGTCGCATTCGTCGGCGGCAGTCTGGTCGAACGCGGCGGCCACAATCCGATCGAAGCCGCCGCATCGGGTGTACCAGTGGTGATGGGGCCGAGCGCGTTCAACTTCGACCACGTCGTGGATCAGTTCCTGCGTACTGGAGGCCTGGTGCAGGTCGCGGATGCGGCGCAGGTAGCGGCTCAGGTCGCCCGCTGGTTGGACGATTCATCCTTGCGTGCTCGGGCAGGCGCGGCGGCACTCGCAGTCGTTGCCACCAACCGGGGCGCCAAGGTGCGCATCGAGATGATGTTGGCCGAGCGGATCGAACGCTACTGCGGCGGTGCGACGTAGGTGGACAGCTTGTCGATGCGCGTGACCGGCTTGGTCGGGTCAGCGAATGTGTTGAGCGTCTGCAGGTCCTCAGGCGACAGCACACCTGCGGTCTGCTTCAAGAACATGAGGTTCAGCACGTAGCGATAGCGCGAATCGGCGTAATCGAACTGGGATGCGTACAGGCGCTGCTGGGCGAGCAGCACGTCGACCACGTTGCGCGTACCCACTTCATATCCGGTCTGGGTGGCTTCGAGCGCCGACTCAGATGAGCGAATGGCGCGTATGCGCGATGCGACGCGGACCACGTCGGTCGAAACAGCTCGTAGCAGATTCGCGGTGTCGCGGCGCACCGACCACTCCCGTTCCCGCAACAACTCCTGGGACTCGAGCAGTCGACTGCGCGCTTCCCGCGTGCGCGATGAGGTGAACCCGCCCTGATAGATGGGCAGACCAATCTGGACGCGATAGGTCGTGGTGTCGGTCTTGCCACCGAGGAAGCTGGCGCCGCCGGTGACGAAGTGGTTGTAGGTTGCCGATGCGTCGATCGTTGGCAGGTGACCTGACTGGCGCGCTTTCAGATTGCGCTCGGCCGCCTGCACCTGCTCGCGCGATGACTTCACCAGCAGATTCTCTGTGAGCGCCGTTTCGATCCACTCATCCTGGTCGATCGGTTCTGGGTTGACGATGGGCAGGTTCGATCCGAGCGGGTCGATCTCGTTGTAGCTGGATCCGGTCAGCGTGCGCAGGGTCTCGAAGAAGATACTCTGATCGCCTTCGGCCTGGATGCGACGGACCTCGGAGCTGTCGTATGCCGCCTTCGCTTCGAGCACGTCGGTGATCGCGACCAGCCCGACATCGAATCGCTGCTGAACCTGTTCGAGCTGACGTCGCACCGCGGTCTCTTCGGCACGGGTTGCTTCGACCAGATCCTGTGCACGCAAGATGTCGACGTATGCCTCCACCACGCGTGCGATCAGGTTCTGCTCGATGGCAGCGTAGTCGTACTCGGCCGCCTCGACGCGATCCTTCGCGCCCCGATAGTTGAAATACGCTTCGGCGTCGAACAGCGGCTGCGTGAGTTGTGCCTGCCAGCCGTGGTCGTTGAAGTTGTCGTCCGGGCCCTTCGTTGCTTGACCGAAGGTGGGGCTCGATGGATCCGAGTCGATCACCGCGGCGGGAAAGGAGCGCTCGTTCCACGCGCTGAATCCCCCCACCGTCGCATTCGGCAACAGCGCCGCACGGCTTTGCGGCACGAACTCCTGGCGCGCCGCGAGGTTCTGGGTGGCGGCGCCGAGCCTGGGATCGTTGATGGTGGCGGCTTGATAGACTTCTGCCAGATCGGTTGCGTGCGCGGACACACCGATGGCAGATGCGAACATAGCCATCGCAATCGGCGCCAATCGGCGCCACGAGATCAGAACTAGCCGCATAGCGAACCCCACTTGATAAGCGGCCAAGTGTAGCAGAAGGCTCCTTTTGCGCGTCACGCAGATGCGACGAACATGATGCGTGGCGCAACTCCCGGCGCCTGTGTGGGATTAGGCGTGCAATGCTCGACAGGCTTGCAACCTCCGGGGTTAGAATGACCCGCTCGCGCAACGAAACATTTTGAGATCACGACCAAATTGAAGTTCAGGGATCGCTACCGAATCGACTTGTCAGCGCACATCGCGGAATGCGATGCGAACTACATGCGCCTGATGAAACTCGCCCCGGACCTGGACGGTGGTGAAGCGCGATCCCTGTCCCTGGCACTCGCCGAGCAGGATGTCACCGTGTGCATCCGCCTGGTGGAGCGGTGTCCCTACACGTCCCTCATCGAGTTGACGCAGGATGCGGCGCACACGGGGCTCACGTTCGACCTGCCGCGACCGCGCATCGTCATTCGGCTGTATCACGATGCACGCTCGGCGGAGGTGGTCGAATATCAGAACGCGCGCCGGTTCAACGCCGTGTACGTCTATCCCAACTTCGAGATGCGCCATCGCGATGAGAAGGTGCAGATCAACAGATTCCTCGGCGAGTACCTCTCGGTTTGCTTGAGTCATGGCGCTGCGCTGGAAGAAAGCGCAGTGCTCTCCGGCGGTTGAAGGCGGATTGACGGACGCGTCGCGCTCATACTGCCTGCTACAGGTTTCCGATCTGCATCTGCTGCCCGACCCCTCGGCCCGATTGCTCGGGGTCGACACGGCGGCGAGTTTCGATGCAGTGCTCGCCCATGCGACACGCATTCTGCCATCGGTGGACGCCGTCATCGTTACGGGTGATATCGCACATGAGCCGACGATATCGACCTATCAGCGCGCGCAATCGATTCTTTGGCGCTATCATCGCGGCCCGTCGCTGTGGCTGCCTGGCAACCATGACGTAAGCAGCGCGATGGCGGCGGTGTTGCCGGTCGAACGCGAGCTCGTGCTGGGACCGTGGCACGTCGTCACGATCGATACGCATATCGATGAGACGGAGCAGGGGCACATCGGCAAAGATGAGAGCCGACGGGTGCGCGCGGTCATCGATGGCAGTGTGAGCGAGCATGTGATCGTCGCGGGCCACCATCCCTGCGTGAGCGTCGACACGCCCTGGCTCGACAGAGGATGTATCGACAATGCCGACGTGCTGCTCGAACTGCTTGCGTCGGCGCCGAGGATCAGCGCGTATGTGTTCGGCCACATACACCATGCGGCGCAGTTCGATGGCGCGCGATGTCCGATGCTGGCCGCGCCGTCGACCTGCTTTCAGTTTGCGCAGGGTGGCGCACGTTTCGGTGTCACGCACGATGCGCCGGGTTGCAGGGCACTGACGCTGCACGCGGGCGGTCGGCTCGAATCCCAGGTGCTGCGCGCGGACTACGCGCTGAATGTCGATCTGACCCAGTTTCGTTGAGCGATAACCAGGTTCCAACGACCAAGGCCAATGGCAGAAAACAAATACTCAGCACAATCGATTCAGGTGTTGTCTGGTTTGGAGCCCGTGCGCCGGCGCCCGGGCATGTACACCGACACGACACGTCCCAATCACCTCGTTCAGGAGGTCATCGACAACAGCGTCGATGAGGCGCTGGCTGGATATGCGCGCGAGATCCAGGTCGTATTACGTGCCGATGGCGCGGTCGAGGTCACTGACGACGGCCGCGGCATGCCCGTGGATATTCATCCGGAACACAAGGTCAGCGGGGTCGAACTGATCCTCACCCGGCTGCACGCCGGCGGCAAATTCAATCACGACAACTACGCATTTTCGGGTGGCCTGCACGGCGTCGGCGTATCGGTGGTGAATGCGCTGTCGAGTTGGCTCGAAGTCGAAGTCAGACGCGATGGTGAAGTGTTCCGGCAACGCTACGAAGGTGGTGAGCCGGTGACCAAGCTCAAGGCGGTCGATACGGTCGGTAAGCGCAACACGGGTACGCGGGTGACGTTTTCGCCCGATGAGCGCTACTTCGACTCGAACCAGATCTCGGTATCGCGGCTGAAACATCTGCTGCGCGCGAAGGCGGTGCTGTGTTCTGGTCTGAAGGTGTCGCTGACTGTCGAGCGCGGCGGCAACAGCGAGCGCGACGAGTGGTGCTATGAAGACGGTCTTGCCGGCTATCTGACTCAGGAACTCGGTGGTGCCAAAACCGTGCCCGCAGCGCCGTTCTGTTACAGCGCGAAAGGCAACCAGGAGATGGTCGACTGGGCGCTCCTGTGGATCACGGACGGTGGTGAACTGGTCACCGAGAGCTATGTGAATCTGATTCCGACGCCCCAGGGCGGCACCCACGTCAACGGCCTGCGCAGTGGTTTGGCCGAGGCGCTCAAGGAATTCTGTGAATTCCGCAATCTGCTGCCGCGCGGACTGAAGATCACGGGCGACGATCTGTGGGGTCAGTGCAGCTACGTGTTGTCGGCGAAACTCGCAGAACCCCAGTTCAGCGGTCAGACCAAGGAGAAGCTCTCGTCCCGGCAGAGCGCTGCGTTCATCGGTGGCGTGGCCAAGGATGCATTCAGTCTGTGGCTCAACGAACACCCCAGCGATGGCGAGAAAGTTGCCGATATCGCGATCAAGAATGCGCAGCGGCGGGTACAGGCGAGCAAGAAGGTCGAGCGCAAGAAGATCACCGCGGGTCCGGCCTTGCCGGGCAAGCTCGCCGACTGCTCCGGCCAGGACACCAGCCGCGCCGAACTGTTCCTGGTCGAGGGTGACTCGGCGGGTGGTTCGGCCAAGCAGGCGCGGGATCGCGAGTTTCAGGCCGTGATGCCGCTGCGTGGCAAGATCCTCAACACCTGGGAAGTGGAATCCAGTCAGATTCTCGCCTCGCAGGAGGTGCACGACATATCGGTGGCGATTGGTGTCGATCCGGCGTCGAAAGATCTGTCCGGCCTGCGCTACGACAAGATCTGTGTGCTCGCCGATGCCGACTCCGATGGCGCACACATCGCAACGCTTTTGTGCGCACTGTTTCTCAAGCACTTCGAGCCATTGGTGTCGGCCGGGCATGTCTATGTCGCGATGCCGCCGCTGTACCGCATCGATGTCGGCAAAGACGTGTACTACGCGCTGGATGAATCGGAAAAGGAGGGCGTGCTCGACCGCATTGCCGCCGAGAAGAAACGCGGCGCCGTCAGCGTGCAGCGATTCAAGGGCCTCGGCGAGATGAACCCCATTCAATTGCGCGAAACGACCATGGACCCCAACACGCGGCGCCTCGTGCAGCTGTCACTCGATCAACCTGAGGAGTCCGCAGCCATCATGGATATGTTGCTTGCCAAGAAGCGCGCCGGCGATCGACGCGAATGGCTGGAGCGAAAGGGCGATCAGGCCGCTGTAGTCAACTAGACGTTCGGCTAACCGGGACGAGACATGAGTTCAGACGGAAACACCACGGGCGACATCGAACGCGTCGCGCTGCACACCTATACCGAGAAGGCGTACCTCGAGTACTCGATGTACGTCATCAACGATCGCGCGTTGCCGCACATCGGCGACGGCTTGAAACCGGTGCAGCGGCGCATCGTTTACGCGATGTCCGAACTGGGCCTCAATGCCACGGCCAAGTACGTGAAGTCCGCCCGCACCGTGGGCGACGTGCTCGGCAAGTTTCACCCCCACGGCGACAGCGCCTGCTATGAAGCGATGGTGCTGATGGCGCAGCCATTTTCCTATCGCTATCCGCTGGTAGACGGTCAGGGTAACTGGGGCGCGCCGGACGATCCGAAGTCATTTGCGGCGATGCGCTACACGGAGTCGCGCCTGTCACCGTTTGCGGATCTGCTGCTGGCGGAACTGGATCAGGGCACGGTCGATTTCGTACCGAATTTCGATGGCACCATGACCGAGCCGTCACTGATGCCCGCCCGCGTTCCGGTCGTGCTGCTCAATGGCAGCACGGGCATCGCGGTGGGCATGGCGACCGACATTCCGCCACACAATCTGCGCGAGGTTGTCAGCGCCTGCATTCACCTGCTCGATGATCCCAAGGCGTCGACTGCGGATCTGATGACCCACATCAAGGGTCCGGACTATCCAACAGAAGCCGCCATCGTGACGCCCGTGAGCGAGATCCGCGCGATGTACGAAGAAGGCCGCGGCAGTATCAAGACCCGCGCGCAGTACACCGTCGAGAACGGCGATGTCGTGATCACGGCGTTGCCGTATCAGGCCTCCCCGGCGCGGATTCTCGAGCAGATCGCGGGCCAGATGCAGGCCAAGAAGTTGCCGATGCTGGTGGACTTGCGCGACGAATCCGATCACGAGCAGCCGACCCGTCTGGTGCTCATTCCCAGGTCCAATCGCGTGGATCTCGAGCGCATGATGAGCCACCTGTTCGCCACCACCGACCTCGAGAAGAGCTATCGGGTGAACATGAACCTGATTGGTCTGGACGCCAAGCCGAAGGTCAAGGGATTGCGCGACCTGCTCGCGGAGTGGCTCGAGTATCGTCAGGCAACGGTCACGCGACGGCTCGAGCACCGCCGCAGCCGGATCGAGCAGCGCGTACACGTACTCGCTGGACTGCTGATCGCGTATCTCAATATCGACGAAGTCATTCGCATCGTCCGCGAAGAGGACAAGCCGCGTGATGCGTTGATGGCGCGCTTCGGCCTCACCGACGTGCAGGCCAACGCCATTCTCGATCTGCGCCTGCGGCAGCTCGCCCGGCTCGAACAGATCAAGCTCGAATCGGAACGTGACGAACTCGAAAGCGAACGCGAAGCGATCGACAAGGTGCTTGGATCGAAGGCGAAGCTGAAGAAGCTCATCAAACAAGAACTTACCGACGATGCGCAGAAGTACGGCGATGCACGCCGCTCACCGTTGACTGCGGTCGATGGCGCGGTTGCATTCACCGAGGAAGATCTGCTGTCGACAGAGCCGGTGATGGTCGTGCTTTCCACCAAGGGCTGGGTGCGCTCGGCCAAAGGGCACGACGTCAACCCGCGCGAGCTCAGCTACCGAACGGGCGATGAGTGCCTGGCGGCGGTGCGGGGTCGCAGCAACGATGTGCTCGCCTTCGTTGATTCGACCGGTCGCAGCTACTCGGTGGCGCCGCACACGCTGCCCTCGGCGCGCGGTCAGGGCGAACCGCTCACCGGCCGGCTCAACCCGCCGGACGGCGCACGCTTCGTCGGGCTTGTCATGGGCAGCGGGGAGTCACGGGTGCTGCTCGCATCGAACGCCGGCTACGGATTCGTGGCGCGACTGGATGATCTGGTGGCAAAGAACCGCGCCGGCAAAGCGATGCTCAACGTGCCGAAGGACGCATTGGCCTTGCCTCCCTGCCTGATCGCGCAAACCGAAGGTGCGCTGGTGGTCGCGGCGACCAACGATGGCCACTTGCTCGCGTTTCCGCTCGCCGAACTGCCGGAGCTCGCGCGCGGCAAAGGCAACAAGGTGATCAATATTCCTGCAGCCGCCTTCAAGTCGGGTGCGGAAGTGATGATCGCCTGTGTCGTGATGACGCCGTCCGAGGACCTGCTCGTGCATGCGGGTGCGCGCCACCTGCGGCTGAAGGCCAAAGACGTCGAGCACTACCTGGGTGAGCGTGCGCGCCGAGGACGCAAACTGCCGCGCGGATTTCAGAAGGTCGATACGCTCGAAGTCGTGGTCTGATGGTAGGCATGGAGCGCGCGGTCGAGCACGGGACGCGACGTGTCTGCCGTGGTCGATATCACGACGCAGCCATCACTGCGTGTCGTCGACAGACTCGACAGCACGGGATTCGTGAGTTCGTCGGCAATCAGACGTTCCGGGCGAAGGACGCGTTCGAACACTGACTCGCTCGCCGCGATACAACCATTGGGTGCAACGGCGCTCAAAACGACCGCATCCGCGAGTTCCTCGCTGCGCCGCAATTGCGCATCGGAAGCTGCACCCACGATGTCGTGCAGGCCAAATCGAAAAATCAGTTCCAGGCGGTCGCTTGCGTGGCAATCCTCGTTGAACTCGTCGAGGACTTCCGCGGCCAGTAGCGAATGCAGCACGACACCGAACGCGTGATCGGCATCGCGCGGGTTGACGTTGAACACGACCAGCCAGCCGGTACCAGGAAGTTCGATGATCCGGCCTGCCACCGGGCGCGCGACCTGATCCAGGCGCTGCCGGCACTCGCGCAACGCATCGAGGCGTTCGGGGCCGGGGATTCGATTCATGTTGAATAGGTTCACGACCAGCAGAAAGGTTTCCTGGTTCACCGCCACCGGGGGCTCGGGAGCGGTGCGCACTGCAGGCATCCAGATCGCGGTTCGCGGCAACAGATGCGCGAGCAATCCGCACGCAGCGGTCGAAAGGAGCGCCATCAACGCGACCACGGGACTGAACGACAGTCCGCCGCTGATGGCAGCATCGTCCAGAACGACGCGCGCATAGCCTGCGGTTTCGCCCTCGAATTCGATTGCTGCCTTGAACACATGTCCGCCCCCGGGCGCTTCGCTGCCTGCCAGCGCCACGATGCGATCGTCGAGGGTGTGTACGGCTGCCAGACGCACGGTCGGCAGTGAGGCCAGGCGTGTCGCGAGGACGCCGAGCCGCATCGAGTCGATCGATATGAGTGGCTCGACCGACAGTGTCGCCAGTTGCGCGGCGCTGGCCTGGCCCAGCGCCTGAATGTGGTCGCTTCGAGCGGCGTCCGCCTGCCACGCCCAGGCCACACCGATCAGCACGTTGGTGATCAGCGCGGCGCCAATCGCCACGGCCACCACCAGTCGGCGTGGTTCGCGCAGCGATTCGATGATCCGATTCGTTTGTTTGACGTCAATCATCCAAGTCGGTAGCGTCGGCGCCGTTTTGGTCAGGCCGCCTCGAAGTGACGAGCGAGATCTTGTTGATAAGTGCTTCGGGGAGGAACAAGCCCGGGTTGCTGGCCATGTTGACATCCACCTTGGCGCGTTATCAAGCCCGCGTGCTCGATGTCGGTGAGGCGGTGATCCACGACGAGCTGAGCCTCGGCATGATGGTGAGCATCGCAGGCGCGAATCGCGCGGCGCTCGACAGCGAGCTTGCGTCGGTAGCGGATTCGCTCGGCGCCGTGCTGCGGCTGTCGTCGATCGCGTTGCCGGACTACCGCGAATGGGTCGCCGCCGCCGGCAAACCCCGCTACATCATCACCTTGCTGGCGCACGACATCGCCGCGATGCAGTTGTCGTCGGTCATTGCCATCGTCGAACGCCACGGCCTCAGTGTCGATGGCATTCGACGACTGTCCGGTCGACCCGACGTGAGTCGCACGTCACCGACGCGGGCAAGCATCGAACTGTCACTGCGCGGAACCCTCGCGCAGCCGCGCGTCTTGCGCGCGGCGCTGCTCGAAACCTCCGCGGCGCTCGCCTTCGATTTCAGCATGCAGCAGGACACGGTCTATCGCCGCAATCGGCGGCTGGTCGCGTTCGACATGGATTCGACCCTCATTCAGGCCGAGGTGATCGACGAACTCGCGCTGATCAAAGGCGTCGGCGCCGAGGTGGCGGCCATCACGGCGCGGGCGATGGCGGGGGAACTCGACTTCAAGGAGAGCTTCCGCCGCCGCGTGAAGTTGCTCGCCGGCCTGCCGGCCGATGCGCTGGCCAAGGTGAGCGAGCGCGTGCCGCTGACCGACGGCGCACATCGGTTGATCCGCACGCTACGCCATTTTGGCTACCGCACAGCGGTGATCTCGGGCGGCTTCACCGTGGTCGGTGAGCGGCTGAAGCGGGAGTTGAGCATCGATTACGTGTATGCCAATGCGCTCGAGATCAAGAACGGCATTGTCACAGGCGAGGTGGCCGGTGAGATCGTGGATGCCGAACGCAAGGCGAGCCTGTTGCGGCAGATCTGCCAGGCCGAAGGCATTGCGCTGGCGCAGACCATCGCCATCGGCGACGGCGCCAACGACTTACCGATGCTCTCGGTTGCGGGTCTTGGGGTTGCCTTCCATCCGAAGCCGCTGGTACGCGCCTCTGCCAGTCACGCCATCTCGAACTTCGGTCTCGATGCGGTGCTCTACCTGATGGGCTTCAGCGATCGCGACATCGAGGAGACGGGGGCGGGAGACAGTTAGAAATAGGGGACCGGGAAATAGGGGACAGTTGGGAAATAGGGGACAGTTGACCTATTTCGATGGGTTGCTTGCGCAGCCGCAGTCGCTTCGCGAAATAGGTCAACTGTCCCCTATTTCCTATCTCCCCCGATCAATCGTCCGCGGTGAAGTCGTAGTTCATCTCGGTCGAAGGCTCCTGCAGGTAATGGCCCTGGATGTAGTTGGCACCGGCCTGCCAGAGTGCGGACAGCACGGTCGCGCTTTCGACCATCGGGATGACGGTGAGCTTACCCTGGGACTGCAGTTTCTTGATCATCGTGGTCAGTTCGTCGCGCCGCGCCGAGTCGCCGTCGAGGTCGCGAACATGGCCGCCGTCGAGTTTCACGAATTCAACGGCGATGTGCCGCAGCGTCTCGAAGGAATTTTCGGTGGTGCCGAAGTGACGCAGTGACGAACGGCAATGCATCGCCTTCAGTCCGAGCACGAATTCGCGTGCCTGGCGCACGTGGGTGGCCGCATCGGGTTCGGCGATCTGGAAGATCACCGCATCGCTTGGCAGCCGCGCCGCTTTGATGGCCACCGCGAGCCACTGGGTGAACTCGGGGTCGGTCAGACTGTTCGAGGTCAAGTTGATCGTCAGGCGAGTGTTGTGGCCTTTGGAGCGGTGCACGCTCAGCAGCTTGATCGACTGCAGGATCACCCAGCGATCGATCTTGCCGGCAACGCCGTTGTCGATCGCCAGATCAAGGAACTTGTCGGGCGGCAGGCGGCGACCTTTCTCGTCGGTGAGGCGCAGGAACACCTCGTAGTGTTCGTCGGCATCGCCGCGCAGACTGATGATCGGCTGGAACAGCAACACGAACGTGTCGTTCTCGATTGCATCGTTGACGAGCTGCAGGATGCGGCGCTGTTCCGCCGAGAGATTGCCCTCGTCTTCGTCGGCTTCGAGCACCTTGGCCGTCGGCCAGACGACGCAATTGCTCTTGTTCGCGGTGCGTGCCGTGACCAGTGTGCGAAACGCCAAGTGCAAAGCGTCCTTGAGTTTCTTGATGTCGTCGACCGCTGCGGCACCGATGGTGAGTGTGCGGCGCACGGTTTTACCTTCGATCTCGAACAGCGCGCTTTCGACTGCATCGCGCATGTCTTCGGCCATGATGTCGCCACCGGCCTCGCTGCCCATCGCTGCGATGGCGAAGCGATGATTGGCGATGCGAGCCATGACGCTACTGCCGATCTCCGCACGCAGAGTAACGGCGATCTCTTCCACCACATGCTCGACTGCTTCGAGGCCGTGTTCAGCCTGCAGACCATCGAAGTCGTCGATTTCGACCACCAGCATTGAACCGGTACTGACGCCCTCGGCGACGACCGCGGCGATGAAGCTGGCTGACTCGTTATAGGCGACTGCACCATCACCGTTCGTGTGGGCGCGCGCGTGCGATGCGGATGTAACGTCGCTGTGCTCTGCTTGCGTACGCTGGGTGAGCGTCGGTGGCTCGGGTTGGGCAGTGGCAACGGGTGCGCATTTCAGCAGCACCTGGGTGCAGGTCTCGCCCTCGTACTCGGCGCGTGACAGCGTCATCTGGCCTCTCACCGACGCGCCGTCCACGGTTCGACCTTCGAACTCGAAACTGGTTTGATCGTCGCCGCGGTAGTCCTTCATCCGCGCTTTGAACTGTTCGGCAAAGTCCGGATCGATCAGGTCGAGCAGCGGAACGCCGAGCAGATCGTCGGCGCTTTCGCAGCCGAAGATGCGGATATAGTCGTCGTTGGCATAGATGTGCATGCCTTCGTGCACATAGGCGATCGCAGCGCTCGCGTTGGACAGCAGCAATTCGCAGCGCAGCTCGGCCTCACGCAGCGCCTTGCGGGCTTGAGTGAAGTGCGTGCGCTGACAGACGTGGTTCAATTCGCGGCGCACCACGTACAACAGCCGTTCATTGTCGTCTTCGAACACGACGTCGGTTGCTCCGAGCGCCATGCCCTTGGTCAGGCGTGAGGGTTCCGCGGTGCCGTCCATGACGATGATCGGCAGGTCCGGCTGGCGTTCGCGCAGCGCGGGCAACACGTGATCGAGGTGATCGTAGCCGGCGCTGCAGAACATGAGATCGACGGGACGTTCGTTGGCAGAGACGATGGCCTGATCGAGATCCGCGCAATATTCGGGGCGCGTGGAGATGCCCGCATTGCGCAGTATGGAATCGATCTCGTTTGCCCTGTTCTCCGACGAATCGGCGATGAGCAGACGCACCAGGGGTGGCGTGGTCATCAGCGTCACAATCCCTTTTGTTGGGCGTATCCCTACTTACTTCCGTTTGCTGGGAACGTCGGGTTCGTCCTCACCGATCATCTCCCAGAGGGAGTCCATGTTCAGGGCGATCTCGGTCGATTCCAAGTAACCATCCAGCATTCGGAATGTGAACTGGGTAAAACTTTCGGTCATCAGCACACGCCGCATGAGCTGGGCGGTGGCATGTACGCCTTGGCGCTGGATATGAATCTTCTGCGACTCGCGGAAGGAAAGTCGGGGGGTGATCAGCATTGCAGGCTGGGCGATCGACTCGATCGCTGGCAGCAGCAGCGCGCGTTGTGGTTCGCCTGGCCCGCCGCGTTTCTGTACCTGCCTGATCGCAACGGGAATCGCCCGTGGTGAGAGCAATTCGACACCCATCTGAATGGCGTCCTGCTGCTTGATCCAACGGATAACGGCCAGCACCCAGCGCGAATCCTGCGGTTCGCGCAAGGCGATGATCTCGCCGCTGATCAACTGGGAATGGACATCGGACATCCAGTGCACGCAGTAGCCGGCGGGGCTGGTGTCGACGATCTGCGCGTCATAGCAGGGGTAGCGCACTTCCACCGGCGCCTGGCTCGGCTTTTTCATGTTGCGCACGAGAATCAGCGTTGGATCGAGAATGTTGGGATTCTCGGGAATCCGGGCGCCCTTGACGTCGAAAGCATCGTTCCAGATGTCGGTTGGACGGTGCGCGGCGCGCGGCGCGCCGCTGCCGTCGAGAAACGGATTGATCTCGCGCTTGAGCAATGCCTCGGCAGTGCCGATCTGATCGGCAAATTCGACGCCGCCGGAGGCGAAGTAGTGCACCGATCGCAGACCGACACAGGCCTTCAGCTGACCACTGGCGGGTGAGCGTCGGAAGGAGCGCTTTTTCAGTACGCCCCAGGAGTGTACGAGGTGGCGCAGCAACTCGTTGTCGACGTAGTCCGGCACCGGTATGTCCGATGCCATCTCGGCCAGATAGGCCTCCAGTGCGTACACCAGCACATCCGTGCGCACACCGCGCACATCCTCACCCTTGTAGCTTGCCAGATCGCGGTAAGCGGGCGGGCGGTCGGCTTCGAGATCGACCACGAACAACGTGTCGTCGCGAACCGATCCGATGCTCAGTTCCGGTGTCCACAGCTCGAGCGCATTGAACACAATGCCGAGCTGCGGCGGCCGCAACTGGTTGGGTTTGGCGGTCGCAAACATGGCGATGCGCAGGTACGTGTCGGCGATGGAGAGCAGCGCCCCGCTGTGATTCTCTTCGTCGGCGAAGGACTCGGCGGTGATCTGCAAACGCTCGGCGAGGTGGTACAGGTGATTGAGTTCGTACCAGGTGCGTTTGGGTACGGTCGAATAGAACTGCGCCGCGCGCACCAGGGTGCGTGACATATCCGAGATCGCGCGGTGGATGCCGTGACCCGCCATGCCGGTGTCCACTTTGTCGATCTGGCAATCGAGCAGATCGCGGATGGCCTGCTTGTAGGAGTTGCCCATCTCGCTCTGCAGCGACTGGGCGAGTTGGGCATGGCCTTCGCCAGTGCCTGCCGATTGGGTCGAGTTCCGGTCCAGACGCGCACAGATGTAGTGCAGTGGCGGACGAACGGCTTCCAGCAGCGCGATCCGGGTGGTGGGGTCCACCACCAGTCGGCCGATCTCGGTGACCGCGCGATGCAGCAGCCCCGAGGCCTCGATGGTATTGGCCATCGGCAGTTGCGACACCCACTCGGCGACCGAAGCCGCGTCGCAGTCGCAGAAGCTCAGCGTCGGCGTATCGGCGGCGGGCGTAGATAGATTGCAATCGAGAACGGGCATTGCTCAGCATCGAGGGTGTCGGCCGAGATTAAGTATAGGTGAAGGATCGCCTCAGAATCAGCGCCAGATCACGTCGTGGACAACACGGTTTTGTAAGCCGCGCCCGGTTCTTCCCGGGCAAGCCTCGGCACCAGATAGCCGGGCAGACGTCGGGCCAGTCCATCCATCAGGCGCAGCGCCCGTGCCAGCGGTACGTCGAAGTGGGCAGTGCCCTGCACGCGGTCCGGCATGTGCAGGTAGTACGGCAACACATGCTGTTCGAACAGCGCCTCGCAGAGGTCGGCCAGCGCATCGAGGTCGTCGTTCACCCCGGCCAGCAGTACGCTCTGGTTGAGCAGCATGGCGCCGGTGGCCCGCAGGTCGGCAAGCGCCCGCGGCAGGTCGCCGCCGATCTCGTTCTTGTGGTTGATGTGGAGCACGACGCAGGTCGCAAGGCGAGTGCTTGCGAGCGCCGCCTGCAGCGCTGGTGTCACCCGGGCAGGTATGACCACGGGCAGCCGCGTATGAATGCGCAGTCTGCGCAGATGAGTAACGCCGTCGAGACGTTCGATGAGTCGAGTGAACGTCGCGTCCTTCAGCATCAGCGGATCACCGCCCGACAGGATGACCTCCGTGATGGTCGGGTCATTCTCGAGCGCTGCAAGCCCGGGAAATGTGGTGCCAAGGGCGTGGGCGTCGTAGGGAAAGTGCCGCCGGAAACAGTATCGACAGTGCACCGCGCAGGCGGGCGCGGCGATCAACAGTGCCCGATGGGCATACTTGTGGATCAACCCGGGTGCGCGGGTGGCAGACGCTTCGGCCAGCGGGTCTTCGCTGTAGCCGGCAGTCGCGATGCGTTCGGTGAGCAGCGGCAGTACCTGACGCAGGAGCGGATCGTTCGGATCCCCGGGACGCATGCGGGCCGCGAACGCCTGCGGTACGCGCAGGGGGAATGCAGGGTCGTAATCGATGCCTGTCTGATCGAGTTGCAGATGGTCGAGCAGGACGGCAGTCGAGGTGATGGCGTCCGCCAGTTGCCGCATCCAGTCCTTGTCTGGCGCATGCGTATCGACGGGAATCGACTGCCCAGGCTCACGCGACAGCGGTATCATGTGCGCCTTTTTTGCTTCGGCAGGTGTATGGCCAACTATTCTACCAGCGAATTCAAAACCGGCCTGAAGGTGCTGCTCGATGGCGAGCCGTGCGCGATCGTCGAGAACGAGTTCGTCAAACCCGGTAAGGGTCAGGCATTCAGTCGCGTTCGTCTGCGCAACCTGCGCACCGGACGGATGTGGGAGCGCACCTTCAAATCCGGCGAGTCCATCCCCGGCGCCGATGTGGTCGACCTCAACATGGAGTACCTGTACACGGATGGTGAGTTCTGGCACTTCATGAAGACCGACGGCAGCTTCGAGCAGCTGCAGGCTGACGCCAAGGCTGTGGGCGATGCGCTCGAGTGGTTGAAGGAGCAGGAGGTCTACATCCTGACCCTGTGGAACGACGCGCCCATCGCGATCTCTCCGCCGAACTTCATCGTCCTCGAAGTGACGCAAACGGATCCGGGAATCAAAGGTGATACGGCCACCGGCGGTACCAAGCCCGCAACACTTTCGACCGGCGCGGTCGTGCGCGTGCCGCTCTTCATCTCAATTGGCGATGTGCTGAAGATCGATACGCGCACCGGCACCTACGTCAGCCGCGCGTAACGATTTGAACGACGCCTGGCGGCCATCGGCGTCGATCGACACACTCAGCCGCCGGGCGGCGGCGCTGAGTGTGGTGCGGGCGTTCTTCGCGGCGCGCGCTGTGATCGAGGTTGACACGCCGGTGCTCGGACAGGCCACGGTGACCGATCCGGCGATCGACTCCCTCGCAGTCGTCGTTGCTGGCGGTACGCGCTACCTGCAGACTTCGCCTGAGTATCACCTCAAGCGCCTGCTTGCCGCGGGCGCACCCTCGGTCGTTCGCATCGGACCGGTGTTCCGAGCGGACGAATCGGGTCGGATTCACAATCCCGAGTTCACGATGATCGAGTGGTACCGGCTTGGGTTCGACCTCGATGCGCTGATGAGTGAGACCACCGAATTAGTGGATCGATTGCTCGGGTCGGCGCTGTACCAACGACTGACCTATGGCGCGCTCGTGCAACGTGTTGGCGTTGATCCGTTCGCTGCAACCGAAGAAGCGCTGGTGGCTGCGGCATCGTCGCTTGGCGCGGATGGGCTGGCGGACTGGTCACGCCGCGAAATGCTCGACTTCCTTGCCGCGGAGGCGCTGCGTGGTGTTTCTGGTCGCGTGTTGGTGACGGACTACCCGGCAGATCAGGCAGCACTGGCGCGCCTTACGACCGATGCACACGGTCGCGCCGTGGCGGCGCGCTTCGAACTCGTCATCGATGGTGTCGAGATCGCCAATGGCTACGACGAACTCACAGATGCGCAGGTACTGGCGGCGCGCATGGCCGCCGACCGCGACGTCCGACGTTCGAAGGGCGCGCCAACACCCGCGCCCGATGAACGACTGCTCGATGCGATGCGCGC